>NZ_JBFULL010000023.1:0-18979 GCF_056400345.1 Microbacterium sp. P5_B6 | reverse complement strand
TCGGCATCCACACMGTCAGTCCGTTGCTCTCTGCATCCGGGCCGGGAAGCGGGAAGGTTCCCACGACATCGGCCGCCTCGGGGTTGGTGGTCATCATCTGACCAGCCGCGAACGTGAGCATCGGATATTGAGCCCCAGCGCCGGTCGCCACCATGGCGACGCCGTCGTTGTACGTCGCGGACGCGAAGTCCTCATTGAGCAGCCCGGCCTCGAAGACATCCTGAAGGTGCTGGAAGCCGGCAAAGGCGGGCTCATCGACGTACTTCGCCTTGTTCGCGGTGTACTCCTCCGCCCAGTCCGGGTTCTCTGCGAGCACATTGTTGAAGTCGCCAAGGATGAACAGCTGCGAGGACCAAGTGTCGCCGTACGTCTGGATGATGGGTGCGGCGGTGCCGGCAGCCTTGATCGCTTCGCTGTTTGCGATGAACTCGTCCCACGTGGTCGGGATCTCAAGACCCAGCTCGGCGTAGATGTCCTTGTTGTACAGAACGGCGCCCGCCATCGACTGACCCATGGGAGCCCCGTAGAGGCCAGCGTCGGTCGAAACGGTGCGAATGAAGTTCTCGTCCAGCTTTCCGACCCATTCCTGGTCGTCGAGGTTGACAAGAGTCTGATCGGGGCTGAGGGCCTGGAACAGGGAGCCCGAGTTGTAGGAGAAGAGGTCGTCCATCTCGCCCGTTGACAGGCGGGTCTTGATCAGGTTGTCGCCCTCGGCGCCTTGTGGACGCGTCTCGATCTCCACCTTGATGTCGGGGTTCTCGGCTTCGAACGCCTTGGCAAGCGCCTCAGCGACGACGACCGTCGCTTCGCCGTTGTCGACGAGATACTTCAGGGTGACGGAGCCATCTGCGTCGCTCGATCCACCGGCGGAGCAGCCGGCGAGCGTCAGCGTCAACGCGACGCTTCCGGCGCCGACCGCGAGGAGCGCTCGGCGGTGTGTCATGCGGGAATCCATCTCTTTACCTCCGTGTAAAGGAACTGCGCTGTAGATGCCCCGGAGCATCGTCGTGATGCCCGTGATCGGGTGCTTGGGTGAGGCCACGATAGACACGTCGTGCGCCGCGTGTCAACCGATCTACAAAAGGTTTGTGGATTGATCTACAAGTCGCTACATTCCTGATACTGGACGAGGGAGTCATCACGATGAGCAGATCGGCCACCATCAGCGACGTCGCCCGTGAGGCCGGGGTCTCTCGCGCGGCGGTCTCGAAAGTCATCAGAGACGCTTACGGCGTAAGTGATCAGATGCGCGCGCGCGTCAACGCTGCGATCGAGCGACTTGATTATCGCCCGCGCGTGGCTGCCAGAGCGATGCGCGGAACCACGAGCACCATCGGAATTGAGCTGCCCGACATCGGGAATCCCTTCTTCGACAAGATCATCGACGGCGCTGCTGCGGCACGCGAAGGAACAGGGTTCCAGCTGATCATCGCGCCAGCGGGTCGCGACGTGGAGGAGGGTCGGCGCGCGATCACAGCGCTGTCAGACCGTCAGGTGGACGGCATCGTCGCAATCTCGCCGCTCGTGGCCACCGAGTGGCTCGAGTCGCTGGCCCAGCGAGTTCCGATCGTGATGGTCGGGCGTCACGACAACTCGCTCGGGTATGACACGGTGACTGGCGACGATATCGAGGGGACTCGACTCGTCATGGACCACCTGCATCGACTGGGTCACCGAAAGATCGCGCACCTCACTCGCAGTGCCGAGGTGACGGCTCATGGTTCAGGAACGCCCCACGCCGTCAGGCTCGAGGAGTACGAGYGGTTCATGAGTCAGCATGGGCTCGAGGGCGTCTCCCGTGTCATCCGGAGCGGGCAAACCGAAGACGAGTCGCGCGGGGCGGTCGCTGAGATCTTGAGTGGGTCAGACGTTCCAACGGCCATCTTCGCGGGCAACGACGCCATGGCGCTCGGGGCCCTCCAGGCTCTTGCGACGATCGGCCTGTCTGACGCGTCCGTATCGGTTGCGGGATACGACAACATCACGATCGCGGGGCACCCCGCAGTGTCCCTCACCAGCGTCGATCAGTCGGGCTTCGCGATGGGTGAGCACGCTGTCGAACTCCTGCTCAGCCGGCTTGCGGGACGAACCGAAGCGCTACACATCACGACAGCGCCCCGACTATACCCGCGGAATTCGACGCGACCGCACAGGGGGAAGAGTTCTGGGGGCGTTTGACCCATTCACGGTTCGACACCGGCGCTTCGCGCGACATGAGCGGCGCTAACCTCTACACCATGACATTTGTCCCGGGCCGCAACGCGACAATCGAAGACGTCGCCGCAGCGGCGGGTGTGTCCCGCGCAGCGGTGTCGAAAGTGCTGCGCAACGCATACGGAGTGAGCGACTCCATGCGCGAGCGTGTCACCGCGACCATGACGGAGCTGGATTACCGTCCACGGATTGCGGCACGAGCAATGAGGGGCCGCACATACACGATCGGCATCGAGATCCCCGATCTTGGCAATCAGTTCTTCACCCGAATGCTCACGGGTGTGATGGGCGCACTCGCGGGAACGATCTACCAAGTGGTCATCGCGCCCGCCGAGGAGGGTTCACGTCTCGGACTCCGCGCAATCGAAGCTCTGGTCGACCGCCAGGTGGACGGCGTGGTTGCCGTTTCCCCCCGGGTCAGCAGTGAAGCGCTCGACCGGATCGCCGCGCAGACACCCGTCGTGATGTTTGGCCGGCACGATCACTCGGACGCGTATGACAGCATCGCCGGCGACGACGTTGCGGGCACGCGGATGGCGATGGACCATCTCTTGAATCTTGGGCACACTCGGATTGCACATCTCACCCTTGAGGAGGCGGAGGAGGAGGCGCAGTCCGCCCACGGCATCCGACTTCGCGAATATCGCGCCGCGATGACCGAGGCGGGTTTGGAACACCAGATCGTCGTATTGCGAACGGACGAGGGTCAGGATGCGGCGAACTCGGCGGTCCGGGCGGCAATCGAAGGCGGGACGCCAATCACGGCCGTGTTCGCCGCTCACGACGAATTGGCGATCGGCGCACTTCGCGCAACAGCGGAGACCGGGTGGCAGTTGTCGATCGTCGGCTACGACGATGTGCCGATCGCGTCGCATCCGGCGCTCGGGCTCACGACGGTGCACCAACCTGGCAGCGAGATGGGGCTCCGTGCGATCCAACTGCTGATGGAGCGCCTGCAAGGTCGCACTGAGGCCGTTCATGAGATCTTCACGCCAGAGCTGCGGGTGCGGACGTCGACGCGATCCGCTCCCACTTCCTGAGCCAAGGCGCCAATCCAGTTGATGCACAGTTCCATGTGGATGTAGACCGTTCCACAGAATCGGCTAGGCTGATGGGGTCCCACTGACGACCGGCTCCACACGTGTCGAGTCCTGATATCCAGGAGAATTCCATGACCGAGCGAATTGGGCGATTCATCGCTGCGGATGCAACCCTCCATCGGGCACCCCTCCTGCGTACTGAATTCGTGCTGGACGAGGGCCATGGAACAGTCGTCGCAGCCGCTGTTCAGGTGTCCGCGCTCGGCGTTGTCGAAGCGTTCATCGACGGCGTACCCCTTTCAGAGGACGTCTTGACGCCCGGCTGGACCAGCTACGAGTGGCGTCTGCGATATGCCGCCCATGACGTCACCGCGCAACTTGCGCTCACGGCACGGAACCGGTTCGCCCTCGGAATGGCACTCGGCGACGGGTGGTTCCGCGGACGTCTGGGATGGGAGAACTCGCCCCCCTACGGTCCCGAATTGGCCGGTTTCCTCGAACTGCGCATTCAGTTCGAGGATGGCCACGAGCAGATCATCGTCACCGATGAAACATGGCGTGCCGGCGAGGGCGCGGTTGTATCCAACAGCATCTACGATGGGCAGGAAATCGACGCGCGCCTCCTTCCGTCAGGGTGGGAGMGAGTCGGGTTCGACGAGTCTTCGTGGGGTTCGGTCCACAAAGTCGACTTCGATCTCGCGAAATTGGAGCCATACGTCGGTCCACCTGTCCGGCGTCAACAGAGTCTCTCGCCGCAACGCATTTGGGAGAGTCCGTCGGGCAAGACGTTGGTCGACTTCGGCCAGAACCTGGTTGGCTGGGTGCGTGTCGCCGTCACCGGGCCGGCAGGGCAGGCGATCACGCTGCGCCACGCGGAAGTGCTCGAGCGCGACGAACTCGGAACGCGTCCCCTGCGCACAGCGAAGGCAACCGACCGCTTCATCCTCAGCGGCGACAATGACGTGTTCGAGCCCACGTTCACATTCCACGGCTTTCGCTATGTCGAAGTCGACGGATGGCCCGGCGGTATCGATGCCATGACGCCGTCCTCCCTTACGGCTGTGGTCGTCAGCTCGGATCTGCGACGAATCGGTCGGTTCGAGTCATCAGACCCCCTGCTGAACCAGCTGCACGATAATGTCGTCTGGGGCATGCGGGGCAATTTTCTCGATGTCCCCACGGACTGCCCTCAGCGCGACGAAAGGCTGGGCTGGACCGGCGACATCGCCGTGTTTGCGCCGACGGCCGCGTTCCTCTACGACGTGAAGGGCTTCCTGTCTAGTTGGCTGCGTGATGTCGCCCTCGAGCAGGAGCACCAGGACGGCGTCGTACCGTTTGTCGTCCCCGACATTCTCAAGTACATGGGAGTTCCCGAGGAGTTCAAACCCGTAAACTCCACCGCGGTGTGGAGCGACGCAGCTGCTTGGGTGCCATKGGCGCTCTGGCAGGCCTACGGAGACGAGGGCATCCTTCGCGACGCGTTCCCTTCGATGGCGTCGCACGCCCGCCGGGTGCGTTCATTGCTGTCACCGACCGGACTTTGGGATCAGGGCTTCCAGTTCGGTGACTGGCTCGACCCGGACGCGCCGCCGGACCACGCCGACGCGGCGAAAGCTGACAAGGGCGTTGTCGCGACGGCATCCGCCTACCGAACCGCCGTCATTGTATCGGAATCCGCTGCCATCCTTGGAAGGCCCGACGAGGCGGCCGAGTTCGCCGAGCTGGCGGCGGTGCTGAGGTCCTCCTTCCATGATGCTTACGTGCACGAGGAGCGCATCCTCAGCGACTGCACGACGGTGTACTCCCTGGCGATCGTCTTTGGGCTGCTAGACGAAGCGCAACGAGAATGGGCGGGCAAGCGGCTGGCCGAGCTCGTCCTCGAGAGTGGTTCGCGCATCTCTACCGGCTTCGCCGGCACGCCGTTCATTACGGACGCGCTCAGTTCCACAGGGCATGTCGATGTCGCATACTCGCTTCTGCTTCAGCGTGAGTGTCCGTCATGGCTTTACCCAGTCACGATGGGCGCCACCACCATATGGGAACGCTGGGATTCGATGCTGCCGGACGGCACCATAAACCCAGGCGAAATGACGAGCTTCAACCACTATGCGCTTGGCGCCGTTGCTGACTGGATGCATCGAGTTCTTGGGGGATTGTCAGCACTCGAGCCTGGATACGGTCGCATTCTCATCGCCCCGCTACCGGGCGGYGGGCTCACCTGGGCAGAGACCAGCCTCGTCACACCTCACGGCAGGGCGGCCGTTCGCTGGGACCTTGAAGACGCGAAGATTCGAATTGTGGCAACTGTCCCTGAAGGGACGACTGCGTTGGTMMGCGTGGCCGGCTCGACGGATATCGAATTAACGGCGGGCGACCACGCGCTCACGCTRCCGGCGTCATGACTCGCGGGTGGGTGGCGCAGCTGGCCACCCAGCCACCACACTTGCCTGTTGGGCTRCTACGACGACCGACGCGAGCGCCATTCACCGGCGTCGCGACCGGGCAGATCACGCTCCAGATTGCGAGCTGGTTCCGTCGCCCGCTCCGCTTGTTCGGAGGGGTCCGCGCGCGAGTTCCACCCCGCACCGCAAGGCCCGGCCACACGCAAATTGGACTCTGAGGTCCTGGACCGCCATCCCTTGACATCGATGTACTACTCTGAGAATGTAGAGCAATCTACATAATGTAGAGCGTTCTACACTGCCCTTCAGAGAAGATGGACAATCATGAGCTTGAAGAAATTTGCGTCGGTCGGCGATCGCAAGCGAGTGCGTCGCCGCTCGACCGCTGCGCTGCTCAGCGCGGCGCTGTTGGTCACGGGAGGCGTCCTCGCCACAGCCGTGCCGGCCGCCGCGGTGGACTGCTCGACTGTGCCATGGATGAACACGGCGAAGACGAGCGCAGAGCGTACTCAAGCCCTGATGGACGCGAGCACCCCGCACCAGAAGTACCGCTGGATGAATGTCGCGGCCACCGAGCGTGTCACACAGACAGTTTTCGGGACAGTGACATACCCGGAGCAGGTTCCCTGCACACCGAAGATCTTCTACTCCAACGGCCCTCAGGGCGTGGCGATGACGGACGGAGTCACTTCCTTCCCCGTGCCGCTTGCTGTGGCAGCGACGTGGAATCTCGACCTCGGGTACGACAAGGGAGCAGCGCAGGCGGCCGAAGCCTTCGACCGCGGCAGCAACGTCATCCTCGGCCCCGGTGTCTCGAGCCAACGCATCCCTCTCACCGGTCGCTCAACCGAGTACTTCGGCGAAGATTCCTTGCTCAGCGGCCTGATGGCTGGGGCCAACAGCCGCGGGATCGAGGAAGGCAATCCCACGAAGCCTGTCATTTCGAACCTCAAGCACTACGTGGCGAACGAGCAGGAGCTGGATCGCCAGACAAGCTCGTCGAACGTAGATGAGCGAACCCTGCACCAGGTCTACACGTTGCCCTTCGACATCGCGGTCGAGAGCGGCGCCCCCGATAGCGCGATGTGTTCGTACAACCAGATCAACGGGGTGTTCGCGTGCGAAAACTCMCTGATGAACACGCAGCTCCGCGGTGAAGCAGACTTCGACGGGTTCGTCATGTCCGACTTCGGATCAGTCCACTCGGTTGCACAATCGGTGAAGGCCGGACTCGATCAGGAGTTGAACGATCCGACCTTCTTCACCCCCGCCAACTTCGACGCTGCAATCGCAGCGGGCGAGCTCACCGTCGCAGACATCGATGCTGCAGTCTTCCGCGTGATCAACTCCTACATCCGCGCGGGACTGTTCGACAATCCACTGCCCACGACGCCGATCTCGATCGTGACCAACGACGAGCACAAGGCAATCTCGCGGCAGGTTGCCGAGCAGAGCACCGTCCTGTTGCAGAACGAGGGCGGGACTCTCCCGATTGCAGCCGAAGCGGGCAAGACGATCGCCGTCATTGGTCAGATCGCGTCAACGACYCCGACGGCTGGCGTGAGCGCCAAGACAGTGTGCTCGTCCTTCTTCCGATTCCGCAACGGCCCGATCATGAACTGCGATGGACTGATCGACCCACTGACCGCGATCACCCAGCGTGCCGAAGCAAATGGCCAGACGGTGGTTTACAGCAACGGGGCCGACCCGGCGCAGGCGGCATCGATCGCAGCCTCAGCCGATGTCGCTGTCGTCTTCGGCTACTACACCAGCGGCGAGTTCTCCGACATCCCGGATCTGCGACTCGACAACAATGGTGACGCTCTGATCAGCGCGGTGGCCGCGGCCAACGACTCTACCGTCGTGATCCTTGAGACAGGTTCCGCGGTCGAGATGCCGTGGATCGACTCGGTGGACTCAGTCCTCGAGGCGTGGTACCCGGGCGATCAGCAAGGTCCTGCATTCGCGTCGCTGCTCTTTGGTGACGTGAACCCTTCGGGCAAGCTGCCGCTGACGTTCCMGAAGTCACTCGCTGACAACCCCACCGCAAGGTCCATTCAGCAGTATCCCGGGGTCTTCTCGGATGGTTCGACCACGCGCCCCGCGGGCACAAATGAGATCCGTCAGGTGAACTACACCGAGGGCCTGCAGGTCGGATACAAGTGGTATGACGAGCAGAACATCGACCCGCTGTTCGAGTTCGGCTTTGGCTTGTCGTACACCGAGTTCGAGTACTCCAACCTGAAGGTCAAGACCAAGGCGAAGAACGGCCAAGCCGTCTCGACGATCTCATTCAAGGTCGAGAACACTGGGGACCGAGATGGTTCGGAAATCCCGCAGGTGTACTTGACACTCCCCGACGCCGCGAACGAGCCGGGCAAGCGTCTGGTCGGCTTCGACCGCATCGAGCTCGCCGCGGGGGAAAGGACCACCGTCGAGGTTGTCATCGACTCGAACGCGAGCAACCAGCCGTTCGGAGTCTGGGACGTTGACGCGGACGCCTGGAAGATCGTGGACGGCACGTACACGATCTCGGTCGGTTCATCCTCCCGTGACCTTCCCCTCGAGCAGGACTTCAAGGTCAAGGCCAAGTAAGGCTGCTGGTCCCAATCCGACGGCACTGCGTCCCCGCGCGAACGCGTGGAGACGCAGTGCCGTCAGGATGACGGATGTCGACCCAGAAGCGCACGTGCGTTCGCCCCGCTGAGCAGCCGCGAACCGAGGCAGGCGACCCCGAACCGCGAGCCCTCCTCCTCGGGGAAAACCGCAATGGCCCTCGGGCGCTGGAACGACCGGCCGTCCTCGCGAAGGATGTCGATTGCCGCGAGAGCGGATGCCACGCCCCGTGGGCCGTCGTACCCGCCGGGTACCGAGTCGAGATGACAGTCAGGATCAAGAGCCACGTTCAAAGATCCACCGCGCGAGCAAATCGACTGGCTACGAGTTAGTTCCGGATCAGGAACGAGGGGCGCCGGCCGCGCGTCGAGGGACCGGCTCCCGTGCGATGGTCGGCGACCGACGTCGGGCATGTMAGTACGAAAACACACGCCGATGTCGTCGCACCTCCGAGGCTTCAACGGAGGACGACCTCGGCGCCGAATGCGGCGTCTGCAAGTCTGGCGGTCGCACCAAACTCGTCGACGGCGTCCGATCACAAGTTGATCTGGTCACCGCCGCACGGGGAGACGGGGTTCCCGTCATCGGGGTGCTCTGCTTTCTCGAGGCACACTGGCCACTCATCGGCGGCTCATTATCCGTCAACCGGATCCGCGTCGTCTGGCCTCGGCTACTCATCAAGCAGATGGCTGTGGAGACCGCAGAGACCCTCGACATCGACGTCATCCATGCACACCTCCCCGGAGCCTTCCCCACGGCCTAGAGTCTCCACACTCTCGGCGACCCTCTGACCGGTTGGCCAGCCGTTCACAGATCTGCGGGCGTCAAGGCCGATGCTCCGCGTGTTCTGCGTGACTTCGGAGCTGTGTCCTTCCGGGTCGGGATCATCCGGGCCGTCACGAACCGTGAATGCGCGGCGACGATCACCAGCACCGGCAGCAGCACGGTCGTGCCGTTCTCGAGCGGGATCTTCCGCGGCGGGAACCACAAATCACAACGCGCCGCATAACCCGCCGCCCACGTCAACCGGTCGGCTGGGTCGACCGGTTGATGCTCGGGCCGCAACCGCCGGACGTTCTCACGGAACCAGGTGATCGACCCCGACCACTCCACCCGCTCCGCGATCAACGTCGCCGGCATCTCCGGATGCTCCACCAGAAGCGCTCTGACTCTCGCCTCAAAAGGCGCGAACGACGTCGGCTGCGGCGACCGTTCATACTTCGGCGGTCGCTCAGACGCCAACGCCCTATCGACCCTGGACCGGCCGATCCCCAACTGTCTCGCGACCTGACGCTGCGGAACTCCGTCCGCGACCAGCCGCCGAATCAACGCTGTGAGTCTGGGAGCGGCCGGTCCGGGACCGGCTGGCAGGGTTGGCGGTGGTCGTTCCTGCGGGTCGTGACTCTGATCAACGCTGGCCCATTTGGTGCCTTCATTGGGAAATGTCCGGCTCGCGGTTGTGGCCAACGTCGGCTCGGCTCCACCTCGATGGCTTGATTAGAAGCTTGCCCGCCCCGTCTGGGTCGTGGCCCGTCACAGCGTTGCCCCGAAGTGATACCTCCCGGTCCATTGTTGGCCGCGCGCGGCCGAGCAACTATCCCTCAACAGGAAGGTCGATCGCGACGGCAATCGCCGCAAGCTCCTACTCGTTTGTCGACGGAGTAGACACCCATGCCAAGACTCATACGTACGCAATCCTGGACACCAGAACCGGTGAGATCCTCGGCTGCGAGCAGTTCCCGACCACGACAGGCGGGATCACCCGGGCGTTGGCGTGGGTGCTCCGAAGGACCGGCGGTGAGACGGTGTTGTGGGTGATCGAGGGGATCGGGACCTATGGTGCCCGGCTCGGCGGCGCGGTTGGCCAGTCCGGGTATGAACTCGCCGAAGCACCTCGAATCGATGGTCGCACCTGGACGGGGATCGGAAAGTCAGACCCGCTCGATGCGAAAGCGATCGCCGCAGCCGCGCTCTGTATCGACGAAAGCCGGCTACGTCGACCTCGGCAGGACGACGGAATGCGGGCTGCGCTCCGAGTGCTTCTTGCAGCTCGCGAACAGCTCKCCGCGGAACGAACGATGAACGTGAACGCGCTCAAGGCTCTCCTACGCGTGCAAGATCTGGGCGTGGACGCACGCAAGCCGCTCACAAAGCACCAGATCCGGCACGTGTCGCGCTCGAAAACCCGCGGATTTCCGCGGGTTTTCCTGTTTCTGGGGGAGCGGGTTCCCTCTGATTCCGCGGGTTTCACATCTGACCGTCGATCAGATGGGGTTGAGGCGCGCGCGGTGAGATTCCGCGTAATCACGCGGATCGTCAGCGGCGCATGCCGGGTCAATCAGAGGCACATGTGTGCACGCATGTGTGCACCTATATGTGCACCGGATGGCACCAGTCCGCGCGCCCGACGTGTGATGTATCAAGACATCCCTGACAGTTCTGCATCAGGACATCTCTGACAGTTGATGTATCAGGACATCGCTGACGGTTAGGCCGTCTTGGAGCCCCGTCCGCGGGGTCGGCCGTTGCTGACGTAGGTGACGCCCGGCTTGGGCCAGGGGTGCTCGATGATGAGGGTTCCTTTCAGGTCGAAGATCATCACTGACTTCCCGGCGTCCATGACGCAGACCCTGTGTCCTGCGCTGGCGCGGCCGATCCCGAAGCGGATGCCGTGGAACTCCACTGACCCGCTGTCTTGGACCTTCTTCACCCGGATCTCGTCTGTTGGCGTCGACAGGGGCGGGTGCGGAGTGACGGGCCGGGGTGCTTCGATCTTCGGCGTTGCGTCCCAGGCCTGCTGCGGGGTGACGCGGCCGGGCAGGCCTTGATGGGGTCGATCGACGTTGTAGATGGCATCGAATGCGTCGACCTGGGCTTGCAGGTGCTCGAGTGTGTCGGCGAGGGGCTGCTTGTCGAGGTACCGGAACAGGGTCTGATGGAACCTCTCGTTCTTGCCCTGGGTGGTTGGTTTGTAGGGCTTCCCGGTGATCGGCTCAACACCGAGCGAGCGCAGGTAGGCGACCAGCTGGCCGAGCACGCCGCGCCGGGACGGGTTCAACGCGGCCCCGTTATCCGACAGCAGCCGCTGCGGGACGCCGTGCGCGGCAATGCCCTTCTTCACGACCGTGATCGCGCCTTCGGAGGTCTCACCCCACGCGACGTGCGACGCGACCGCGAGCCGGGAGTGGTCGTCGATGAGCTGGGAGTGGTCGTCGATGAGCTGGAAGATCACACACTTGCGGCCGCCCGTCAGTACGTACTCTGTCCCGTCGAGTTGCCAGCACGCGTTCGGTGCGGGATAGACAAACCGTCGGTAGGAGGCCCGCGGCTTCTTCTTCGGTTCCGCTCGGGCGACGCCGGCGTCGCGGAAGATCCGTGCCAGCGACGCCGTGGACGGCGCCGGGTCCAGGCCGAGCGAGCGCATCTTCTCGTGGACGCTGATCGGCCCGTGATCCAACCCCGACTGCTCCAGCGCAGCCCGCACCCCGATCGCCTGCTGGACCACCTCATCGCTGAGCTTCGCGGGGCTCTGCCTCGGGCGTCTCGAGCGCGGTTCCAACGCCGCGGCCGGCCCATCGACCGCGGCCCGTCTCCGGATCGCGTAGAACGTCTCCCGCGAGATCCCCTGCTCCAGGCAGAACGTCGTCACCGACCCCCGCGGCGCATCCGGAGGCCACTGCGTGATCGCGAGACGGACACGAGGATCGACGGGCTCAACACGACTCATCCCCCCAACATCAAGGGAGAAGTGTCAGGACCAAACGACCCCGAAACGTCAGAGATCTATTGATGCAGAACTGTCAGGGATGTCCTGACACATGACACCGCTTGACCCGTGGCTGTGATGTATCAAGACCAGATGGCAACGCGCTGCGCGTCTCCGGTGGGCTGGGTAGTCATGCCAAGAGTACGGCGTCGTCGGGCGCACATTTCGGTCCTTCCGGCGTGGCCCGCATATCGGAGCAAAGATTCGGGTTGCCACTTGTGGGATGAGGGTGAGCGGCTTAATCTCGGAGCAAGTGTTTGGTTCACCGATGAATCTCAGACAAGCGAGAGGACAGGACGCTGATGTCTGCCGATGAAGTCAAGACGTTCTTGACCAGGCTTCTCAAGGAGGCGCCTGGGCATGCCTCGGACATCGCAACGGCGATCCGAGTACCCAATCGACTTGTGGAGCGGTCCCTCGAGGAACTCTCCAATGACGGGTTGGCGGAACGAGTCACGGACACCAGCGGCACCTGGTATCGATGGGCCGCTGACTCCATATAGCACCCCGCCGCGCAACGACGGGTGGCATTCGAACCGCGACGCCCGAAACGTCCGCAGCGGACTCGCCGCAGTGAAATCAAGGAGACGAACATGATCAAAGCCCTCTACATGGCATCGGCGACATCGACGGGAAACGGACGCAACGGGAGGGTTCGTTCCGACAACKGCCGGCTCGACTTCTCGCTGGCGATGCCGGTCGAGTTGGGCGGCAGCGGCAACGGCACCAACCCGGRGGAGCTGTTCGCCGCGGGATACTCCGCGTGCTTCCACAGCGCACTGTTGATGATCGCGCGCGAGGTCGGTGTCTCCCTGGCCAACGCTGCGGTCACCACCGAAGTGGGGCTCGGCTCAGGGGAGAACGGCGGCTTCGGTCTCGCCGTGACGTTGCGAGTCTCGCTGCCGGAACTGGAGAAGGACATCGCCGATCGGCTCATTGCACGGGCCCACGAGGTCTGCCCCTACTCCAACGCGACACGGGGAAACATCGATGTGCAGCTGGAGACCGTGGCGACCGTCGCCACGGAACGTGAGTCAGTCGGATCCTTCTGAATGTCGATTACTCCGTCCAATCAACTCCCACCCCTTCGCGGCGCCACTGAGAAGCTGTCCCGACTGCGAAAGACCATCGCGCGTCGCATGACGGAGTCGCTCCAGACCACCGCGCAGCTGACGACGGTCGTCGAGATCGACGTCACCGCACTCGCCTCCTTTCGCGAGGCGCACAAGACCGAGTTCCTCGAGCGAGAAGGCGCGAAGCTGTCGTTCCTTCCGTTCTTCGCCAAGGCCGCTGTCGAAGGCCTCCTGGTGTTCCCGCGCGTGAACTCGACGCTCGACCTAGACGCCGGAACCGTGACCTATCCGGACAGCGAACATCTCGGCATCGCGGTGGACACGGATCAGGGCCTCTTCGTCCCGGTCCTGAAGAACGCCGGCCAGCTGAGCATCGCCGAACTCGCGCGCGGCATCGATGATCTCGCCACGCGGGTACGCGAGAGCAGGGTCGCTCCCGACGAGCTGTCCGGGGGCACGTTCACGCTGACCAACACCGGCAGTCGCGGGGCGCTGTTCGATACCCCGATCCTCAACCGCCCCCAGTCTGCGATTCTCGGCACCGGGATCGTCGCTCGCCGGCCGGCGGCCGTGCGGGACGCAGGCGGTGCCGAGGCGATCGCGGTGCGATCACTCGTCTACTTCGCTCTCACCTACGATCACCGCATTGTGGACGGTGCCGACGCCGCGCGTTACCTCGGCTGGGTCAAGGATCGTCTCGAACGAGCCGACTTCGCCGACGAGTTCCACTGATCCCCACGACCTCCGACGCTCCCTTGTTCGCAGAGGCGGTGATGAAAAGGTGAGGACCTGGGCTTCGACGCGCAGCGTGACGACCGACTCGGAGGCGCGTGCAGGGATCGGGGTGCACCTCGCACGACACGCTGGACGGGCTCGAGGAGCTCGCCGAACATCTTCTCGTTGATCTGGGCGGCGATCTCCGCCCAGGACCGGCGAAGGCCGCCGCGTTGTGGACGATGACGGCGCGCCGGGTCCTCCCGACCGACTCAAAGACCGTCTCCATGTCCAGGGGAAGGAGAGTGCGAAGACCGAGCACCTCGGCATCGATCCCCTCCTCAGCCAGGAGTTCGGCCGCCTGCGGCGACTGGCCCAGTCTCGATACGAGGACCGCCTCGGACGCCTGCACCCGCGCGTTCGGCGTGGAACCAGGGCTCGGCGTCATCACCTATGTCAGTGGGGGTACCGACGACGACGCGCGCGGCGTGCTTCAGCGCTTCGGAATCGGGGGACACATTCACCGCGAATTCCTGGATGGCAACGATGAGGTCGTCACGGTCACGATTGCGCAGTCCGATGTCCGGCGCGTACCGGAAAGCAGACTGCATACTGCGCTCGAGGCGGCCCTGAACTGCGACGTGCGAATCGTCCTCGCCGGCTGACGGGATGCTGACGTCCGCAACCTGCAGACGGAACATCGGCACTCCCTTCAGAATCGTGTGTCCTTCATTTCGCTGCTCGATCCGGATTAGAAATTCGCGTGAGTCCCTTGTCGCGAGCCGCGCGCGCATGTACCGTTGGAGCAATTGTTTGGTTCGGTCGCGCGGAAGCGGCCTCCGGCATACAAAGGAGTAACGGATGACCGGGACAGAATCATTGAAGATCGACTCCAGCGTGCACGCATTCTTCGAGTCMGATCGCGACCTTCGCACGTACCTGCGGGCGCCGTTCGCAAGCCGAGGGTTCCCTGACGCGGATGTGTCCTGGTTCTCGCCGGAGGGGCCGAAGTATGCGCCGGACACGGAGAACGCCGACGGATCCCATCCGGGTTCGGATCCGGAGAAGGTGGGCGCGCACATCTTCGGTGAGGGCGGCCTCGACTTCGCCGTTGTCCATCCGATGACGGGAGCGGCCATTCTCCCGGACTGGCACCTTGGCACCGCGATCCTTTCCGGCACCAATCGGATGCTCGCCGAGCGTTGGCTGGAGCAGGGCACCTATGCCGACAGGTTCCGGGGGACGATCCGGGTTCACCCCACCGACATCGACGGTGCCGTTGCCGAGATAGGCAAGTGGAGAAACCACCCGAAGATGGTGCAGATCGGCTTGCCGACTCAGACGCAGGTGCCTTATGGGCGTCCGCAGTTCCGCCCGTTGTGGCGTGCGGCCGTCGACGCGGGCCTGCCCGTCGCGATTCATCTTGAGAAGGGGCTCGGCGTCACCCACCCGCCGACACCGTCGGGTACCACGCGGACGTATTCGCATCACGCGGCGTACGAGGGGATGACGTACATCTGGCACCTGATGAACATGCTCGCCGAGGGCGTGTTCGCCGAGTTCTCGGATCTCAAGGTGATCTTCGGCGATGGCGCAGCGGACATCCTGACTCCGTTCATTTGGCGCATGGACACCTTCGGTCGTCCGCACCTGGAGCAGACCCCGTGGGCGCCGCTCATTCCGAGCGACTACCTCGYGGGGCATGTCTATTTCGTGAACGGCGCGCTCGACGGGCCTCCCATCGATGCGGACTTCGCGGAGGAGTGGCTCCGCATGACGGGGAAGGAAGACATGCTGCTTTTCGGTTCGAGCTACCCCGAGTGGCAGCTCAGCACTCGGGCAGATCTACCTGCCGGCTGGTCCGACGAACAGCGGGCGAAGGTTCTCGGCGCCAATGCCGCGCGGCTCTTCGGCCTGTCCTCGCCCGCGTTGGTTTGACGCCATTCAATCGAGAGGAACGACCGATGACTATGCAGATCGAGACGGATCACGTCGCCTCGGAGGTGACGACCCCGGTGCGCGTGGTGGACTGCGACGTACACCCCACGTCCCGGGTGGGAGAACTGGAAGAGTACTTTCCAGAGCCTTTTCGAAGGATTTTCGCCGCTCGCGCTGTGGGCTCAGGCAACCCCGTCTACTACGACGCTCCGGACTACGCCAATGCGATGGCGATGCGCACCGACAGCTTCCCCGACGACGGGAACTTCGCAGGCTCGGACCCGGACTTGACGTTCCGCCAGCTGATCATGGAAGCAGGGTCCGACATTGCCATCCTMGGCCCGCTCGCCGGACCAGCGGCGCAGACACCGGAAGAGGCTCATGCGGTCGCCTTCGCTATCAACCGGTGGCAGGAGACCCACTGGCTCGACAGTCGCAACAACTGGCACAAGCGCTTCCGTGGTTCCATCGTGGCGGCCATGTCCGCTCCTGAGGCTTCCGCGCGCGAGATCGAGACGTGGGCGGGACACGAGTACTACAGCCAGGTGCTGATCGACGCGGAGGGGCGGCCCTCGTGGGGAGATCCTCAGTACGACCCGATCTGGGAAGCGGCGAGCCGGCACGATATCCCGGTCGCGTGCCACCTCGGCCGAGGCAAACACAATGAGCTGCCTATGTCACCGGTCGGTTTCATGACCTATAACCACGACCTCATGGTCACCTACTCGATGCTCGCTGCGAACCAGGTGATGAGCCTGATCTTCGACGGCGTCTTCGACCGTTTTCCGAAACTCCAGATCATTCTGATCGAGCACGCATTCAGCTGGATACTGCCGTTGATGTGGCGCATGGACAGGATCTACGAACTCCGCGGGAACGAAACCGGCCTGCAGCGCAAGCCGTCGGAGTACGTCAAGGACCACATCTGGTTCACGACTCAGCCGTTGGACTATCCCGAGGACAAGCTCGAACTGACTAACGCGCTCGAGTGGATGGAAGCGGACAGGCTCCTTTTGTTCTCCTCCGACTACCCGCATTGGACCTTCGACGACCCACAGTGGGTGGCCAAGCACATGCCGGAAAAGATGCGGGACAAGATCATGTTTGGCAACGGCATCAACCTGTTCCACCTGCCCTCCGAGGTTCCCGCACTTCCCGGTCAGAGGGTCGTGCGATGACCCTTGGGGAGATCAGGAAGACCGGCCCGTCTGCACAGCCCCGGCTGGCTCGCGGTCGCGATCACGTGGTCGCCCAGGTGGGCGAGATCACGCCCGGGGACTCGAAGATCGTGCCCATCGGCCGCCACGGGGTCGGTGTGTACAACGTGGACGGCAAGTTCTACGCGATCGCCAACTACTGCCCCCACGAGGGCGGCCCACTCTGTCTCGGGCGCACGCACGGACAGACGGTGACCGACGAGTACAGCGCCGGCGGTGCCACCGAAGTCCGTCAGGGCGAGTTCATCTACTGCCCCTGGCATCAATGGGGCTTCGAACTCGCCACCGGCACCACCGCGGTCAAGCCCGAGTGGAGCATCCGGACGTATCCGGTCCGTGTCGACGGCGACGACGTCATCGTCACGGCCTGAAGCCGACAGAAGAGACAAGGAACTGGCACATGGCAGAGATCGAGATCAACGGCGGGCGCGTGGTGTACGAACTCGTCGGGCCCGAAGACGGCGAAGTGGTCACGCTCACCCCCGGGGGCCGCTTCAGCAAAGACTATGGCGGAGTGCACGAGCTGGCGAACGCTCTCGCCGCCGGAGGCAAGCGTGTGCTGCTGTGGGATCGGCCGAACTGCGGTGCATCCGACATCCAGATCTACGGCGAGACCGAATCCCACATGCGCGCCGAGATCCTCGGCGAGCTGGTCAGGGCGCTCGGCATTCCGTCTGTGGCAGTGCTCGGCGGGTCCGGTGGAGCACGCGACTCGATCTTGTTCACGATCATGAATCCCGACCTCGCCACTCGTCTCTGCATCTGGTCGATCGTGGGCGGCACGTTCAGCACCATGAGTCTCGCRGGCGTCTACGTGCTCAAGGAACTCCGGGCCGTGTGGTCTGGTGGGATCGACGCGGTCGCGCAGCTCCCAGAATGGAGCCGGCTGATCGCAACCAACCCGCGCAATCGGGAACGACTCGACGCGATCGGTGGCGAGGAATTCGAGCGGGTGATGGCCCGCTGGTTCGACGCGTACGTTCCGAAGGCGAACGAGGTGATCCCCGGYGTGCCGGACTGGCAGTTCGCGGATGTCAGGGTTCCGACACTGATCATCCGGGGCGGCGAGAAGGACCGGGACCACCCGAAGCGGACGTCCTTCGAGGTGCATGCCCTCATCAAGGGTTCGACGCTCATCGACCCGCCGTGGCCTGAGGACGCGTGGGAGCGTGCCGTCGAGACGATGATGGCTGGGACGGGGAGCGTGTTCGACCCCTGGGTGCAGGCCGCCCCGGCGATTCTCGCCTTCCTGGACGAGACGGCACCGGAAGGCGAGTTGATCGGAGCATCTTTAGCACAGGGTGGGCAGCGTGCCTGAGGCCGCGATCAATGGCGGACTCGTCGCCTACGATCTCGTCGGGCCTGTTGACGGCGATGCCGTCGTCCTCACCCCCGGCGGGAGGTTCAGCAAGGATTTCCCGGGCGTGAGACCACTCGCGGAGGCGCTCGCCGCCGGCGGCAAACGCGTACTCCTCTGGGATCGGCCGAACACGGGGCGCTCCGATATCCAACTCTTCGGAAAGACCGAATCGCACATGCGCGCAGCGACCCTGGGCGGACTCGTCCGCGAGCTCGACCTGGGTCCCATCGCGGTCCTGGGCGGATCGGGGGGAGCGCGAGACTCCATCGTCTTCACGCTCATGCATCCGGAACTCGTGAGCAAGCTTGCGATCTGGTCGATCGTCGGCGGAACGTCCAGTTCCATGAGCCTCGCGTGGGTCTACGTGCTGAACGAACTGCGCACCGTGCGGGAAGGAGGCATCGAGGGCATCCTCGAGATGCCCGGCCTCGCGGGCAGCTGGTCCGATCTCGTCACAGCGAATCCCCGCAATCGCCAACGCCTCGAGGTGATCGGATCCGAGGAGTTCGAACGGGTGATGTCACGCTGGCTCGACGCCTACGTTCCCAAGCCCAACGAGGCGATCCCCGGCGTACCCGACTGGGAATTCGATCAGATCACCGTTCCCACGCTGATCATCCGAGGCGGTGAGAACGACTT
>NZ_JBFULL010000022.1:0-19740 GCF_056400345.1 Microbacterium sp. P5_B6 | reverse complement strand
CCCTCTTCGCCAGGCTGGTTGTGAGTCAGTTCACGGTCAGCGAGGAGGGCGGGGTTGTCGATTACTCCGGGGTTCACGACGGCGGAGATCCGCGAGCTTGTGCATGAGTATCAGTTGCAGCCGCATGGTCAGAAGGCGATCTGGCTGCGCGAGCGGGGCCTCACGTATGCGCAGCTGATCAAGTGGCGCAAGGCGGTGTTCGGCGGCAACCTCGACCGCGGCCTGGTGCCGCGGCAGGCTAGGGGAATGACGTTGCCCCCGAGACAGCGGACCGAGCTGGAGAAGCAACGCGCCACCGAGCGCGCCGCGCACCAGGCCGAGACCGAGAAGCTGCAGGCGCGGATCCGAGAGCTCGAGGAGACCAACGCCGCGCTGGGAAAAGCTATCGGGCTCTTGCACAAGGCGAGCGAGCAAGAGCCCGACGAGCCCCAGCCGAAGACCGGTCGACCCAGTTCCTCGACACCGAGAACACCCTCGTCCGAGAGTTGACCGCCGCGACCGGGTCCCAGCGACAAGCGCTGCAGATCGTCGGGTTGTCGCGGTCGACGTGGCACTACCGACACAACCCGCGGCCGCGGACCCTCAACCCGGTGCCGCAGAAGGAGCGGGCGTACCCGTCCCGGATCGGCCAGACGGACCGGGAGGCGATCGCTGAGCTGATCACCGCCGGCTGGGTCGAGGGCGTGTCGGTCGATCACGCGTTCGCCGACGCCTGGGACGCCGGGGTGATGCTCGGCTCCCGCCGGTCCTGGTGGCGGATCGCGGCGGATATCGAGGATCAGACCGTGCGGCCGGTCGCGCCGACTCGGCCTGGCAGCGCCCGGCGGCCGCGGGAGGCGCCGGTGCTGGAAGCGACCCGGCCAGGGCAGGTCTGGAGTTGGGACATCACCGACCTGCGGTCGCCGTGGCGGGGTGTCGCGTTCAAGGCGTACTCGATCATCGACATCTACTCCCGCAAACTCGTCGGCTACCGGGTCGAAGACCGTGAAGTCGACGACCTCGCCGTCGAGATGTTTCGAGACGCGATCGCCCGCGAAGGCCGGCCCGACGTCGTGCACGCCGACTCCGGCCCGGCGATGCGCTCCACCGTCCTGAAGGACTACCTCAGCGAGTTGAAGGTCACCCAGACCCACAACCGGCCGCGGGTCTCGAACGACAACCCATTCAGCGAGTCGGAGTTCCGCACCATGAAATATCGGCCGAACTACCCCGGCACCTTCACCGACCTGGAGCAGGCGAAAGCGTTCATGGACTGGTACGTGCCCTGGTACAACGCCGAGCACAAGCACTCCGGCATCGCCCTGTTCTCACCCAACGAGGTCCACGACGGCACCTGGCAGCGCGCCTGGACACGACGCGACCAGACCCAGCGGGCATACTACGAGCAGCACCCGGAGCGATTCCGACGCCCACCGAGCACCCCACTGCCCGCCAGCATCGTCGGCATCAATCTCCCCAAGCCCGACACCAAGCCACACCCCCCACGACTCCAGGCAGCTTGACAGAGCCCGAACTTTACGCAAATGAGACTCTTCACGGGGACGATAACCGACTGACCAGGGCTTTATGTGGCGGAGACGGAGGGATTTGAACCCTCGGTCCCCGTAAGGGGACTCCACCTTAGCAGGGTGAAATTGCGGCGTCACAGACGGACAAACGCCGTCAAATCGTTGAAATCACGCACTCCACACACTTCGGACTCACCCAGAATCGGCATCGTCAGGATGCTCGGGGTCACCTGGGGGTCACCTGGCACGCGTTGCGCGGCGCCGGCGGTGACGGCGGGATGTGAACGCATACTCAGTGTGATCACCACGCCTGCACTCCGTCTCGAAAGTGGCTTCACCGACACGCACGGACAGTTTCCGCACCGCGGCGTGCTGCCACGACGGCCTGAGTAGCGAATGGAAGAAGTAGCTCACCCTCAACGGTGAGCTGGAATGGTCGTCCCCGCCGCTGAATCAACTGCGCGTCCAGTTCCAGTTCAAGTCGGCGCAGTAGCTCCGAGACAGCTGGCTGGGAAATGTGCAACGCCTCGGCGGCGCGGGTGAGACTCCCCGCTTCTGCCGCCATAGCGAAGGCCGTGAGCTGCGCGAGCGAGGGCATGCGTTGCTGAGCCCTGTCAGCGGAACCAAGAGACACGGGCACCCTCAGACCTGGTCGGTGAGATTTGCAGGTTTTCGGTTTTCGGGCCGCCGCTACGCCGTGCGCGCGCGATGCGAGGAGGTCCTGGCCGATGAGGTCGTAGCTGCCGTGGTGTGGCGCTCATTCGAACGTGTCGATGAAAGTGTCATACGGCAGCGGAGGGGCGGGCTCGAGAACCTGGCGGGCCGATGGGCTGTACGGGTGGTACGCCGTAGGCACTGGTGCGTCAGCAGGCGGCATGAAGACGGGCTTCCCGTCGTCGCCGAAGTACATCAGGTCGAGGTCGAACGCGTGCTGGTTCTTCTCGCCGAAGCTGATCCAGTTCTCCTCGAACGGTGCCCGGGCCAGTTCGTAGCTGCGGAACTTCCAGATCTTCCACTCGCCGTCCTGCCTCAGGAAGTCGACGCCGTACTTGCACCACACCCAGTGCGCCCAGACCTTCTTGCCCTGGACTTCGTCGGGCGAGTACATGTCGGGGAACTCTTTGGCGATTTCGGGGTCGGTCAGGCCTGACTCTGAGCCGGCCATGATCCAAACGCCTTTGGCGGTCTGCCCGTCCTGGGCGACCTCTACGACTGGGGTGGTCGTGTAGTGCAGGATCAGCTTGCCGACAGGCTGCGGTCGATCACGGTGGTAGCGGATCACGCTCTCGTACGTGGTGTACTGGCCCGCGTTCGAGTAGCGGGCGCGGATTCCCGGAGTACCCGGCTTGACCCAGAGCGGGATGATCTGCTCGTCCTGGAACGCGTTGTGCAGGTACATGTAGCGATTGAAGAGGTTCTCGATTTCGCCGCGGTCGGCGGCGCGACGCGCTAACGCGGTGACCTCGGTGAGCTGATCGCGCAGGCTCTCGAGCTCCGCGCGAAGCTCGGTGATGGTGTCGGACATGTTCTGTCTCCTATCGGTGGGAATCGTGGACGGGCTGGATCTGGATTACGAATGGGATGCCGCGGCTCAGAGCGCGTCGGTGACCTGGCGCATGAGGGAGTGCTGACGGCGGACCTGTTCGATCGACCGCCACGGCTCGCGCTCGCCCTCGTATTMGCTGGAGAGGTAGCCCGTGTAGCCGGCATCCCTGATCGCACGGAGCACGGGCTCCCACGGGATCTGCTGGTCCTGCAGGTTCTCGTCGATGTCGTGGAACTTCGCCTGAATGAAGACCACGTGCTCGGCGACATCGGCGAAGTGCGCGGGGTCGACGGCGATGCCATCCATGAACGCGGGACGCCGGCCGGGCAGCTCGCCGGGCTTCAGCGCGATCGGCCGGTCCTGGAAGATCCCGGTGTCGATGAGGATGCCGAAGTGCTTGGTTCCGGTGCGCTTGATGAACTCGACGTACTCGTCGACGACCTCGTGCTTGATCGGGGTGGGTGAGTGGATCTCGGGGCAGATGATCACGTCGAGCTCCTCCGCGAGCGGCAGGCTCTGCTCGACGACTTCGGTCCAGATCGGATGCGGAACGAGGTCGCTCGAGACGACACCGATCTTCGGGCGCACGAACCGGAAGCCCAGCCGCTTCGCGAGGCGCAGATCGCGCTGCAGCGCCGCGGCGCCTTCCTCGACGGTCATGTCGCGGCCGTTCGCGCCGCTGGAGTGCAGTCGGGTGTCGATCCACGAGCCGTAGTTGGTGGGCTCGAGGCCGTACTTCTCGAGCAGCCGGAACCAGTCGTCCACCCACTCCTGGGTCGGGTTCGGGTAGTTCGGGATGTGCCCTTCGCCGAGGATCTCGACACCGGTCGCGCCGATGTCGGCGATCCCGGCAAGCGCCGTCTCGAGGTCGAGCACCGTGCCGTAGTCGCCCATGAAGCTGTAGAGCGAGACCCCGTACTTGAACGGTGCGCCATCTGCTTCGGGAGAGAGTGTGACGTGCTTGGTGACGTTGTAGGTCGAGGGCTGGTGCTCGACCGGGATGTACGACATCCGCAGCCGCAGCTCGATCGACACCTCGTGCACACCGTCGGGCAGTCCGCCCTCGAAGGGCACGGTGACGATCGCGGCGTCTTCGAGCGGCCAGCGCACGCCGTCACTGTCCCACAGCTCCTGGAGCGTGTAGGTCTTGCCCTGCAGCGTCCACCGCGGCACGTCCGCGGCGACATCAACGAGATCGCCGACTTTGACGGCGATGCCGTCGATGAGGGATGCCGTCATCCCCCGGTACGACGGCATCCGCACCCGGAACTGGAAGCCGGTGATCTCACCACCCTCGCGGAYGTTGCGGAAGCCGACGGACTGGATCAGGTCTCGCTCGAGAAGCATGATCTGGCGCTCTCTGGGTTAGGGGCAGCCGCCGGCGTCCTCTCGGACTTCCGCAACCGGACGTCGCATCGTCACGTCGTCCCGACTCACGGTACAGACATTTCACTGATACTTGCTGATGTTTCACATCGATACTACTTCTGACTCACATCACCACCACTAATGTGTCAATTCTGCGGATGTGTGCCACGCTAGATMGGCGGCCAGAGGTGGCCGGACCGCCAGCCGCCTGGCGACAACGAAGTCACCGAAAGGGTCAATATGTCACAGCTCATCTCTTCACGACCGCTCCGCTGGTCGCTGCTCGCGGCGCCGCTCGCGGGCGTCCTCGTCCTAGCGGGTTGCTCGGGCGGCGGTGGCGGGGACGCCACCGGCGACCCGGAGGCCGACGCGGGATTCACCCTGATGATCTCGCAGGCCAATGACGCCGAGAACTTCTACCCCGACACGGTCAAGAAGTTCACCGAGGCGACCGGCATACCAGTCGAGGTAATCCCTTACCCCGCCGATGCGTACAACACACAAGTCACAACGCAGCTGCAGGCGGGTAACGCGGCTGACATGATGATCCTTTCTCCCGGAACAGGACAGCCCATCTCGGTCGTCTCGCTCGCCGACGCCGGCTTTCTCCTGCCGCTCGGTGYCACATCGACCGACCTCATCCCGGAAGGCTCTGAGGCGCAGTACCAGGTCGACGGCGAGACCTATGCTCAGCCGACCTCGCTGACGCCCGTGGGCTTGGTCTACAACAACGCCGCGGCAGATGCCGCCGGGATTGACGAGTATCCCGCGACCTACGAGGACCTGCTCGCCGCCTGTAGCACGGCGCGGGATGCCGGGCTGAGCTTCACGGTGCTCGCCGGGGCCATCCCCCCCAATACGGGACTGATGGCGCAGATCATTTCGGCGACCCGCGTGTACGAGGAGACTCCGGACTGGAATGAGCAGCGCGCGGCGGGCGATGTCACGTTCGCCGACAGCGACGGTTGGAAGGAGACACTGGAAGACGTTGTCGAGTTGAACGACTCGGGCTGCTTCCAGGACGGCGCCGCTGGCGGCACGTTCGACAGCATCACGGCCGGCCTTGGTGGCGGCACCTCTCTTTCAGCGGCGGTGCCCGGCAATGCTGCGACCTCGATCGGCCAGGCTGCCGGCATCGAGCTCACGGTCCGCTCATTCCCGCCCGCAGAAGGTCAGACCGACTTCCTGCTCGCGTCTGCGAACTACGCGTGGGGTGTCAACGCCAAGGTCGACGAGGCCAAGCAGGAATCGATCCAGACCTTCCTCGATTGGCTCGCCACCCCCGAGGAGGCCGTCGCCTTCGCCGAGCTCGCGGGTGCGGTGCCGATCATCGGCGCGACCCCCGAAAACCTGCTCCCGCCGTACGCCCCCGTCGGCGAGCTGCTCGAGTCAGGAGCCTTCACCGGACTGCCCAACGCCGCGTGGCCGAACGCAGGTGTCTACGACGCCCTGGGCACCGGAGTGCAGGGTCTCCTGACCGGCCAGAAGACCGTCGAGCAGGTCCTGGAAGACATGGATGCCGCATGGGGCTGACGCCCCGTGTGGATGACGTTGCGGAGACCGGCGTGAGCAGACGGAGCTACAAGATCCTGATTGTTGGCGCCGGTCTCGGCGGCCTGTGCGCAGCATCCGCGCTGGCACAGGTCGGGGCGCAGGTCGATGTCATCGAGATCAAGTCCGAGACCACGGTGCCCGGGGTGGGCTTCGGCTTGCGCACGAATGCGCTTCGCGCCCTGCGCGAGATCGGTCTCTACGACCAGGCCCTTGCGATCGGGTTCGGCTCGCCGACTCTGACCTACTACGACCGGCACGGAGATCATGTCGTCGAGCTGCCGTTCGGACGACAGGTCGACGGGATGCCCAACAACGTCCTGTTGCCTCGACTCGGCTTCCTCGAGATCGCCACGACACGCGCGCTCGCACTGGGCTGCACCCTCCGAATGTCGACGACGATCACCMACCTGGAGCAAGACGCCGACGGGGTGTCCGTGACGTTCAACGACGGGACGTCGGGGCGGTACGACGTGGTGATCGGATAYGACGGCATCAAGTCTCAGATACGGCGGGAGTTCTTTGGGCCGCAGTACGACGCGGTCCCCAGTGGCGGCGTGGCGTGGCGGGTCGCACTGCCCGCTCCGGAAGGCCTGAAGTCTGCGATCTTCTGCCAAGGCTTCGGCGGAAAGGTCGCCTTCGCGCCGCTCGCCGGCGGCATGATGTACATGCTGGTCACCCATTTCCAAACGGGTCGGCCGCGGTACGACCCCGCCGAGTTCGCCCAGATCATGTACGAACGCGCCCGCGCGATCATGGGCGACTCAGACTTCATGTCCGAGTCCATCGAGCAGGTGCGAACCTCCGATACCGTGGCGTACACCCTGCTGGACACGGTGATGGTCCCCTATCCCTGGTTCCGGGGCCGCGTCATGATCATGGGCGACGCCGCGCATTCCATGACCCCCTATCTAGGTTCGGGGGCAGCGATGGCGGTCGAGGATGGGGTCGTCTTCGCGCAGCTTCTAGACTCCGACGACACTCTGTACGACGTGCAGCAGAAGTTCATGGCCAGACGGTATCCCCGCGTGAAGACCGTCTGGGATCTGTCGCTCTCGCTGATGCACGAGGAGTTCGACTCGGCCACGCCGGAAGCGCTCGAGCGTCGTCTGGCTTACCTCGTGAATGAGGAGCCCGCCGCGAACGACTACGTCCACCGGGTTCTGGAGACCGAGTACTGATGGCTGACACGGCATTGGCGAAGCTGTTCGTCGACGCGAGCGCGCCGGTCGGCGCGATGCGAACCCTCCAGGGCGCCGCTGGCATGCCCGGACCGGCCCGCGGCGCCGAGCAGATCCCCGACGTCTCAGGTGTCTGGGAATCCGCGCAGGTTAAGCTCGTCCGGACATACGACTGGGTGTCCCGGCTCGACACCCTCGACAACCCGGACAGCCTCTTTCCGAAGTGGTCCGCGGATCCCCACGATCCCGACAGCTACAACTTCGACGCCACCGATTCCTGGATCAGGCAGGTCCAGGCCATCGGCGCAGACATCCTCTTCACGATCGCGAGCGCAGTTCCCTCCAACAAGCGACCCGCGAAAGATTTGGTTGCATACGAGCAGGTCGTGGAGAACATCGTCAGACACTACGAGGACGGCTGGGGAGGCGGCGGGTTCTCCCACGCGGTAACGCGGTGGGAGTTCGGAGACCAGCCCGACTTCGGCACATTGCACTTCGACGGAACGCCGGACGACTTCTACGAGATGTACGCCGCCGCAGCACGAGCCGTAAAACGTGTCAGCCCGCAGCTGCAGTTCGGCGGACCATGTCCGGCGTTCGCGCTGAACGAGGGTCCCTACCGTGAGGGGTTCCTCGACTTCGTCACGCGAAACAGGCTGCCCCTCGACTTCTTCACATGGATGTGGTTCACCGACGACTCTCGCGACCCGCTCGACTTTCGGACCGTGGCAACGCACCTTCGCGGCATCTTGGACGCCCACGGTTTCGAGACCACAGAGCTCCTGCTGGCCTACTGGAACATGACCGGCATTCCGAACGCGAAATTCACCGATGCGGACGCCGCGGCCTTCCAGGCGACCGCGGCCGTCTACATGCAAGACTCTCCGATCGACCAAGCGATTCTGTTTCGCGTCGACACCGGAACCGACCTGCACTACAAGATCCTCGACCCCGCCGGCATCTTCGATGCCAACGGCAGCGAGAACGCCAGGACGGCCAGCTATCGACTCGTCGGACAAACGCTGGCCGCCCGGGAGCGCCTTGGTGTCCAGGGAGGAGATGACAACGGTTTCGCTGTCCTGGCCGGACGCACTGGCGCCGACGGCATAGTCCGGATCCTCATCGCGAACTACGCGATTCCCGATGCCTATCTGGCGCCGCGCGACCGTGACGTTTTCGAGTTTCAGGTGCCGATCGATTCCATCAGGGCGGACATGTCATTTACCGTTCCCGCCAGACGGACTCATGCCAAGAGCGCCCGACTTGCGGGCTACTCTCTCGAAGTCAACAACCTTCCCTGGAGCACCGGCACTCACGAACTCGTGCGTCATCGAGTCGATGACACGCACCACGGTGAGATCGTCGGCACCAGCACAGGTCGCGGGGGAACAGCGACAGTTCACAGTGGGTTGGCGGCACCAGCAATTGAACTGATCGAGATTCGGCCGGTCCGCCAATAGCGGCTCCGCGGACTTCGACATGCTTCTGCCGCCACGATGCAGCGGGCCAGCCGCCTACCGGCCGGACAAGGCCCGGCGAGGGGCGGGTTCGGTTGGAGGGGTGAGCCGGACGGCGATGACCTCGCTATCCATCACTGACGGCCATCCCGAAACAATGTCCTGCACCCGCTTATGTATCCGCTTGATGTTCTGTCGAGCGGACCGAGCTGCCGCCACACCGTCCCTCTGCTCAACGATGTCCCTCAGCCAGCTCGCCGAGAGATCGAGGGCATCAGGGTCGGCAAGAAGAATCAAAGACCACACCCGAGCCATCTCGCCGCTCAGGCGAAAAAAGAACGTCGCGAGGTGGCTGTTGCCTGCCGCCGCAGCGAAGATCCCGAAAATCTCGTCCAACGCGCGCACAAGTTTCAGCGCGGTTTCACGGTCCACGCCTTCGGCACCCACTGCTTCTATATCGGCGACTCCGAGCGTGATCTCTTGGATCTGACTCTTCGTGGCTCTTTCCACACCCCGGCTCAGGATCTCCGGCCCGATGATGCCCCACACCTCGAAAAGCTCGTCTATGGATCGGAGGGATATCGGCGTCACTTGATAGCCCTTACGGGGCAGGGTTCGAACAAGCCCTTCGTGGTCGAGCCGCGTCAAGGCATCACGCACCGGAGAGATGCTGAGTCCGATCTCGGCTGCCAGTTGCTTCTCCGTCACCCTTGCACCGGGTTCGAGACGGCAATAGACAATGTCCGCGCGCAGTCGCAAGTACGCCAAGTCACTTAATGAGACGCGTGGCAGCTCGCCATCAGACATTTCAGTGTGCTCCAGTGCTATCTCAGGGGTCCATCGTCACCTTACCTTCGTCGCGCCGTTTCACAGGCACATGCGCTGTCGCCTGACGCGGGCGGGCTCGATGTCGGGCGGGTCGTCTATTCGCCCGTAGGTGCCGAGCTTGCGGATCGCWTCATGGCACCAACTCGATGCGACCGCATGTCCCACCCGATGCGGCGCCCCGACGCAGTGCGTCAGCAAACGCAGGTTGAGCACCGCACAAGTCGCCCAAGGGACACCACCTATGCGGGGTGGTGCACCCCAAGCGCTTCAGTCGGCCCCACTTCCCCGGAATCACGCGGATGCACGCGCCATCTGTGCCTGGGGCAAGGGTGACGTTGCCCCGCAAGTGACCCCCAGGTGACCCCGSCGGGGTCACCTGGGGGTCACTTGAACGCGCAAATAGCCAGCGCGGACGAGAATACTCCGCCCGGCATCTGCGGAGTAAATCACTTCTCATCAGGGATTTTGTTGCGGAGACGGAGGGATTTGAACCCTCGGTCCCCGTAAGGGGACTCCACCTTAGCAGGGTAGATTCAGCGATCCACGCCCCGTGGGGCGGGATGACCCTCCTTCCGCGGAATCACGCGGATTGCACGGTCCACCAGGAGATTACTGCACCCCTGCGGGTCGCACTCCACGCACTCTATGCACTTCAGAATCGCCGGGCTCGGCATCAGCGGGATGCTCGGGGACCCCTGGGGGACCCCTGGCGCGAACCCGGCAAGAGACTCCTTTGGGTCCACTGCGAGCGGGCCAAAGGGCTCCTGCCGCCGCGAATCATGGACGGTCGGCGGTGAGCCGGCACAGAACGCGGGTGTGCGCGGGCGCGTCAAGGTTCACCCGTTCTGCGGTCAAGGCGAGCGACCAACCGTCGGCGAGGAGGTCAGTCACTTCACCGCAAAGCCAGTCCGGTACCCAGCCGAGCTGAACGCCAGTCTCCACGTCGACGATGACAGCCTTGGGGTTCTTGAGGTTGTCCGGCTGCCTGCGCAGTTCGAGACGATCGCCTGGTCGAACCCTTGCGAGAGCCATGTCGGGGTCGTCGACATGGCGGATGCCGGAGACAAAGAACCGACTGGCGAACTCTCTGTCTCCCTTCCGTGGCCGATCGACAATGTGGAAGGTGTCGGTAGCTCTTCCCCCACCAGTTCGCGCGAGGACTTCCAGTGGGACCTCTGACGCGTCGAGCCCATCGAGGCCGAGCYAGTGGAGGTAGCGGTCGTAGGAGGGTCGGTCGACAGTCATGATTCGGTTGGCGAAAAACACCGGAAGCGAATCGCTCACGTACGTGCGACCAAGGTCGGGATACTCGTCGAGCGCAAAGAATCCTTCGTTGCTGCGTGCAGCATCCGAGTACTGAAAGACGTATCGCCCATCCAGCAAATGACTCAACTCCGCGATAGGGACAAATCGCCGGTCCGCGGGGTCTTGCCAGACGACCAACAGGCTGCGCTCGACGTCGGACCGCTGCTGGTCCGGCAAGCTAAGCGCCCGGGTAGTCATGGAGGAGCCTCTCTCGATTGGCGTTCAAGATGTCTAGGGCGAATGTATGAGCAGGGTCTGACATTATCTCGCGGGGTACTGATTGCACGATATCGGCCATCGCTGCCGGCTCAAGCGCACTCAGCTGGGTGTTCCAGTAATCGCGGGCGACCTCAGACGCGCACCGAAGGGCCTGGTGCGCCAAGTCAACGAGCGGCGGCCGTCCCGCAAAGTGATGACTACGCCCTCGCGCCAGCCAGGTCGCGGCTTGCTGAGGCTCGGCGATCAGAGCCAGCACATGCTCTGGCCGCTCCTGAAACCCGAGCGCATTGCCGTGGTCATATGAGGGAGCCAGCGACCTCGCTTCGCGGCTGCTGAGGACGCCCCAGTTCTCGTGGTGACGGTCCCTGCCAGCGACCCATGCGTCGAGTACTAGGTATCCGGCCCAGACATCGAAGCCGTCCATCGACTTAGGGCCAATGAACTCGACTGGGGCGCTGACGTCCTCGAGCGCCGACTGCACCGCACCCACGGTATACCGAGGGTTGTTCCGGCCACTGGTCGGGTCATAGTCAGCATCAAACTCGGCAAGGAGACTGTTTCCGTGCACGAGCCTCGATACCTCGACTGAGTCGATCACAGACCGCGAAACGATGCCTCGGCGGCCACCGCATGCGGCCGGAAGGACCGTCGCCGTCGGCACGCCGAGCGCCTCTCCCAGGTGATGAACGAGCCACTCCGCCCAGTCCTCCCCAAGCGTGCGACCCTCCCGCACCCGAGCAAACTTGAAAAGCCACGGCCGATCGTCATCGGGATTGGAAACCCAGAACTTCTGCTTCGTGCCAAGCGGCTCGTCGGCGAACTCATCGTCGCTGACGATCTCGACGGAGGACCATTCCAGGGGCACGTCGCGAGTGTACCCACGCGGGCCTAGCCCGCTGGGGGCATGGTCCCCGTCGTCACGGTCGGTCTCTGGTACAGAATGCTCACGGATGCCGCTGCGCGGGAGTTCACGCATGAATGTCTGACGCGTTGTGCATGATTGCGGTCAGGCGCGCGTGCGCAACGTGGGGAGGTTCGAGTGAGCAGCATCGTCGGCGAGCACGCGCGGGTAAGTGACGCTTTCAAAGAACCCACCCTCTCACTGCTCCGAGGATCTCTCGCTCCGGCAAACGTCGCGATCCTCCGGCAGACCTTTCCCCAGGACCAGCGGACGCAGYCATCGGCCCGCCTCCACCACCTCGTCGATTCACTGCTCGCGGAACTCCGCGAACGCGGGATCCCGGACGTTCCTGACGGGAGCGGCCGGGACGTGTGCATGCTGTGGGTCCGTCGGAGCTGGCTCACCCGCGACGTCGACGGCACCTCCTACACGCTCACGTCCCACGCCATGCAGGCGCTACGTCTCGTGCAAGACATGACACGGGAACGCGTGAACCTCTCCGAGCACCGGATCAAGAACATCGTCGACACCGCAAACCGGCTGTCGGTCACCGCGAACCCCGATGTCGAGGTACGCAAAGCGTTGCTGCGCGAACAGATCGAAGCGCAGCAGGCCGAGCTGGCCCGTCTGGACGCTGGCGGCGAGCTCGAACCGGTGTCCGCGGACTACATCATCGAAGGCCTTGTGGAGTTGCAGGACCTCGTGTCTGGACTGCCGATCGAGTTCGCGAGGGTGGGCGAGGTCGTCAAAGCCCTCCAAGAGCAGCTGCGCGCCGACTTCCGCGCTGACACAAGGCAGGCAGGTGAGATCGTCGCGGACTTCCTCGTCCGTGCCGACGACCTGACGACGGCGACGCCGGAGGGTCGTGCGTTCGAAGGTGCGTTCAACCTTCTCGACGATGACGCCCTCATAGATCAGCTCCGCACGGACATCGCCTCGCTCGTCGAGCATCCGGACATCGCAATTGTGTTGAACCCGGCTGAGAAGCAGTCGATGCTCGGGATCATCCGGATCGTTCGGGACGGTGCCCGCGAGACGATKGCGAAGATCGTTGACACGGTTGAGACGTTGAACACCTTCATCAGGTCTCGAAACGTCGCTGAGGACCGTGAGCTGGACCGTCTGCTTCTGCAGCTGGAGGACGCTCTCGGTACGTGGATGCAGGGCGCGAGCCCCCGTGCTGTGGTGGATGCCGCTCACCTTCCGGATGGCGTCGAGTTCTTCTACCTGCGGGAGAAGTTCTATGACCCGGCGACCGACGTCCCCCTCGACCCCCTCGACGACGACGAGGTGGAGCGGCCCGACATGATGAGCCTCGAAGAGCTCCGCCGACACGGCGGCCCGCATCTGGACGTGCTGCGTGAGGCGCTGGACGCTGCCGGCGATGGGGATTGGACGGTCGCGTCCCACGTGTTCCCGAACCTGCCCGACGATGCTCGCCGACCCGTCGACGCGCTCGGCGTACTTCACCTGGTTGCGGACCGAGATGACCTGGAGCGGACCGGCACCGAACGGTACGTGACAAGGCGCCCCGACGGTAGCGAGCGTGTACTCGTGATGCCGGGCGTCACCCMGACGTCGAACAGGACCGAGCATGACCATGAGCGCTGACTTCGGCGAGGTGGAAGACCTCGTCATCGAGGTTGAGGACATCGCGATCGCCGAGGACCTCACTGACCACACCCCGGAGCACCTCCGGGTAGGGGAGGAACCGGATGACGAGCGGCTGTCCCCCGTCGAGTTCGACGGGGATTCCGGCACACTCCACCCGGACGCGCGCGCAGCGCTTGTCGCGCTGCTGAACAATCGGTTCATCACGGCAGCCGAAGACGCGAAGGTGTGGAAGGGCCTCACCGCCCATCGTGCGGATATCCGATCGCGGTTGAACGACATGTACCTCGACCTCGAGTACGACGCCCGGTACGAGGTGGCCTTCAAGGTGCAGGTGMGTAACGTCGACTCCACCCGCACATTCCCGCCGCTGCTCAGGGCGATGACGTGGACCCGTGAGCAGACGGTCGTGCTCGTCCACGTGCGTGCCGCGCATCGGAACCAGACGGTCGCCGGCGCCGCACGGGCACTCGTATCCGCCTCCGACATTCAGGCGTTCGCACTGTCCGTGCGCCCGTCGACGGCCACTGACCTTCACATGGACGCGGGCCGTGTCAGTCGGGCAATCGATGCGGTCGCGGCGACCGGGCTGCTTGAGAAGACAAAGGAGGAGGGCGTGTACGTCATCTCCCCTGTCATCGAGCGGTTGATGTCGGTCAGCAAGCTCCGCGAACTGCTCACGTTCCTGACTTCCGAGGAAACCAGCGATGACTGACTTGACCATGATTTCGGCCACCACTCGTCCGCTGATCCCAGACACACACTGGCGCATCGAGACGATCCAGCTCATCAACTGGGGTGGGTTTCATCAGCGGCCCACGACATTCACCTTCCACCCGGATGCGACCATCGTCACCGGCGCGTCTGGTGTCGGAAAGTCCACCGTCCTCGATGCTTACCTGGCACTGGTAATGCCCTCCGACGTCGCGTTCAACGGCGCGTCGAACGTTGCTGCCGGGGGCCGGGCTCGAAGCGCCGAGCAGCGCAGCCTCCGCACCTATCTGCAGGGGAAGACCGACGACACCGTCGATGACGGTGTCACCGTCGACAAGAGCCTTCGCGGGAATGGCAAGCCAACGTGGGGCGCGGTCGCGGCCACGTTCATCGCAGACACCGGCAACCGGTTCACCGCGATCCGCGCCTACTTCGTGCCGGCGTCCGCGTCCCGTGACGGTGACATCCTCAAGCGGATGATGACGATTCCCGGAACCTTCGGCGTCGGCGACCTGCACGAGTTCGCGCGGATCGGTTCCGAGTCCTACCCGGCGAAGGCGATGAAAACCCGGTGGCCGGAGCTGCGCGTTTACGGGTCCTACGACGAGTTCTCCCAGTCGCTGTTCTCCCGCCTGGGCATCGGCCAGGGCGGCGATGGGGCGAAAGCACTCGCACTGCTCGCGCGCATTCAGGCAGGCACGATGGAGCGGACCGTCGACGACCTATACAAGAAGCTCGTCATCGAAATGCCGGAGACGTTCAACGTCGCCGACGAAGCGATCGCGACATTCGACGAGCTGGACGAGATGTACCGCAAGATGGAGGTCTCCCAGCAGCAAGCGGACCTGCTAGAGCCGATCGTCGAGCTCCACGAACAGATGCGCACCGCGCAGCGGGACATCGCTCAGGCTCGTGCTCTGGGCTCCATCGACGCGAACAACACTCCCGCGGGCCTTTGGCGGATGCGCACCCACGTGCAGATCCTCGACAGCGAGGCGGAGCGACTGCTCGAGCGGATCGCGACGACCGACGAACAACTGCGGACAGCAAGAGCGTTGACCCGCACCAACGAAGAGGCGTTGGACGCGGCGAAAGCCGCATACGCCGCCGGTGGAGGTGACCGCGACAAGCAGTTGACGGCGGAGATCGCCACCCACGACGCGGAAGCCGAGAACCGACGCCGCACCCGGCTTCGCCTGGACGAGGCGCTGGCTGTCCTCGAACGCGCGGTCGACACCGAACAGGACTTCCTTCGCCTGCAGACTGATGCGCGCGCATTCCCCGCCCTCGTCCAGGAGCAGGAGAAACAGCTTCTCGCCGACCGCGACCGGATGCTCGCCGCCGAAGTCCCCTTGGGCGACGCGAAGAAGCGCATCCGTGGAGAGCTGAACTCCCTCGAGGGGCGCACCAGCCGCGTCGACCGGCAGATGATCGAACGACGCGAACTCGTCTCGCAGGCCTCGGGCATCCCCGCCGCTGACCTCCCGTATGTCGCCGAACTCATCGACATCGCCGACGGAGAGGAAGGCTGGAGGCATGCTGTGGAGACTGTGCTGTCGTTCAGCTCGCGACAGATGCTCGTCCCCGCCGAACTCCACGACCACTTCTCCGAGTCGATCGAGCATCTACACCTGAGCCCCCGCCTCCACTTCGAAGGGGTGGTTCGCGGCAACAGGGCGCGGACGAGTCTGTTGGACCCTGAGAAGGTCGCGGGGAAGCTCAAGTACAAGGACTCCCCCTACCAGGGCTGGGTCATCGACCACATTTCTGAGCCCGCCCGGAACGCCCTCTGTGTCTCCACACCCAGACAGCTGGGCGGCGGGGGCCTGCGGGTCACTCCGACAGGACAGACCCGCCGCGGCTCCCACGGCGCGCACGGCGTGGACAACCGTCGCGCGGTCATCGGGTTCGACAACGCTGACCTCCGTCTTCAGTTCGAGYGCGAGGAGGAGGAGATTGATGACGCTCTAGCCGCGTCGATGGATGCCCGCGCCGAGATTGAGAAGCAGTTCAATGTGCTCCGGGCGCGCGGCATCGCGTTCGAGAAGACCCTGATCTTCGGTTGGTCGGACGTCGACGTGCAAACGCCCGTGAGCCTCGCCGCTGCGTTGCGCAAGCAGCGGGCAGAACTGCTGGCCACGGACGGTGCGCTCGCGACGCTGAAGAATCAGATGGAGGATCTGGCCGAAGCGACCCGTAACGCTCGGAGCAACGAGCACGAGCTTGCGAAGGACCGGAAGGACCTCGGGAAGGCGCACGAGAAGAATGTCGACGATGTCGACGAAGTCAAGACCGCATTGTGGGCACTCGAAGATGACATGTCTGTCACGCTCGACGATTCTCTGGTCGCGAAGCTCGACGCTGCATGGACACGCGTGCTGGCAGGCGAGGCGGCAAGCAGTCAGACGTGGAAGCCGAACCTGAAGCGTCTGGGCGAATATCTTGGAGACGAGGTTGCTCGTGCGGCGTCGGCGGAGCAGTCCGCCGTGACACAGATTGAGCGGACGTTCCACAACTTCCAGAGCCAGTGGAACGACCCGACCCGCGGCGCGACCATCTCCGCCTACCGTGATTACCTGGCGATTCTCGAAGAGATCACAACCGCCGGCATCCACACGCAACGCGTGCAGTGGCGGCGCAGCGCGCTGCAGTGGTCTGGGAAGAGCCTGCGGCTGCTGGGAAGCGCGATGAGCGCCGCAGTCGACGAGATCGGTTCGCGGCTCGACTCGGTCAACGCGATCCTCGAGCACCTTCCGTTCGGCCCCAAGGACGKGCGCCTGACTATCGAGATGCGCAGGCTCGCGCCGCAGACGGTCACTACCTTCCGCCGCGAACTGGAGACCTTCCGCAAGCTGGCGACGAAGGACACGTCCGACGATGAACTGGTCGCTCGGTTCGCCCAGATGCGAGCCTTCATTGCGCGCATCCGCAAGCGGGACGACCCAGCCCTTTCGCCGGAACAGCGAGCGATCGTCGCCCGTGAGGAAATCCTCGACGTCCGTCGGCATGTGGAGATTACGGCCCGCGAGCTCACACGCGACGGGGAACCCACCGCCGAGTACTCATCGCTCGCCGGCAAGAGCGGCGGCGAGATGCAAGAACTCGTTGCATTCATTGTCGGCGCCGCCCTCCGCTTCCAGCTCGGCGACGAGCTCGGCCAGCTCCCCAGGTTCGCCCCGGTGTTCCTGGACGAAGGGTTCATCAAGGCCGACTCCGAGTACGCGGGACGAGCGGTGGAAGCGTGGAAGGGTCTCGGGTTCCAGCTGATCATCGGCGCACCGCTCGACAAGTACACCGGGCTCGAACGTCACGTCGCTCAGACCATCCTCATCTCGAAGAACAGGACCACCGGGCACTCGTTCGTCGACCACGTCTCGCACGTGGAGACGGTGTGAAATCTGTCGCCGCGGTCGAGTCCCGCATTCGCCAGCACGTCACCGACCGGTGGGCTGACGAGGTCGCGGCGGAATCGACCGGGGGGCCAGGCTGGTGGCCGCGCCGATACGTGCTTGGTCGCCCCGACGCCAGGTCCGTCGAGTACCGGTACGGAGAGCTCATCGACCTGGTCGACGAGTGGMGGGCGTGGGCTTCAGTACACGGTGCCGCAGTCGTCGAGAGCAACATTCGCGTCGATGGGGTCGTCTACCCGGTCCTCTCCCACGTCCTCGTCGCGAGCCTGGATATCGCAGCGCGAGTCGCAGGGGAAGCGTGGGCGGAAAGGCTTCGGCGGGCGCGGGGATATGCCGCGTTCCTGTGGTCGCGCTTCCCGCAGCGAAGCGACGTCCTCGGAAAGGTCGTCGCGACGATAGCGGATTGGGAGCCCCTAGATGTCGAACTGCTCGCGCAAGCGGCGGGCTGGTTCGAGAAGAACCCAGTCTCCGGGCTGAGTCCCCGCGAGGTGCCATTGGAAGGGTTCCACACGAAGTGGCTCGAGCCGCGGCGAAGCGTAGTCGCACGCCTCGCCGGCCTCGACGCCCTGGGACTCTTACCTCCGCATCCCTCCCGGATTCACTTCACATACCTCGACCCACAGCACGCAAGAACGGGCGGCCGCAAACACGACTCAGCAACTGTCGGCGACACATTCGTTCCGGCCTACTCACCGGATGTCGTCATCATCTGCGAGAACAAGGACACCGCCATCCACTTCCCGGAGACGTCGAACGCGATCGCCATCGAAGGAGAGGGATCCGGTGCCACCGCATTCGCCACATTCGACTGGCTCCGCGACGCACCCCTCGTCGTGTACTGGGGCGACATGGACACAGATGGTCTCCGCATCCTGGCGCAGTTCCGGGCTGCCGGCATCCCCGCGCGATCGCTGTTCATGGACGTTGCCGCCTACGAACGATGGAAAGCATTCGGAACGAACACCGACAGGYGGGGAAACCCGCTCTCATCGGACAAAAGAATCGCGCCTGCGCATCTCGAAGACCATGAGTGCGCACTCTATGAGCTACTCAACCATCCGGCGGCGAGGGGGTACCGGCGCGTAGAGCAGGAAAGGATCCCACTGACAGAAGCGCACGCTGCGGTTCGTTGGATGCGAACGACGACATCATGACAACTTTTCCTGTCATCATCAAGCTGCTCGATCAGTCGGGCATTCTCCCCCGGCCAAACATGGCTCCACCGCGGCTCGTTGCGAGGTCATGATGGAGTCTGGAGTCGTTTGCCGCTCGCGTCGGCGACTCTCAAGACTGAACAGTACGGGCGCGGTGGCTACTCGACGTCGTCGACATGTGCCACCCGACCGGATACGGGGCCTCAGACTCGGTCCCTTCCGTCCACCATGACGTCGGCCTGCGGAAGCCGCCCGTATTCCTCCATCCACTCGCCGCCGGGTTTAGCAGCAGTAGGAACATCGTCAGGGAATCGCGCGGACACGGATTGGTTGAGGCTGGTCTGCCTACGCCGCTCGGACAGTTGGCCCAATCGTTCTTGAACTCGCGGCGTCAAAGCGTCCTGGGCGAGGACCACTTCGCGCAATAGACAACTATCCTTGTCACGCCGAAACCACTTCTCTGTGCCGTCTGCGTGGAGCACCAACCACAGCTCGGCTTTGCGCATGTCCGGCACCCGGGGCGCGACCTTGGCCAGCCGTAGGCGCTGCCACGCGTCGCGCCATCGGAGGAATACCGCCTCACCGGGCCCCTCCGGGAGGGATGCCGTGATCCTCGCCAAGCCCTTGTCAGTGAGTCCGCGCTTCCGCAGGCCAGGCTCGCCTGCGAGAGCGAAGGCAGTTCGAGGGAACTTCTTGAGCACAGCGGGTTGAGCCAGCCGATCGCAGATGAATCGCACGAGCCCATTCACCGCTTCCCATGAACTCCAAGCCTCAACGGATGTCGGTGAATACCCGGAGTGGACCACCCGATTGCGGAGAGCAGCGGTGTCCTGGGCCCAGATGCCGGCCGAGGTGCGCTTCCTGAGATCCCAGTTCGCGCCAAGCCGAGAGGGCAGTTCTCGCTTGACCCGAGCCACTACGCCGTCCTCGCCGCGCCAGTCGTCCGCGGCCCTTTCTGGAGTCACCGCATCCTCCCATTGAAGATGG
>NZ_JBFULL010000021.1:0-23976 GCF_056400345.1 Microbacterium sp. P5_B6 | reverse complement strand
GCTGCGTAGTGGGTGCGGGGGTCGAAGGAGGAGGCGATGTGATGACGTCTTCTGGAGCCGGCGTTGCGGCAGTATCTCCAGACGCCGGATCGGCCGTCGCTCGGCCGATCCCGAAGCCGATCGCGATGCCGACGACGAGCGTGAAGACGATCGCTGCGACCCAAACGATTCTCGACCTTCGCCCTGATCCGGCGAGGGCCTGACGCGGCAATGGGACGGCGGTGCTCTGCACAACCGACGGAGGCCGTGGTGGAATTGCACCGCCCCGATGAGGACGCGGCGGAGGTGCCGACACGATCAGTGCACCTCACCCCTGGACGGCTCATCCACATCACAAGCGCGACACGCCGCATCCGCGGGCAGCAACGTGGCAGCCCGTTGGGACGGTGATGTCAGCACGGCTCACACTCCCGTGTCGTCGCCCATTGGCCGTGGTGGCGTCGGTGGTGAAACGGGAGCCTCACCTGTCACCGCATCCCACAGATGGATCGCCCGCAGTGGCACAGGTCCGGCGATGTCGACCCGCCATGCGAGGTCTACCGAACCATCATTCATGTCCGGCACCGGCACCACATGGATGGGACCGCCGGCCGGGTAGTGGAGATCTTTCGCAAGCCGCTGGGGCACAACGAGGAAGCTCTCCACGCGCTCGTGGTGCCGCTCGCCGAGTTCGATGTCCGTGAGACTGGTCGCGCTGAGCGGCGAAATCGGGTCGCCTTTGCCCACGAGCGACTCAAGCAGGAAGTCATCCCAAGGCAGGTCGTGGGATGACGGCATCCGACTGCGAGCGATCGCATGCAGCGGGTTGTCGAGAACGGGGCGAACCCGGGGACCGCTCGCCCCCGTGTCATCCCGCTGGACCTCCTTCGCAAGAGCGTCGAGGCGGGGACCGGCAACCCGTGTGAGGATCGTCTCGTCGTCGAGCGCCGGCAGCAGCATCCGTCGGGTGTGGTTGGACGCATGCGGGAGGTCCTCATCGAGCGCGTTCAGTCCGAATTCACTCGACGATGTCGAAACTCGTTCGTACGACGTCTCGCGGACGAGATCCTCGAACGCCTGGTTGCGCCAGCCCTTGACCATCAGGTGCTGCGCCATGCCAGCGCGAAGACGCGCCGCCGCCGCACGGTCGTCCTCCTGCACCGTGGCGACCTGCAACGCGAATGGCATCGCCCCACGAGTGACGGTGAACTGCTCATGATCGAGCCACTGTTCCGGCACCTGCCAGGGCTTGTGGATGGCGCGCGACAGGAGGATCAGCCATTCGACCGTCTGACGATGCAGCGACGTCAGACGCTCGGCTTCCTGCCGTGCCTGGCGGGACGCCCGCCCCAAGTGAGCCAGTCGTTCACGCTGCACGTCGATTCGTCGCTGGAATCTCGACCAGCCGGAGTGGAAGGACACAAGAGCGCCGAGCGAAGCGCCGAGGGCGATGACGGCTGTGATCCCCGTCACCCAGAGCACTCCGAAATCCCTTCCGGCCTCGTTCTCCACGCCGGCGTTCCGGAAGAAGATATCGAGGGTGATCCCGATGATCGGCAGGGCGATGCCCCACACGACGAGCATCCTGCGATGAAAACGTCGCCGGAGCGAGATGAGCTCTCCCGCAGTGGGGACACTTGCGCCCTCGATCTCGGCTGCGAGACGGGCGGCATTCTGTTGAGCGGCACGCCGCTCGTMGGAAAGCCTTGTCAAGAGCCGCCAAACGAAAGAACGGTCCTGAGTGACCGCCCACGCATCGAAGGCGCGCACGCCGTCGGCCAGCCGATCCGCTTCAGCGGTACGGCTTTCGAGCTCAGCCTCCGCAAGTTCGAGTCGTTTACGTGCGCGGACGACGGCGGGCTTGTCAGCCGCGGCCGGCTTGTCAACCGCAACGGGCTTATMGTCCGGGGGGGCGGCAGCGGCCTCACGCTCGTCATCGGGTGTCGGCGAGTCCTGCAGATCGGATGCGTCTGCCACTTTCGCCGCATCCTGCGACACGATCGGTTCGACCGGATGCTGCGCACCCGTCGACTCCGCGGAGGCCGCCGTGCGGCGCCGACTGGACTTGCTGGCAGCTCGCACCTCCTCTAGCTTGCGCGCACACGCTGCGACAGCGGCCGCCGCCTCGCTCTGGTGCTGCGCAGCCTCTCGGGCGGCCTCTTCCAATCGCTGACGAGGGTCTTCGAGAGCGAGCACATACCAGTCGACCTTCGCGGGGAAGTCCTCAGGCACGACATCTCGAGACGGAATCCACGGCTCGTCCGGCAGCGCGAGCACGTCGCTCACCCGCCCGAAGATGGGGACGTTCCCATCGACCTTCGCAAAGCCGTATTCGCTCAGGTCCGAGCTGCCGTCGAGGGCACCGAAAACGAGCTGACGGAGGCGCGCCCACAGCTCAGGTGTCGTCCTCACTTGCGACAGTCCGGCCGGCGCATCTGCTTCGGCGCGTGCCCGCCTCTCGTCGTCTGCGATTCGGGCGGCATCCGCAATGAGCTCGCGTTCGCGAACGTCGAACAGGTCGTACTCTGTCCCCCCGACTACCTCGGCACCCTCGTCGGTGTGCAGTGCGCGCGTCATTCGCCGGTGAGTCCGCGAAGTGATCCAGCGCCAGGTCCACATCGGCATCTTCACGAGCTTGTCGGCGCTGAACGCCAGGAACCGTCCGCATTGGCGCCAGAAGCCGACGCGGCGCTTGTCAGGATCCGCTTCCATCGCCGACTCGCTGTACAGAAGCGCTCCACCGTCGAGCTGGGTTGCTCCGCGAACCATCTCGTCGACGTACGCGCCCACATGCGAGTCCACGATGAACGTCGTCCCGAGCGGAGGTGCGCTGGCACTCGGATCCACCAGAAGCGAGTCCGGCCGGGCGATATCGGCGAGGACCTGGGCGCCGGCGCGCCGTCCGAGCGCCTCGGTCAGTACGGCGTTCACGAAGACGCGCGATATCCACACGCTCCGATGCCCGGACTCCTCTCGCCGGACCAGTTCGAAGCTTCCCTTCGTGACCCCGCTCCACAATCCACCGACGCTCGCGAGATGCATCAGGGTGAAGCCGAGGAATCGCGTGCCGTCGCGAACGAACGCATCGCCTGACCACGGACTCGATCGGTCCTCGGGAGAAGCGATGACGACGACCCCGTATTCAGGTCCCACCCAATCGACACGCTGCCGCAATTGGAACTCGGTGGGAGCACAGATGAGCGTCGCGTAGCGGAGTTCCGTCGACTGATCCACGATGGACGCCGACGGGTTAGGCATCGRCATCGACTTGCGGACGTACTCGCGGACCCGCTCGGCGATCGCGTCCTGGAGCGAATCCGACTCTCTTGAAGGCGTCGCCGACCGTAGCTTCACAAGTCGCACGACCCMGAGGGCCTCGCGGGCCAGCGCCTCAAACAGATCGACGCGGATGCGCGCCACCTCCAGGTCGGCGCCGATTCCCAGCACGACGGCCTCGATGTGCGGAGGCCCGGACGTTCCCTCGCTCACCTGCTCGGGCCCGACCCACAGGGCCGGGCCCAGCAAGCCCGTCCTCGTCCATTCCGCCGCAAGCTCGAGCAGCTCCGCGCCCTGCTCCCCGCTTGGCAGCAGGATGATGCTCGCCTTCRCATCCGGCCAGAACCGATCCGCCACCTCAGACGCCCGAATCGTCGGATCGTGTCGCCATCACGGTCGACATGAGACCCTCGAGGGCCTCGACGACCTGGTCGCGGATCTCCCAGCTGAGCGGGTAGTCGTAGACCGACTCGTGGTGGTCGTGCTCCACGACGTTGTCGCGGAACTTCTCGAGCTCCGAGGCGAAATACTTCTGCACATGCCGCTGCCGGTCTACGAGGGTCTCTGTGCTCTGGCCAGCACGATCGGCCTTCGGCGTCGGCGCACCCTTCGTGTAAGTGCCGAACTGCAGCCAGCTGACGAGCGCTTCCGAGGGAACGCCGTCCTCGCCGCCAAGGGCGGCGAGAGCCTTGTACGCGCGGAGTGGCGCCAAAGTGCCATCGACCTGGCAGAGCGCAATGGCGATCGTCAGCGACTGCATGACTGCGCCGGGATAGTCGAACCACTGTGCGTTTCGAGCGGTGAGCAGCGGGTGTGGGAAGTCGACCGTCCGGCGGGMTGCGGCATCCCACACGGAGAGCTTGGGCCCCAGCTCGCCGTGGTTCGTGTCGACGGTGAGGCGATCGAGTGCCTTGGCGATGTACCACCCGCGGATCATCGCGGCGATGACGCGTTGGTCGGCCGGGATGGACTCGCCGAGAAGACGCGTGCGCTTGAACTGCCAGAAGGCCTGTCGGCTGTCCTGGGTGCCGGATTGGCCGAGCCAACCCCGGATGATCGGCTCCATCACGGAGTCCATCACGATGGGCTGGTAGGGGAACCCGGACATCGCGAACACCTCGATGCTGTCGACCTTGGCATCGCGGAACCACGATTCGCTCGTCGCGTCATCCCAGAAGCCGAGCTCGCCGAGCACCGCCTTGGTCATGGTGTACATATCGGTGCCTTGGCGGAACGGGATCGAGCTCATGACAAGGCTGGTGTCCTCGTTGATCGCCTTGTCGTGCACGGCCCGGAGCAGCGCCGAGTTGAGTTTGACGAGGGGCTCGCTCGCACCGAGTGCCGCCTGAAGCTGGGCGCGGTAGCGATCCCGACGGGCGGCGAACACGTCGGGAGTTACGGCGGTGGGATCGAAGTAGTGCAGCAGATCTTCACTGATGTACGCCTGGAAGGGCATACCCTCTCGCCGCATCCACGTCCGCGAGCGCTCGAGATAGATCTCGGGATCGGTCTCCATCCGGAAGTGCGGTGACTGCGGCGCGTAGGACGTGCTCGGATCAGCTGTGACGCTCGATTTCCACGTTCGGGTGTTCGCGATCAGGCTCCACGAATTGTCATCGCCCTCCCGCACCTTCGCTGGCGGCTGGCCCACGAGCAGGTCAGTCATGACCTCGAAGATCGCGTCCTGATACTTGGAGTCGGATCCTTCGACGCTCGCTCGCACGAGCCGCTCGAACTCTGCAGGGTAGTCTGCGTGATCGACGAGGAGGCGCTCGTTCGGAGCCGGCTCGTACTTGCGAGGGATGGTCGCGTCATTGCGCGACGGCCAGAACTGGAACTCGTTCTCACGCTCGTCGATCGTGCGACGATCGCCGACCCTTTGACGCAGCGCACTGAGGGCACCATCGAGGTGAGAACGCAGCGGGGCGATGAATTCCGTGCGGAGTTCGACCAGCAGTTTCGCCGCACTCTCGCGCAGACGCGCTTCGCTCGACCACTCGAGAGCTTCGGTCAGCCATGCCATGGCATCGCCGATGACGGTCTGGTCCGGCCTGATCGAACCTTGGTTCGGCGCCTTTGCCAGTTCGCTCGCCACGTGCGAGCGAAGCCCGTACGCCCATTCGTCGCGCTGATGCGCCTCGGCTTCGAGGCCCTCTGTGGTGTTGCGAATCGTGCGCTCAAGCCGCGTGAGCATCGCCACGACGACGGGCAACCCTACTTCGGCGATGTACTGCGCGACGACGTGAAGAATGTGCGAGGGCATCCGCTTGACCCACTCGTCGAGCAGAAGCTGACGCGCGCGCTGCTCACGCTGCAGCAGTTCCGGTGCTCGTACGGAGTGCTCGTTGACCATCCGATCGGTCCAGAGGGTGAGTTCCATGCCACCGGACTTATCGAGGGCCGCTCCCTGCAGGAGGCGTTCGTTGATGCCGAACTCAAGCTCGGCCTTGATCTGTGTGAGTATCTCGTCTGCGCGCAGAGCGTCGATCACCTGGTTATGCGACTCGGTCTCCTCGTTCAGCTGGAGATCGTTGAGGAAGCGCTGGTACGACGTATCGGCCCCCGATTCGATCCACTCGCGCTCGGTCTTCTGCGCGAACAGCGGATCACCCTCGGCGTGGGCGTGCAGCATCCGATCGATCACCGATCGCGCGAAACGTTCGGCGGAGTACTCCAGGAAGCGCTCACGACCGAGCGTCACCCGGCCGAAGCCCATCGACGAGAACGGAGGCGAGTGGTGGACGGGACTCGCGAGTCCCGAGGCGTCGGGGAGGACGTTGGCGCCCACACGAGCCTGCCAATTGCCCGACGAGTAGGCGATCATGTCGTCTTGCACGCGCTCATCGGTGATCCACGCCGTGAGGCTCGTAGCCACCGCGTTGTAAACCGCGCTCTGGTCCTCGAATGTGACCTTGCTGTTGCTKCGGCCGACGATGAACGGGTAGGCCGCCCCGACGCGGTCCATCGCATCGCCGTAGGCCGGGGCGACACCCTGGCTGTTGAGAAGAGCGAGCGTCGAATCGGACGGAGTGTTCGTCCAGAAGCCGTTCATCGTCTCCGAGATCGCCGCAAGCGCGTTGCCGGGCATCCCTGCGCTCACGTTGAGCTGGTCGAACACATCAGGCGCGTAAAGGATGCTGAAGAACTGGTTCGACCAGGGGTGCTGCTTCGCGGTCGACTTCACGACCTCGATGACGTCGAGGAATTGTCCGGCACCGGAGCCGCCTGCAATGGACGAGACGACGATGACGGTTGGGCTTCCGTCGCCGCCCTCACCGCGCACTTTCAGCAGCTGCCCGAGCGCGCGGAGTTCACCGAGCGCCGACGCATCCCCGAGCCGGGCGATCGCCGCGCGCGCGGCATTGGCGATCTCCTTGGTGGAGGCGAGGGCGACCGCTCGTCCGACCGACCGGGATTGTCCGGCGCCTTTGGTGACGTCCACCTTCACGTAGCGAGGGTCGGGCAGCTGTCGCCGGATGTCGTTGTGCACTCGCGGGTTCGACGAATGCGCGCCTTCGATCGACTTGTACACCGTGTTGTACGTCGCTCCGCTGGACACCAGTCCCTTGTATTGCTGCGACGGGAGGAAAGGGAGCGGGAAATCCGCACCGTCCTGAGCAGTCGGAGTGTCGAAATGCAGGAATTGCCAAGAAGCGGGGATTCCCGACTTCCACCCCACCTGTTGGAGCTTCAGCTGCAGCTGGTAGTTGATTGCGCGCAGCGTCTTGCCGCCGGAACCGCCGACGCCGATGACGAGGAATGGCCTGAGCATGTGTGTCTTCTTCTCTTTCTTCCGTTGCGTCTGTCGGTCGATGCTTGTCTAGCGGCTGGGCCGAGGAGGCTGCCCACCTGCAGCAGGTGGCGGGGTGGATCCAGGACGGGGAGGTGCGGACCCCGGCCGGGGAGGTGCCGACCCCGGTCGCGGAGGCGCGCTGGGCGATGACGTCGAGGAACCCGGTCTCGCGGAGCCTGGACCCGGCCGTGAGGGCGCCGAGGGCTGCGTCGGGTTCGGCGACCCGGGGGGCGACGACGTGGGCACCCCTCCAGGCCCGCCGCCAGTGGCTTGCTTCGCGTCGTCCCGCCCCGCATTGTCGCGCATCTGCTCGCGGAGGTGCTCGATGGCGCGCACGATCGTGGTGTCGTGGCCGATGGCCGAGAGCCTGTCACGATACTGCGTAGGGCCGCTCGCGGTCTGCGCGTGGTACAGCACCGCAGTGCCACGAAGCTCGTCGCCCCGCTTCGTGCTGATGAGGTCGCTGCGCGAGATCACGATGCCCCAGAATGCCTCGAAGGGCAGCTGGGAGAATCGGAGCGATCCATCACGTCGGCGCTCGGCCGTCGAAGCTCCTCGCGCTCCTGTGCGGGCGGCGACAATGACCCGTCCGTCCGGCGGCGAGAGCCGGTAGCTAGGTGGGAGAAGCGGGAACCACGGCACCACCGCAGCGATGCGTCCGAGATCCGGATCGCTTATGGACCGCACCCCTCGCGCGGCGCCGCGATAGGTGAACTTCTCGGACAGCGCGGTGTCACCCGCAGGCGCCTCGATGATCGCACCGTCGGAGGTGATCCGCACGGGAAGCGCTGCGCGCTGGATCGATTGGTCGATGTCGAGGCGTGTTGTCCGTCGGTTGAGAATCCACAGCCCGACGAGCGGCAGGAGAATGCCGAGCGCAAGCAGAGCGAGGGTGATGAGGACGACTGCCAGAAGATTGATCGGATGCGTCGTCTGAAAGGTGAACGGGACATCGAGCGGTCGCTCTTCGCCGTTCGTTGACGTCAACCTCACCGGGACAGCCGCTTCGACCGTGCTGTCGGCAGGCTCGTCGTTGGTCACTGTGAGCTCGATGGTTTTGGACTCGCCCGACGGAACCGTGATGCAGTCGTCCGGCGTGGTCCATTCCCACGATGTCGCGCGAACATTCTTCTCGAGATCCGCACCGATCACCGGATCTCCAGTGACGCAGACCTGGCCCTCCCCCCCGGCAGCGGGCCCGACCACCCGCATCGAAACGACCCCCACGCCATTCCTGCCCTCAAGGGGCGTGGTCTGCTGGACGGATTCAATCGAGGGAAACTCCGCCGGAAGGTCGACGGAGATGGTTTCAGATCCCGGGACCGATGCCAGTTCGAGGTTGTGAGCGCTTGTCTTGAGGCCGTCGAGTGCCACCTCTACGTCGAACTGTGATGACGTGTTCTCCTCAGGCACTCGAAAGAAGATGTCGATCTCGCCGGTCTCGGCATCCACCTGCGAGCTCACGACCTCGGGCGCCGACTCACCGCTGAGACCGGGGAAACGCACATCCAGGGTGTAGTCAGAGCGGAAATCCTTCAGGTCGCGGTTCGCTCCCTCAGGGTCTTTCAGTTGAGCCTTGATATTCCCTGCGGTGTCGCCGGTTTCATCCAGCGGGATCGTCTTCGAAAGGAACTCGACCGACATGTCACTGAAGCAGAAGATCTGGGGCGAGATGGCATCCGAGAGCGTCCACTCACTCGGCGCTTCCTGACCCGATGTATCGACGTCGAAACTTCGCGGGCCCACCTCGGTCGCCCACTCGGGCGCATTCCCCGCTTCCACCGTCGCGGTGAGTTCCCCATCGAAATCAGAGCTGGCCGGCGGAGACAGCGTCCAATCGCCGCCTGCGATGACGCGGAAGCGGCTGACACCAGGATCGATCCACAGCGGATTGCCGGGCGCCCAACACTCAGAACCGCCGGACACCTCCGCTCCCAGTGTCTGGAACACTCTCGCGAGCGAGTCGAACTCCTCTGCGGGGACGAACGCGCCATGCACCCACGGCGGGTCATCGGGGACCGGGTTCGTCCCACATGTCTTCTCGCCCCCGTCGTTGCTGCCTTCGATGAGCGCTTTGAGGGTGCGCCCCTCCGTGGTGGCAGACGCATCCGGTCCCACGAGAGCACCGATGACGACAACGCCGTTCTGACGGAACTCGTTGAAGATGCCCCCGCCTTCATTCGGACCGCCGCCATTGCACAAGACCTCGAGGGCGGCGAAGTCCTGGCCGTCGACCCCTTCCGGCGAGGAAATGTCAATCTGACTGTCCGTCAGTGAGATGAGCAGCTGACACGCGCCGGGCGTCGATGCGTACTTCTCTTGGAGTGCCTTTTGAGCATTCTCCAACCCAGCGGGCCAGTTGGTGTAGCCGTCCGGGACTGCCTTATCCAGCTCATCGGAAAGAGCTTGGGCTCCTCGCTCACCGAGTTCCGCAAACGGGAGAAGCCCTGTGAACTCATTGCTGAAAATTCCGGCTGCCCAGTTCACTGTGAGTCCATCTCGCAGCTTTCCGAGCTGTTCCAGGCTGTTGGCGAGGATCTTCACCCGGAGCTTCTGCGGGTCACTTCCGGGCCCGCCATCGTCTGCCTGACGCAGCGACTTCGAGTTGTCGACGAGGTAGTAGACGTTCAGCGTGTCACTCGATGCGACGCAGGATCGCAGATCGTCGACAGCCATCTCCCCCTGCTCGGACAATCCACTGTCGGTCGCCGCGGTCGTCGCGGTCGTCGCGGTCGTCGCGGTCGCCGCCGCGGTCAGCGGGGCAGCGAGCAGGGCAACGAGCAATGCGATCGCACCGGCGGAAGCGCTGATGCCGCGCCTCATGCGAATCCCAGCCATTCAGAGACGGGGACACTCAGGTTGAGGACGTGCCACACGCCGACCACGATGGCCGCCGCAACAATCACCAGTAGCCAGCGCGTCCAGCGGGGGTTCAGAACGAAGTCGCGATTCGCTCGCAGGCCGTTCCGTTGCGAGAGCACGTCCCAGCCGTAGCACCCGATGACGATTATGGGTGTGAGTAGGTAGCCGAGAAAACTGAGCCACCAGAAATCACCTCTGACGAGTGGAATTCCCGGCACCACCAGCTTCGCCGGTGTGCTCGCCCAGACCTCCGCCACTATCGCGATCATCACGCTGGCGGCCAACGCCACCGCGCCCGCTACGAGGGGAAGGGGGGACGCGCCGGCACTGGCCCGTACGCCCTCTGGCGGTGCGCTCGATACGCGGGGCGGCGGGACGGACATGCGGAGCTCACTCTCACTTTCGCCCACGACGGGCTGTCATCTGGGACCCGACCGAATGTGCGGCTACGGCGCCACACAATGAGCCCCAGTGTGGCACCTGAGCACAATGAGAACAATCTCATCTGCGCCAGCAGTTCAACTCGCTGACCTTCGGTCACTCGACCTTCAGTCCACCGAGTTGGCTTCTATAGCGACCCTATAAGTTCTCTATGAAAGAGGTGGCGCCTTGACATACAACGCTCGGCGTACTCGTCGGTGGCGCTCAGGTTCGGGATCCAACGGACGCAGTGGGCGATGCGGCAGGCGCTGCATCACGCCCGCGGAGGATGCGGCCAGTCCAGGCCCAGCAGTTCCAGGGCGTGCTCGTACTTCTCCCGCAAACGGGCTCGCGTTTCATCGTCGAGCTCTGCGGTCCGCCGGGGATCCGTGTTGTGGGTGATGTCCGCGAGCTTGACCGCCCGGGCAGCCGGATGAGCGGCGATCCGTTCGTAATATGCGTCACCGGCGCCATCCGGCCGTGTGAGCAGTTCGACGACCTCGACAATTTCTGGATGGACACCGGCGAGCCGCAGCCGCTCGGCATCCACGTCCGTGTCTTCGATGACATCGTGCAGCCACCCAGAGCAGTGTTCGAGGGTCTGCCTCTTGGGATCGAAGTGGCTGCTGACAGCCTCGGGATGACGGATGTAGTCCACGCCGAGCTTGTCTTCTGCGCCAGTGTGCGCCGCGACCGCGATCGCTTTGGCAGTGGCGACCTGCTGCGCGCGATCAGCGGGGCTGAGGTCGCGCACAGCCGTGATCTGCGCCCGCGGAAGCAGGTACTCGGTGACGGTCTTCCAGCCGGGGAATTGCTCGGAGCGGAACTCAAGCCACTCCCCCTCGAACTCGCTGGCACCGTTGTTCGGTCGGTCATCCACCAGAAAATCGCCCCTGTTCAGTTCCTTGTGGTGGGAGAGGATGACTCGTTTGTAGGCGGCTGTGCCCTCGGCCGAGCCGAAGTGCAGGTGCACCCACTCGACCTTGTGCTGCCATGCCGAGGGGTTCTTCCAAGGCGCGGTTGAGAGGATGTAGAGGTCGAACTTCTCCGACAGTTCCTCGAGCGCTGCAACGGCTCCTTCCATCGGCTTCATCAATGCGAAGATGCCGGGCACTTCATCGAGGTTGCCCTTGTACTGGATCTGCAGCGCGTCGGCGAGCTGGTCGATCCCGCTCTGGAAGTCCACGAGCGTGTTGTCCATGTCGATGTACAGGATCTTCTTGGCGCCGGTCTCAGCCATGCTTCTCTTCCTCGTCTGTTCGGGCCGCATCACAGTTCGTACAGCACATATCCCTCGGGTAGTGACCCACGCAACCAGGACCACATGATTTCTGCCGCCCCGAGCGCCGTGTGCGTGACGTCCTCCGGACGGTAGACCGCCATCAGGCGGCCGTGGTCTCGCACACGTTTGCTGCCGCGCCGTAGGCGTCGCCGCTTCTCCAGGCGCTGCACGCGCCGCGCGAAGCAGTCAGGCCCAGGGACGCCGTTCACCTCGACGATCCATCCGCCGTCGACCCTCATGCATTGCGCCCATTTCGCGGCGTGCGTCCTGCGCAAAACGCCCCACGATCCTTCGTCACCGAGCTCTCCGATTCGCGCCGCCGCTTCAGCCACGTCATGAACAGCCAAGAGCCCATTCCCGCGGGGACTCCACGTCACCGGTACATGGGCGCGGATACTCAGCCACTCCTCCACTTCGGCGGCGAAGACGATTTCGTTCGCGATGGCGATGGTCGTCGCTGCCTGTGGCAGAACGTCGGGCATCCAGGTCTGCTGCATTCAGGTCCTCTCTCGGTACAGCCCAATTCTCTCAGCGACCTCCGACATTCACGCAGGAGCGCGCTAAATCGAGAAGGCCAGTCCTCCCCACCGCCGCGTCCGCGCAGGGTATCCATCGGACGAGACGCGCATGGCGGATCTGCTGAGGATCGAGAGACACCCGGGACATCCCTTCGAGGTCGCTCTGCCTCTCCCCCGCGAATCCTCCGGGTTCAGCCGACCGGCACGGGCACGACCCGCGCGGTCGCGCTCGTCGCGTCGAGGAACACGAGCGCGGCTCGCGCCCGCTCCCCCGTCGCCGCCTCCAAGGCCCGGACGTATGCGTCCAACTGGGGCTTGTAGTACGTCGCTCGCTCGAGGAGGGTCGGGGCATCCCGAATCGTGTCGGTCTTGTAGTCGACGATCACGAGGCCGCCCGATTCCTCGCGGAACACCAGGTCGATGAACCCCTCGAGCACGAGCCCGTCGTCCTCGACGGTGCCCACGTAGAGCTCGCTCCAGTGCTCGCGGGAGAATGCGTCGCGCACGAGGTCGGTCGCGAGTGCGGAGCGCACGAACGACGCCACCGCAGCTGTGAGATCCGGGATGCCTTCCGCCAGCGCCTGGGCGGCAGCCACGGTGTCGACCAATGCGTCCTCGCCTCCGACCGCCTGAAGCGTGCCGTGCACAGCGCGGCCGATGAGATTGCCGTACCGGCCCTTCATCCACGGCGCGAGCTCGACGTCTCGCGCACCCTTCGCCCGACCGGCTACGACTTCGGCGGAGGCAGTGTTGCCGTCCGCTGACGCCTCGGCAAGGGCCCACACGACCTCCGGCTCCGTACCCTCCAGACCGGAGGCAGTCCGTGCAGAAGGGGCGCGGGAGCGCCGGCGCGCGGCATCCGTCTCCGGCGCCCACAACTCCCACGCGGGACCGGGGCCGGGTGCGGGGCGGCTCGCCGCTGGCGGCAGATCACCGGAGCCGCCCTCGAACACAGTCACCCCGGGCACCTCCAGCGCGCCCGCGTTGACGAAGATCTCGGCCGCCGTCTGCTGATCTGCGTCGCGCTCCGCCCGGTGGAGCGAGACCACCAGGTGATCGCGGGCTCGAGTCGCCGCCACATACAGCAGGCGTCGCCGCTCCTCGCCGTCCATCTGCTCATCGAGCGGTGCCGCCTCGGCGAAGTCATTGGTCTCAATCGAGCCCGACAGGTGCACGGAGTAGCGGCGGTCTCCCCAGAGCAGTCGCACGCCGTTCTGCCGGCGCGGGTGACTTGTCATGCCGGAGAGGACGACCATACCGAACTCGAGGCCTTTCGCCCCGTGCACGGTCATGATCCGGACGACGTCGAGATCAGTCTCGGGCAGCAGTGATTCGGCGACCCTGGCGGAATCTCCCGCCTGGTGCRCGGCCCACGCGAGGTACTCCCGAAGCCCGCCGTGCTCAACATCCGACCATGCGCGGGCTTGATCGACGACGAACCGCACACGACCCCATTGGTCGCGTGCGCGCGAAGACGGCTCGGTCACCGTCGCTGCCTCCAGCACCCGGCGGTCGACGGCGAGGTCGGTCAGCAGTTCTGCGGGCGTTGCCCACCGACTGCCCCGGAAGAGCTCGCTCAAGTAGGTCATGGCACGACCGACCGGAGTGTCGACCAGTTCGTCCTTCACAGGGGCGCTCACGGTGAAGCTGCCGCCATCGCGCTTGTATGCGAAGAGGTCGTCGTCGCCGCAGCCGAACAGCGATGAGCGCAGGGCGGTCACGCACGAGAGCTGGTCGCTGGGGTCGGCGACCGCCCGCGCAGCCGCCATCAGCGACCGGATCTCGTTCGACTGATAGACGAGCGAGCTCGACTCCGTGCGGTAGGCGATGCCGGCAGCATCCAGCGCCTCCTCCAGCGCAGGCAGCGAAGTGCGCGCGGGGATCAGAATCGCGATGTCGCGCGCGGTGAGCGGGCGCCACTCCTTCGCCTGCTCGTCGAACACCGTCCACCCTTCCGCGAGCGCGGTGCGGATGACGGATGCCACATCCGCCGCCTCCGCCTCACGCTGCACGCCCACAGGGGTGCCCTTCGGATGCGGCGCGGCGCCGAGTGCCGTCACCGAAGCGCCCGAGAAGGTCGTTCCCGCCGCCGGGTCGAGCGTGCGGTGCGCGCTCAGTGCCTCGTACGCGGGCTGCGCGCCCGGCTTCTCCTGGATCACGGTGCCGAAGACCGCGTTCACCCAGTCCAGGATCGGTGGCACGGTGCGGAAGTTCGTGACAAGCGAAAGTCGTCGTCCGAGCCGCTGGCCCGCGTCGAGGTACGTGGAGATGCTCGCGCGGCGGAAGCGGTAGATCGACTGCTTCGGGTCGCCGACGACGAACAGTGAGCCCGGCGGCACCGCGACATCGCGCCAATCGTCGGCAACGGCCTCCCGCCCGCCCGCGATCCGCACGGCGAGCTCGATCTGGATCGGGTCGGTGTCCTGGAACTCATCCAGCAGCAGCCGTCGGTAGGTCACCTGCAGCTCCGCCCGTGCGTCTGCGTTCGTCCGCAGCAGGTCGCGCGATGCGACGAGCAGATCGTGGAATTCGAGAGATCCCGATGCCACGCGTGCATGTGCATCGTCGAGCACCGCGGATGCGATCCAGCGTGCGAGCGGGCGCAGCGCAGCGTCGCCGTACGCTTTCGCCACCGCGGACGCGTCGGCGGCGAGCTCCTTGCAGTCGTTCTTGAGTCCCGGCAGATCGGGCCAGTTGCCGGCGCGGCCGCCGCGACCGAGCTTCAGCATGCCGAGGTCACGCACGAGCGCGAACCGTTCGCGGTCATCGATCGCCGCCGAGAAGGCGGCCACCCACCCGGTGACCTTGCCGGTGACGCCGAGGAAGAGGTCGGAGTCGTCGGTGCAGCCCGCACCGGCCTCGCTGACGAGCATCGCCCGGCGCAGCAGTGCGCCGGTATCGGGCATGGCCATGGGACGCGGCTCGTCGGCGAGCACGTGCGACTCGATGAGGTCCCAGTCGCTGCCGAACGCCCGCGCGAGCGAGCGGAGCTGGTCGGCGTTCAGGCCCACCGCGAGCGCGAGCTCCAGTGGCTCGGCGAGGGCGTCGTCGTCCAGCATCCGTCGCCACATCACCGACCAGCGCGCGTCGAACGCGACGGACGAACCCACCTCGTCGAGGACTTCGATGAGCGGCGGCATGCCCGCCTGGATCGGAAACGCCGAGAGCACCCGCTGCGCGAACGAGTGCAGCGTCCCTATCGCCGCCGCGTCGAGGTCATCGAGCGCAGTCTGCGCATGCGCTCGCGTCGCCCGATCGTCAGCGCCTGCGTGAGCCTTCTCGAACGCGGCGCGCAGCCGATCCCGCAGCTCCGTCCCGGCCTTCTCGGTGAAGGTGACGACCGCCGTCTCGGCGAGCGGCACTCCGTCGTCCATGACGGACGCGACGACTCGGTCGACGAGTGCGGAAGTCTTGCCTGTTCCCGCGCCGGCATCGACGAAGAGGTTCTCGTGCAGCTCGCTGCGGATCTGGTCGCGCGCCGGCTGATCAGTGAGGGTCATTCGCTCGCCTCCCCGTTCGACGCCGAGGCCGTGAGCACAGACGGGTTGAGCAGTGCGAAGAGGGTTGCGAGCGAGGCATCCGTCCTCTTGCGCTCGCTGCCGCCGCGCACGTGTCCGTAGCCGACGCCGTCCGGGTTGCAGAATGCGCACTGCACCCAGGAGAAGTCATCGGATGCCGGGGGTCGGGCGATGAATCGTCCGTCTCGGATGCCGGTGGTCAGCGTCTCGAGCGCGGAACGATAGACCTCCTCGAGATGAGCGTCGAGACGCACGTCTACGCGCTTGCCGCGGTCACGGCGGCCGATGAACCAATACCCGGCATCGACGTTGTCGTTGCCGAAGGCGGCGCGGGCGGCGTGCGCGTAGAGGGGCAACTGCAGCTTCGTGCCCGCGACGACGGGGTCCCCGGAGATGTCGCTGAAGCTCTTCGCACTGCCGGTCTTGAAATCGGTGACGATCAAGGTGCCGTCGCGGGTCTCGTCGACGCGATCGGCGCTGCCGCGCATGGCGATCGCGCCGTTTTCGAGTTCGATGCGCACGGGAGGGTGTCCATGCATGCCGAAGGGCAGCTCGCTCGCGACCACGCGCGAGTCGCGCAAGCGGTGCGCCGCATCATCCAGGTCGAGGATCGCTTCGAGGTCCTGGTGAAGGCGGTCGCGCTCGCGATTCCAGAGTCGCGGGTGACCGGTGAGTCCGCGGCGCTCGAAGTCGTCCGTCACCTCGTTGGTGATGGCGTGCATCCGCTCGCGATCCGCCGCACTCCACGGCTCTCCGTAGCCGGGAAGCGCATCCGCCTCGGTCGTCAGCCGATCCATGACCTCATGCACGATCGAGCCGAGGTCCCAGGGCCGGATCGTGATGATCTCCTCCGGGGTTTCGAGCGGCTTGACGCCCAGAATCCGCTCCACGAAGAACGTGTGAGGGCACCCGGCGTAGCGCTCCAGCGCCGTCGGCGAGATCAGTGCCGTGCCGGCAGCGTAATCGGGCAGACCATCGACGCCTTCAAGATTGCCGTCGAAGCGGGTGAAGTCATCCGCGCGACGCGCGTGGATGAGCTCGAGGGCGGTCTCGAGCGGCTCGTCGCCTTCGAGGACGCTGCCGCTCGAGAGGTGCCGCAATCGCCACTCCTGCGCGCTGCCTGGACGATCGGCGCGCGAGATACCTTCCCAATGCGAGGCGACCGAGCGCAGTTGGGGACTGGATGCCTCGGCCCAGCGCGTCGCCTCGAGCTCAGGCCGCTCGGTCAGGGCTCGAAGAGTGGGCATCAGCCAGCGGCTCGGCAGGCGCTCGGCGCCTCGGCGCAGATCTCCGCGGGGGAAGCTCGCCACGACATGGTCTGCGGCCGCGAAAGCGGCGAGCACGGCACGATGGTCGCGACGAAGTCGATCCCGGACGGTCGGAAGCGCTCCTGCGGTGGCGACGCGGATGGGCTCGGACAGCAGCGGATCGATTCGGTGCCGACCGGGATAGAGGTCTTCGGACAGACCCAGCACGAACAGGCGCGAGACGTCGAGCGAAGGTGCGGCCGAGATCGGCCCGACGAACACGCCGTCACCGAACCGGCCGACCCGGGGTTTGCGCGCGTCGAGATCGACCTCGAGGATCTCGACGAGCTCACCCAGCCGTGGGGTGTCGCCGATCGCCTCGAGCTCGACGATCGCTCCGAGCACGCCGTCGATCGCGCTCGCCGCGCGCTGCTCGGGCTCCGGCAGCCGCGTCATCGCGTCGGCGGGGCCGATGTAGCGGCGGAACATCGCCCGCGCCCACTCCCCCAGCGCTGCCCAGCCGGTGAGCGCGCGGGCCTCCTGAAGTCGATGCCGCAGCTCGGCGACGAAGGCGCCGAACTCCTGCGTCTCGAGGATCGAGCGCTCACGGTAGGCGAGGGATCGCTCTCTCGCGTCGGGGTTGTCGCGATCCGCATCGAGGCGAGCCTGGTGTCGGGCCTCGTGATCCGCGAGTCGCTCGGCCCAATCGCCGCCGGTGATCCCGGCCTCACGCGACAGTCGCTCCCACCGCGTGCGCGGAACGGTCGCCGTGCCGTCGCCGATTCGCACCGGCACGCGTCCAAGCCAGTCGAAGAACGCGTCGCGGCGCAGGTCGTCGGGCTCGAGGGCGAGCAGCGCGAGGAAGCCGTCGGCGATCGCATGGTCGCGCAGCGGCCGCACGCCTGGTCCGTTGGTCGCGATTCCGGATGCCCCGAGATGGTCGTGCAGCAGCCGCGCGTAGGGCCCGGCAACGGGATGGAGCACCGCGATCCGATGCGTGGCGATCCCGTCGGCGAGGAGGGCCCGCACCTCGCGCACGATCGCGCGCACCTCGTCGTCGGAGTCGGAGGCATGCAGGACCTTGTGCGCGTGTTGAGGGACGCCGTCAGTCTCGGTGGTGGAGCGAGCGGCGCGAGACGAAACGCCCTCAGCCTCGCCGAACGATTCGATCAGCGGTCCGTCGACGGTCGGTTCACCGGTAAGCCCGAGGAGCGTGGTCACACCGGATGCTGCATCCAGCGCCGTGATCAGGCCCCGCTCCTTGGGAGCGAGCTCCTCGGGGAGGTACAGGATGACCGGCCCGAGGTCCGCGCTATGCGCGCGGCCGCTTGCAATCAGACGTGTCGCGGCCTCGACCACCGCGGTCTCGTCGCGCTTTCCGCCAAGTGCATGCGCTTCCACTCGCCTGTGCAGCCGGACGAGATCTCTCGACAGCTCGTTCGACTCGGCCACGACCGAGAGCTGCTGGTCGTCGAGCGCTCGCAGTTCGCCGTGCGCCCGCACGAGTGCGCGAACCGTGGCGGGGTGCTCGACGACCGGGGCGAAGCATCCGGGATCATCGGCAAGCTCGCGCCGCCAGAGGGCCGTCAGCAATGCCGAGGTGACGGGTGGAAGCGTGTCGCCCGCCGCGGCGAGCAGCTGCTCCGCGAGGCGGCGGAGTGTGGTCACGTTGACCGCAGCGACTCCGCCTTGACCCCCGACGCCGACCGCGAGCGCCCGACGGACGCTGATTGCGGCGATGTTGTCKCGGACGATGATCGTGACCGGTGCGAGGGGCGAACCCGCCTTCGCCTTGGCGACGAGATCCCTCAGCTTCACGACGGCGTCAGCGCCGAACGCGGTCGTATGCGTGGGCATGCGGCCTCCCTGCCGAGATGCTATCGGCGCCCGAACGGATGCCGGTCGTCCCACCCGCGCAGCTGCACTACTCGGTACCCGATGCGCTGTCGAAGTCGCGCTGCCAGTCGTCCAATGCTCTTCGCGGACCGATCAGACTGCCGAGCGGGACCCGAAACACCAGCCCCCGCCGAGCGTTGACCTGCCTGATGTTCTCGAGCAGTTGGGCATCCACCGACTCCATCGCCGTCTGCACCTCGCGGACCCGCTGCTCGGGGTTGTCCCACAGCCGAGGGTTGGCGAGCACGTCCGGCAGATAGTCGCGGTCGAGSGCGGCTATGAGCTTGTCGAGCTTGTCTTCGTACTCGGCCTGGGCGACCACGCGCTGCCCTTTGTCGGCCCTGAGCCTCAGTCGGTGGAACAGTTCGATCGCATTCGTGACGAGCGAGTCGATCTGCTCGACCGTCGCCGCAGACACTGTGTCACCGGCAGAGGCGCGCTCCACATAGAGCTGTCTGAGCCCCACGAGTTTCTCGATGCGCGTGCGAACGTGAGCCGGGGCGTGGCGCGCCTCTCGTGCGGTGCTCGCATCCATGGCCACCCCCCGGCGACGACGTCGCAGCCAAACCGCGACTCCGGCGGCCGCGGTGGCCGTGAGAAGCGACAGCAGAATCCATCCGAAGGCGTTCGGATCGGTGGTTCCGAACGCTGCGCTGATCATGCCGGTGACCACAAGGAGGAAGACGGGGTACGCCAAGAGAAAGCCCAAGACGACCCACGTCGACCGCTTGTACCTGTCGTAGCCGGCCAGACGCAGGCCGGAGGCATCGCGTTGGCCCCCGAACAGCGTGATCAGCAGATCGATGAGCCACCAGACGCCGTAGCCGCCGAAGGTGATCAGCTTCAGGAACCCCGTGCCGATCTTCCCGAGGTAGAAGCGGTCAATGCCGAACACGCCGAGCAGGTACGACAGAAGCACCGTCACGATGAAGCTCTTGCCGCCCTCCGGCACTTCAGGTGCGGCCGGCTGCGGCGAGAGCCCCGGCGGCGGGTGACTGGACAAGCCTTCCCCTTCGTTGTTCACGCTGGACGCTGGTTCTCCAGAACCTCGGCTGCCCGAGTCGGCGCCAGTGCCGTCCGGCACTCGCCATTATGCGACCCGGCACCGACATCCGCACCGGGAAGGTGGCTGCTCGAGGAGCAGCTGCAGGTGCAGCTGGCCGGTGTCGACGGTGTCGCTCCGCGTGCAATCGCGTCACGGCGCTGACGTCGCATCGGGCTGTACAGCAGCGAGCTGCCGCCCCAGGGAGAGTTAGCGCCGGCGCCCGTTGCATCATGCGAGGCCGAGGACTTAGGGCTCGATGGATTATCCGGACGGACTCTCGTTCCCAGCCTTCCACCCGCCCGTGCCAGGCCGTCGCCCAGGTTCGCGAGACACCCGTCGTCTAGGCTGGGATAGCGGTACTCGAGGGTCTTTTGATACCGCTGATCAGGTCAAAGCTGCAATCCGATCGGCTGGCCAACTCACCATTTCGCGCGCCCCGGGGGTCCTKCCGTGCCAATTCCAATCGTCGTTGCCGCCGTCGTAGGGGCACTCACCCTGGGGGGCGGTGTAGCCGTCACCGTCGCAGCGGTCACCGAGGCGAACAGCACTGACGAGGCCGTAATCCAGCGAGTGATTGATGGCGACACGATCGACGTTCGGATGTACGGCGAGGTTCAGCGCGTACGCCTCCTGAACATCAACTCCCCGGAAGACAACGCGGCCACGGGTGTCTCCGAGTGCATGGGACCGCAGGCGACTGCCGCCCTCACGAAGTTGCTACCCAAGGGTACGACCGTCACGCTCCGGTACGACTCAGAGCACTTTGACCGATATGACAGGCTCCTCGCTGGTGTCTTCGTCGACGACACCCTGGTCAATGCGGAGATGGCTCGAGAGGGATTCGCCGTACCGATGGTCGTCGGAGGAAACACGCGATTCATCAAGGATGTCGAGTCGGCCGTAACTGACGCGAAAAGGGACGAAGCCGGTGTCTTCGGCACCTCCCTTCCCTGCACACTCGGCTCGACCGTCGAGAGCTACCGCGAGCAGGCGCATGCCGTGACATCAACTCCGACACCCGCGGATTCAGCGGGCATCGCCGGGGTCGTCGAATCAACCGCCGTCGTCCTCGAGAGAGCCGATACCGCGGACCTCGCCATTGACGGGGTCGACTGGGTCACCCCCGATCTCCGAGGTTCCTACAAGGCAGCGATTGCGGATTTGCGGAGCGAAGTTCAGAAGGCGAAGACCACGCAGGAGGCCTCCTTCACGTCGGCCGTTGCGCGCGAGAAGGCTGAGGCTGAACGCATAGCGGCGGAAGAGGCCGCGCGTGTAGCGGCGGAAGAGGCCGCACGTGTAGCGGCGGAGAAGGCTGCCGCTGAGCAGGCTGCTGCGGTGAAGGCGGCCGCCGATCAGGCAGCAAGGGAAGCCGCTCAGCGACCGTCGAGCAGCAGCGGCTCATCGAGCGCGACCGGGGCCGGGGCATCCTCTGGTGATGGCGGCGGAAGCAGCTACACCGGATGCCGCAACTACAACGGCTACGGAATGATCGACACGAAGGGACGTCACTTCGCCCCGATCCCTTGCCCCTAGCCGCTGTCACGACCACTCGCTCACAACGCTGCAGCGCTTCGCCCCCGGACGCCTCGTCGACCCTCAGCCTCGGTTCACGGAACTCATTGCGCCAACCGGTCATCGGGGCGTGGAGTGAGATCGATCCGGAGCCACGAGGTATCCCCACCCATCTCACCTACGTACCGCACGAGGTCGTCCTGGCGAGGCTGCCCCATCACGAGGCGATATGCGCCGACGGTACGAAGCAGCCGCTGATAGTTCAACGCCTCACGACTCAGCGGGAGCGCGGGAACGGAGCGTTCGATTACCGCTCCCCCCTCCCGCGTGAACACCCAGAACGGCACGATGTCGGAGTCGGTGTCAGCACGGTCCGAAACTGCAGCATCGAACACCGCCACCCAAGGGTCATCGAAGGGCGCACCAGTCTGCGCATCAATATGGACGAGCGCCTCCTGACCGTATGAATCGGCGACGTTCTTGCGAACAGCGTGCCCCTTGTAACGGTGTACACGTCCTTCACGCTGCTCGAGGTCGACCGGATTCCCGGGGAGGTTCCAGTGAACGATGGCGTGGCTGTAGGTATGGAAGTCGAGACCTTCCTGGCCGACCGAGGTCGAGGCCAGGACAAACGGTCGGAAGGGTGAGTTATAGGCGGTCCGCACCGTTGTCTCACGCATCGCAGTCTGGTCGCTGGACTGTGCTCGCCCGTAGCGTGCTGCGAAGTGGCTATTCACTCGATTGTCGGTCAGTGAGACCCGGCCGTCTTCAACGTGAATCTGCTCCACCGAGTTGGTCGCGGTTCGAGTGGACATTGCTTCCGTCATCGTTTGCGCGATCACCTCCGCCCGGCGCTGCGCATCAGCATCCTGTAGTCCCTCAGACTCCACCAGAACGTGGGCGTACTCGTCGAGCACCGCTTGAAGACAGCCCTCGACCGAGTGGTCGAGAACTGCTCTCCAATATGATTCATCTTCGCCGGATCGCAGGAGCGCGACGATCTCAGGCTTGTTGAACAGCGATCGCAGCCCTCCGGCGATCTGAGTGGCGCGTTCGCGAATGTCGGGGTCCGCGAGAATCGACTCCCCGCCCCCAACGCGTGAGAGCGCTCGAAGGGCGCACACGGCAGGACCGCCCACTGCCATCATCGCGAGCACGTCTGCCAAGTCAGYAGGTCGTGCACCGAGCTCGAGCTCGTCGACGCGATCTGCGTGGCGCAGGTGGGTTTCGAGCCGCGACTCGCGATCTTCGGCGTCCTGCCCCTGCCAGCGGCGCATGCGTTCGGCGAAGGGCCGGTTCTCTTCGGATGCCGTCAATCGGTCGAGCAGGAATGGCGCCGCCCAATACCAACGCTGATCCGCCGCGCCCCCGTCAGGGTTCCCGTCAGGCAAGGCTTTCAGCAGCTCAGTGAGGGACTCCCGCACCGTCTCGATCACTGTTGCCCGGTCTGCCGGCAGCGACCCCCCGAGCCGACGCGCAACAGAGAGCGGGTCTCCCGCCCGTGCGAGAACAAGTGACGGGTACATGAGGGCAAGGGTCGGCATGCTCGCGGGCCGTTCGCCATCCATCCTGAACTGCAGAGGCTGCGTGGTGATGCGGTCGTAACCGCGGTCTGCACGGCCCGCGGCTTCCACGGTGCGCCGTTCAGCTTCATAGCTCACCATCACCGCGATGGCCTTTGGCACAACGGACCATGCCGAGAAGATCAGACGCTTCGTGAATCGGCGAAGGTCAGGATCCTCGTAGGCGCCACCCAGGTTGTAGTACGGCAGCGAAGGGCATATCCACGCGAGTCGCCAGGCGCCACGATCGAGGACGTCCTCGACGAGGCCACGCATCTTCGCGTTGCCCGGGTCGATCGGTTGATACGTCTGGATGTCTTCCCAGTCGAGCAGGCTCTCAGCATCCGCCAATGCCGCGGCCACTCGCGGATCTTCTCGCTCAACGGCAGCCTGGAACTTCATGGGCAGCTGATAGCTGGCGCGCTCCATGAGATTGAGGGGGTACGGGGTAGACCGCCAATACTCGAAGACGTCGTGTCGGTCGATCACGCGCGCCACATCGTCGAACATGCGCCAGGCGTGAAGATCAGCGGTCGTCGTCTTGACACCATCGAGGGGCTTCTCGGCGAGCATGCCGCTCCGGTCGGGCGTCGCAGATAGCCGCTCGGTCCGGCTCATGATCTTGCGAAGCTCGTGCTCCACTCGGTCGCGCGACTCGATCGCCCGGTCTCGATCRCCACCGGCCACGAGCGACGCGCGCATCACCCGTAGTTCGCGCTCGACGATGTGAGCACGTTCGTCGCCGCCGAGGAACGTCACAGTGCGTGTGAAGTCCCGATAGTGATCGTCGCCCTCGGGCTCGTCGGGGAGTGTGTACATCTTGTACGGCRTCGCAGAGAGCAGGAGCACCTTCGCGTCCGGGTGATCGAAGATCKCCGAGGCCAGTGCAGCGCCTTCCCCGTCGCTGTCGAGAAGGTCCTTGAATCGCTGAAACTCGTCCAGGATGACGAGATCCGGTTCAAGGTGCTCAACTGCGGCACGCGCGACGAGCTGCCGCAGTTGGCCGATCAGGCGGTCACGTCGCCACCCGAGATCTCCTTTGGGTCTTCCCCGCAGACCTTTGAAC
>NZ_JBFULL010000020.1:0-26319 GCF_056400345.1 Microbacterium sp. P5_B6 | reverse complement strand
ATCTAAACCTCCCGAGCCCGAGTCGGCGCGTCACCGTGACTGTCTGAGTCGGAGTACGGATCTAGTCACGCCCGCTGATTTTGATTGCCTCCTGTCGCTGGATAGTCCGGTAGACAGTGGAGCGGGCGACATTGAACAGCTCAGCAAGTTCGGCTGTGGAGTGAGTGCCGGCGTAGTGCACTTCCATCAGGTGTCGTTGCTGGGCGACCGAGAGTTTGGGTTGCTTCCCGCGAAGTCGTCCCTTGGCCTTGGCCACCTGCATTCCCCGCGAGTTCGGGCTCGGATCAGGTCGGACTCGAACTCCGCGACCATCGCGAGGACGTTGAACAGCAGCCGGCCCACGGGATCTTGTRGATCGTGCACCGACCCGCCGATGCTGAGCTTCACATKCTTCGCCGTCAGCTCATCCACGATGTCCTTGGCGTCACGGAGAGACCGTGCGAGGCGGTCGAGCTTCGCGACCACGAGGGTGTCGCCATTTCGGCAGGCCGCCATCGCCTCGCGGAGCCCAGGTCGCGCCCGGTTCGTGCCGGTCAGGCCGTGGTCAGTGAAGATGTATTGCGGGTCGACGCCAAGGCGCTCCAGAGCGATTCGCTGGGCAGTCAGATCTTGTTCATATGTGGACACGCGGGCGTACCCGATGAGTAGTTCATTCATGTCCGAAGACTTCTCCGGCAGAGGCGCTTGGGGTAGACCTCTCGCTCGAGGCCCACGAGCCCGCGTTCGACAGCATTTCCCGCAAGACCCGCCCGGGACGTATTTGCACTCGGGTACCTCATACGCAACGAGCGATCCGGTGTAAGAGCAAAAGGGCTCGTGCCAACGGAACGCGCGGCATCGGAACGGCATCACGTGTGCGTGAGGGACGGCGATCCGTCGACTTCTAACCGCGGGGCGCTGCGCCGAGCCGCCCTTTCTGAGAGAACGCTCACGTGCAGGGCGCCATGTGAGAGGGAACTCCAAGGCCCCACCCCGACGCTGTGGACATGACCGACACGATGCCTGAGCACATCCGTACGATCCTGTTCAACCGGGTGCCTGAGGTGACGTTCGCCTTCTGGGTGATCAAGGTCCTCTCGACCACGACCGGCGAGACCTTCGCCGACTATCTCAACGAGACCCTCGGCCTCGGCCTGAGCGTCACGACGTGGATCACGAGCGCGCTGCTCGTGATCGCGCTCATCGCCCAATTCGCGACGAAGCGATACAGCTCGGGCGTCTACTGGACCGTCGTTGTGCTGATCAGCATTGTGGGCACGCTCATCACCGACAACCTCACGGATGTGCTCGGCGTCGAATTATGGATCAGCACGCTGATCTTCAGCATCGTGTTGGCCGTCACGTTCGGCGTCTGGTTCTCCCGCGAGCGCACGCTGTCGATCCACACGATCTTCACCCGCAGGCGTGAGGCGTTCTACTGGATCGCGATCCTGTTCACGTTCGCCCTCGGCACGGCCGCTGGTGACCTCATATCCGAGGGGTGGGGCCTCGGGTACCTTCTCGGCACGATCCTGTTCGCGTCGCTCATCGGGGCGATCGCGATAGCGAGGTTCGCGTTCAAGGCGAACGTGGTGTTCTGCTTCTGGGCCGCGTACATCCTGACCCGGCCGCTCGGCGCATCGATCGGCGACCTGCTTTCTCAGTCACCCGCGGATGGTGGGCTGGGATTCGGCGCAACCGCAACGAGTGCCATCTTCCTCGCTGTCATCGTCGTGCTCGCTTCCTATCTGGGCATCAAGGTTCGCCGCCAGCGTGCCGAAGCAGCCGTTGCGCTGGAGGGGCTTCCCGGGATCGTCGCATCGTAGGATCGCACCACGAAGGAAGGTCGATCGCGTGGCATTGCGCATTCTGATCGTCGAGGACGAGCCTGAGATGGCCCAACTCCTCGCGAGGGGGTTGCGGGGGGAGGGCTACCTGGTCGACGTCGCTGACAACGGCATCGACGCGATCTCCCTGTCCACCGACGGCGGCTACGACATCGCGGTCCTTGACGTGATGCTGCCCGGGATGTCGGGGTTCGAGGTCTGTCGGTGGCTGAGGCGGAAGCACGACGGGCTGGCGATCATCCTGCTGACCGCGCGAGACGCCGTGGACGATCGTGTCAAAGGATTGGATGCCGGCGCCGACGACTACCTCACGAAGCCGTTCGAGTTCGCCGAGCTGGCCGCCCGTCTGCGCGCCCTGCGCCGGCGAGACGCGATCGGGGCCACCCGGGTGGAGATCAGCGGGCTCCAGATCGACATGGCCCGGCAGGCGATCTCGGCCGGTGGAATTCAGCTGCGGCTGAGCCGCACGGAATTCGACCTCTTGAGGCTGCTCGCGGCGAATCTCGGGCGTGCGGTGCTGCGCGCCGAGATACTGGACACCATCTGGGGATCGGCTGCCTACGTCGACGCGAACATCGTGGACCAGTACATCAGCTATCTGCGCCGCAAGCTCGATACTGTCCACGCGCCCGTCCAAATCACGACATTGCGCGGGGTCGGCTACGAACTCATCGCCACAGACGAATGAATGTCTCCCGCCTGAGCATCCGAGCCCGGATCACCGGAGGCAGCCTGCTCATTGCGATCCTCCTGTCCACTGCTGCCGGCCTCCTCATCTACGACCAGGTGGTCCGGATCGTCCACAACAATCAGATCCAGGTCCTCGAGAGCGTCCAGGCGCCCTACGTGACCGCGATCGAGGAGGGTGAGACCGAGGAGTTCGATCCACCGGGACCCGGGCAGTTCGCGGCGATCGTCACATCGGACGGAACGGTCGCGCTCGACACACTCCCCGTCACTCTCGCGGACGATATCGACGCCCTGGCTTCTGGTCCGGACGGTGCGCACACGATCGAAGCCGATGACACGGCCTACCTCGTGATGGTGACATCAGTTGCCGGCGAAGGGGGGAACTGGCACGTGATCACGGCGACGGAGCCGGACACCGATGTGCTCAATCAAGTCGCCCTTCTCCTCGTCGCCAGCATCGCCCTCATCAACATCGGATTCGGCGTTGCCGCTTGGCTCATCGGCTCGGCCGCACTCAGCCCCGTGACACGCCTGCGTCGCAGCGCCGAGCAGCTCGCAACAACTGCCGGAAGCGAACTTCTCCCCGTCGGACCAGCCCGAGACGAGATCTCTGAACTGGCTCACACCCTGAACGAACTCATCATCGAACTGCGCGCCTCGGCCGACCGCGAACGCCAGATCGTCTCGGACGCGAGCCATGAGTTCCGCACCCCCCTTGCGATCCTCCAAACCCGCCTCGAACTCGCCCAGCGCGAGGCCCAGACGCTCGCTGAGATGAAGGCCGACGTGTCGGCGGCACAGAAGACGCTCGGTCGCCTCTCTGCGCTCGCGACAGCCATGCTCGAATTGTCCCGGCTCGACGCGCACGGCGGCTCTGGGATGGCCGGCGTCTCTGATCTCGCCACTGAGCTCTCGGATGCCGCAGACCGGGGTCGGCTGCGAGCGGCCGGGCGCGACATCCGGATCGACTATGCCGACGACACATCGACCGGCGACAGGATGGTCCGGGTGAGTGAGGCGGACTTCGGTCGTGTCTGTGACAACCTCGTCGGGAATGGGCTCGCGGCGATCCGCGAGTCAGGGTCGATCGAACTCCGGCTGGTGACGGAACGCGAGGGGGTGCGGCTCACCGTCGACGACGACGGCGGTGGGATGGACGAGGGGTATGTCCCGTTCGCATTCGAACGCTTCTCCCGCGAGAACGCTGCCCGCACGGAAGGCGGCGCCGGACTTGGCCTCCCCATCGTCGCCGCCATCGCTGCGAACTCCGGGGGGACGATCAGGCTGGACAACGATCGTGGCGTCGGTCTGCACGTCGAGATCACGTTCCCGTTCGCATCTTCCATCGATGGCGCGGGTGTTCACTGACGCTGACGTGGGAACACTTCGCGGGTTTCTCACAAGGCGGCGCGGGTCATCGTCAAAAACAAGAGGAGCGATCCCACTGGGACGTGGCGGTCCTTGCTTCTTGAAGTGGACGCGACGGCGGGAGTCGAACTCCCGGATGACCCAAATTCGCGGTCTCCGTGGAGAGCCGGAATGACGCCGATTGAGCTGCTGAACCGCGGAATCATGCGGCATTCTCGGTGTTGGCTAACCAGGGTCTCGCTCGGTCTGGATCAGGAGGATCTGAGGAATCTTGATCGGGTTGTGTCCATATTGTGTCCACGGAACCTCAGACCTGAGGACCGCGCAGACCGTGGGCGCGCATCCCGGGCGGGCTGACTCTCCCCATCGTCCATCGCACCGCGATTGGATGAAGGCGCCGACAATTTGGCGCGTCAGTGGGAAGCCGGCGGCGCACGGAGCGGCCCCGGTCGATCGGAGCCGAACCCAGACGCGGGCCCGGGTCTCATCCGTTCGCTGGCCGGCCGACGTTGGATGTCATGCCGACCAGCCAACCCGCAGTCCGAGCCTTCTGGATCCAGTCCGACGCAGTGCGCTCGGGAACATCGAGTTCGAGCGCGATGAGCTTGACGGGCGGCAAGTCAGCGAGCGCGGCAGTGCCGTACAAGATCTCGATGACTGCCCACCGCTCATCCTTCATTCCTCGCTTCGCAACGGCCTGAGCCATCCATGGCGGGATAATCCGGCCGTCGGGCGTAGTCAGATCCGCCACGGTGGTCCATTTCGCGCCGGGGCTGTCGTCAAGCAGCAAGGCGATGCAATGGGGGATGGCTATCTGCACGATCGCTTGAGGTGCGGCGTGCTTCAGTCGCTCTTCACTGAAGTCGGCAGCYATCGCTCTGTTGATGATCGTCGTGATGACGTAGCGACCGCGATCGGCGCTGTAGTGAGCCTCGATGGTGGTCTCGACCCCGGTCGACTCGTCCACGGCCGTCGCCACGAAGGCTGGCGCGATGCGTAACGCCGATCCGACCGACACGGTTGCGTCCTGAGCCGACATCTCGGCTCCATCGAGTGACTTCACGTCGACCTTCACCGTCCCATCTTGCCTTACCTCKGAGTCGTTCTGCAGATGACTCTTGACTAACCATACCTATAAAGCGTGTACTTATGTGCAAGACCAAATTAGATCTGCATAAGGAGGCGGTTCGGATGGCAATTACGACCAATCAAGGCCCCGTGGGACTCAGTCACGTCTTCCTGAGCCCAGACGAGGTTGTCGCAGCAATCCCAGGCATCTCAAAGAACACGCTCGCGATGTGGCGATACGAGGGAAAGGGACCTCGCTACCGAAAGCTGGGGCGAGCAGTGGTCTATGCACTCGACGAGCTGGAGGCGTGGATCGAAGACGGAGCGCGAGACGGTCGCCCCCGTGAGCGCTGAGTGCCCGCCGGTTCAAGCTGTGAGCGTCCCGTCTCAGCGGTGCAGCCGATGAGGATCGTCGCGGTTGCGAACCAGAAGGGCGGCGTCGGCAAGACGACCGTCACGATGCAGCTCGGTGCGGCACTGTCTCGCCGGCACCGCGTGCTGGTCGTCGATGTGGATCGTCAGCAGTCGACGGTGTGGTGGGCTGACAACGCGAGGGTTCGGCTACCTTTCGACTTCGCCGGCAGTCAAAACCCGAAACTGCTCGGACGGCTCCGAGATCTCGGCCTGGAGTACGACTTCGTGCTGGTCGACACCCCTGGCAGTCTCGAGGACACTCCGGTTCTTGAAACGGTGCTGGATGCCGCGGACTACGCCATCGTCCCGCTCACCCCCGAGCCGCTCGCGGTGGAGCCAACGATGCGCACGATCAGTCGGCTGATCGAACCGCGGAGGCTCCGGTACGGGGTGCTGCTGAATCGGATCGACACGCGCATCCCRAACCAGCTTCAGACGTGGCGCGAGCTTCTGGATACAACGTGGGGTGCGCCTCGCTTCGACGCGTACCTGCGCCAGTACAAGACCCACGCAGATGCGCCGGTCCTTGGCGAGCTCGTCACGAGCCTCCGGGACAACCGGCGCACGGAAGGAACGATCGCGGACGTTACCCGGGCGGGGCTCGAACTGTCCGGGCAGTTCACCGGAACGCTGCGTGGGCGGTGGTGACGATGACCCGGGTCGATCTCGCCGGAAAGCTCGAGAACGCGCGAGCCCGCGTCGAAGCCGAAGCGCCGGACGAGGAGCGTGGGCTGGCGAAGTTCGCACGGCTGGCACGGAAGGACGYCCGCATCCGTCCGGATCAGGATGCCGCGCTCACCGCGCTCACCAAGACCCTGATGCGACGGCGACACGCGAAGAGCGAGCGGATCACAGAGAACACGCTCATCMGTGTCGCGATCGACCTGCTCCTCGCCCACGCCGCCGACCTGCGCGGGTCCACCGAGGATGAACTCCGCAACTCCGTGATCCCCGCAGTCCCGGAGTTCCGAACTCTCGCGGTCCCCGACTCCCGAGCATCGGAACTGCCGCAGTCTGGACTGTCCGCACTGTCGCAGAGCGGAATCGCGCCACTTCCGGACTCCCGCGATTCCGCGGCCCGACAGCCCCGCCATCCGGGCGGGAGGGACGTCCTGGCGAGCGATCCAACGACCCCCACTCCGCGCCCCGGGAGCAGCCGAGACATGGGGGTCCGGTGATGAGCGCGGTCACCGTCTACTCGACCGGCGCGTCCTGCATGCGGTGCACGCTGACCTGCCGCTGCCTGACCGCGGCGGGCATCCCGTACACGCTCATCGACGTCACCGATGACGCCCATGGCAACGCGCGGGAGTTCATCACGGAGGAGCTCGGCTACAGCGAAGCGCCGGTCGTGATCGTGAACGCCGAACCCGAGCATCACTGGTCCGGGTTTCGCCCCGACCTCATCGACCGGCTCGCAACGCACCTGCAGGAGTCACGATGAGCACCGATTCGGCGCCGGTGCCGGAGGAGAGCCTCGGCGACGCCGGCGAACGGATCCGCGCCGCGACGCCCATCCACGCCGGACAGGCGACGAACGAGGAGTGCCGCCAGCGCAGGCAGCTCATCGTGGACACTCTCGCCGCTCGCGGCATTCGTCCCGGTGAGCGCGTCTGGCACACCGCTCAGATCGTCGACGGACGGGTCGTCGGCGTGTGGGCGAACAGCGTCGAGGAGGCGGAACTGGAGCTGACGGTCTGGTGGAAGCAGCGGTGCCATTGGGTGGTGCCGGACGCCGATTGCCGGATCCGTGAGGAGTACTTCCCGCGCGGGAAGCGTTCCGCCCCGAAAGCGCAGCAGCGGTTCCCGCTGACCGGTCCCCGCCGACCCCGCGACCGGTTCGAACCGGCCGGGTCGCTGCTCGAAGGGCTGGGTACCCCCACCGGTGTATGGCACCCCGTCTCTGGCGCGGCGTCGCGAGGAGGGGTGCGATGACGGAGTCTGCAGACGCTGATGGTGAGGGCTCGGCCGAGGCGCGGCGGGAGCGTGCTCGTGCGCAGGCGAAGGCGTACCGGGAGGCGCACGCGGAGCAGCTCGCGGCCGCCGACAAGGCGTGGCGGGAACGCAACGCGGAGCACATCAGGGAGTACAAGAGGCAGTGGCGTGCCCGAAACGCCGAGCACGTCATCGCCTACCGGAATCAGTACAACGCGGACCATCCGGAGAAGGTGCTCGCGCAGAGGCAGAGCTACGAACGTCACCGTGCCGAGAAGAAACGGGCGGAGGTGGCGGTGGCGGAGAAGGCGGCGAAGCGCCGCGAGTATCACCGTGCCTATTACGCCGCGCACCGTGAGGAGTACCTCGAATATCAGCGGCAGCAGCGCGCGAAGCAGCGCGCGGCGGACCCGGAGGGGTACGCCGCGAAGAGACGCGGCCGCCAACAGCGCTGGAAGGACAGCCACCGGGAGGAGGAGAACGCACGGCTTCGCGCCGTGTACCGCGACAACCCGGAACCGCATCTCGTACAGAAACGGGAGTACTACGCGAAGAATGCGGAGCAGATCGCGGCGAACGTCCGCCAGAAGCGCGCGGAGCACCCCGAGCACTTCAAAGCGGTCGCCGCGCGGTACCGTGCCCGAGAACGACTCCGCAAGGAAGCCGGTCTCCCCCTACGGCGCCTACACACCGTGCCCAGCACACAGCGGCGAGGGAACGCCGAGGCTGCCGCGGAGTTCTTCGCCCGCACTTACACCCCCGCCCGGGTGCGGGCGATCCGCGCCCAGGATCCCGCCCTACGAACCCCACCCGCGCTGCTTGCCGCCTGGGAACGGGACAGTGAACGGGCGCGAGCCGCTCACTACCTGCACACCGCCCCCGATCTCGACGATCGCGCCACCCTCAGCCGCACCCGCCGGGAAGCCGCCGAAGCGGCCCGAGGTGCGGAGAAGGCCCGGCGGGACGCTGAACAGGCCGCAGAAGATGCGCGTCTGGACGCGATCGCCCGACACGTCAACGAGCGACTCCGACATCGGGACCCACCTCGACATCCGCATCACCTGGATCCCGCCGCCCCACATCCGATGCTCCAACCGCACAACTCGATGGGAATGAACCGATGAACACCACCCCCACCACCGATGGACCGATCGGGCTGGACCGCACGCACGCCGACGCCGTCCTCTATCGCGTCGCGATCTGCGCATTCACCTACTACCCCGACAAGCCCACCGAAGAGCCCGGCTACACCATCGAAGAGGACGTCGACTGGTGCATCGCCCCACTGACCGGGATCGACCAGACCACACTTGACGACCTGCGCCAGGGCATCCGGAACGCCATCGCCGACCCCACCGCCGAAAGGCAAGGCTTCATCACGCACCTCGTGACGCTGTAGACAACCAAGGAACAGACATTGCGAGGAGCGTGATCCGCGATGGCGGGTGCCCCCAGACGGGGGTGCCTTTCCTGGCGGCCGATGGTAGCGCCCTCCGGGGTGCTCCGTTCCGGGCTTTCGCGGCGTATGCTCCCTCGCTTCGCTCGGTCCGCTACTCCACGGTCCCGGCACTGCGCACCCCTCCGGGCGCACCCGTAGCCACTTGTCGGAAAGGCCCCACAAAAGCAGTCAAGAGAGGGAAGTAGAGACGAACTCGCCACGACCTCTCACACGGGTCCAGTGCCGAACTCGATCGTCGCTGGGGGACCGACCCGAGGAAGCGGTCGACCGGCTCGTGCACCATCGTGGACGGCCGGCGAACATCGTCCGGGGATGGCTCACCCCGTCTGTCAGCCCGACCTGTCCGGCGCCGACGGGACGACTAGCGGCGGGTATCGACGGGCCGGGGGATGGGTGCGAGGGCGCGCTGCACCGCGTTCGCGCTTACGCCCAGCACCCGTGCGATGTGCGTGATCGGGCGTCCCACGTTCCGCAGCTCGACGGCCATCGCAACCCGCTCGGGCGTCATCACGGTCGGTCGACCCGGCCGGCGACCGTCCTTCGCCGCGGAAGCCATCCCGGCACGCGTCTGCACGCCGACGAGCCGCCTCCGCAATCCCTCCAAGGCGACCAGCACCTCGGCCGGGTCCACAGTGGAGTTCAGACCCGCGCAGAGTGCCGGCTCGGAGAGCGACTGGAACGCGATGCCGCGCTGGGTCAGGCCGCTCACTGTGGTGACGAAGTGCGTGACGGACGACGACAGGCGTGCCGCTCCGGTCACGATGAGGGTGTCTCCCGGCTCGAGGAATCGAATGCACTCCTGCAACCGCGGACGCGTGCGCGCGTCGCCCGTGCTGCCTTCCGTGAAGACGCGCTCCGCTCCGACTCGGGTCAGCTCCTCAGCATCTGCTTCGGTCCCGCTGCCCGGAGCCAGTTCCCGCGTGTAACCGACCGGGTGCGTCACCGCGATACGCCTCCACGCTCGGGCGCCCCGGGCGCGACCAGCGGTGCCGCCGCGTCGACCGACTGAACCTGCGGCAGCGAGCCGCGCAATGCGACCAACCGTGCCGCCGTCGCCTGCTCCATCKCCGTCGTGAACTTCCCACCGGCCGGCACATGCAACTCGGGGATCACCTCCCGCAATGACGTCTCATGCAAATCCACCAGCAACTCCGTCACCCCGCGCGACAGGTCACGGCGGGACGCCGCGAAGTCGGTCGCATGGTGAAGCTCGCTCAACCACTGCGTCGCATCAAACCGGCTCAATCGCGCGGACTGCGCAGCCGTGAGCGCGTCTCTCGCACCGTCAAACGCATCCTCCCCATCAGCCCGATGCGCGTCGAAGACGGTGCGCCCATCACGGCTGAGAACAGTGAGGCGATCGATCGCGGGCGTCTCCGGGACGGCAGCGACGAGAGCTCGTGTGGCATCGAGGCCGCGGTCGTGCGCCTCACGGCTCGTGTAGCGAGCCGGGCCGCCAGTCTGCACATCACGCAAATATCGCGACGCCACCGACAACAGGCTCTCCGCCCGCCGCGTCCCGACCACAACCGCGCGAGTCCGAAACCCTTCAGCGGCGAATCTTGCTGCCGTCGCTGCAACCGCTGAGGGGTCCTGGAATGTCCCCTCGAGCAGAAGCGATCGCCGGTTTTCACGGGCGAATCGGATGCACCCGCGAACCCAGTCCGCCGAAGCTTGAGCGAGTATCTGAGAAGCCTCGGTCGAGCCGGCCATCGCCAGTTCGACAAACCGTGGATGGAACCCTCGCAGGTCGTCGCCGCTCACTACTGCAAGGTCGCCGTCGTACTCATCAATTAGTTGAGTCGTCGCCCGCGACCTGCCCGCGCCGGGCTGTCCGCTCAAAATGACGAGTGTCGGCCTGGGGCTGGGGGAATCCTCCGGGAAATGGAGGGGGATGATGTCGCGCCGGAGAATCTCTTGGCGCTCGTCCACATCGGGATCCAACGAGCTCATTGATCGGCTCTCGAGAGCAGCCGGATTCTGCCCGTGATGCGTTCCGTCAGAGCGGACACCGCGTCCCGGTTGTAGCCGTCCACCGCGAGGACGTCGCGACGTAGCTCCGCAAGCTCCACGAGAACATCGTCGGGCGCCAGCGCCCTCGAGTTGGCCGCTCGGAGGAGGAGTGCTGTCAGGGTCGTGGCAGACTCGCGCATCGCTTCATAGGCGACGACGTCATTGACTCGCCATCCCGAAGTGTTCGCCACGAAGGCCTCCCGCGCCCATCGTATCCCCGATCCATAAAGGTAGATACGAAGGTTTCGGAGACTGCAGCTCGCGGCCTGATGCGGCGCTCAACCTGTCGAGCGAAGCGGGTCTACCGCGAGATTGGCTCCCGGAACCGACTACCCACGTGGTGGCGTTCGCGCATCAAGCGGAGGCGTGAGCGAGCTTGATGCTGCTTGCCTCCAAACGGGCATGCATCTATTGATGATCCTTTTCGCGCGACCTTCAAGTAACCTCTGCCATTACCGGCCGTGTCGTGGCCGAGAAGTACCATGGCCTTCCAGATTCGAGCGGGAGGATCCGGTGGACCTGATCGAAACCACCGCTGTGCTGTTTGCGTGCGCCCTGCTCACGTGGACCGTCGCGGCGGGCCTCTTCTTCCGTTACTGGGCTTTGAGTCCAGCCAAGCGCGGTTTCATCGGTTCCTGCACTGTCTATCACTACCTCCCAAGCGAGTATGTGCAGGCCAACGGAAATCACGTATCCGTGCGGGCGCGCACCGCTCATCACTCAACGATCAACATCATCCGTGGCCCAGTTGCCTTCTACTACGTGGGTCGCAACGGTCGAGGCGGGCGACTGAATCACCCTCGAGCCGTGAGTCGCGCATACTCGCGAGTGGATATCCCTGGCGCTGAGTTTTGTGCGTGGCTCGCCGACCGTCCCGCTTGGTACCGCCGGTGGGACGGCGCGCTATTCGTAAAGCAGGACTACGTCGGAGTGGGCCAGGTCGTTGACGGCGTCCAACCCCGACAGGACCGCTCGTCAATTGGCTAGACGTCGCCCGGTTGGGATCCACAAGCGGCAATGCACGGATGCGTCTCGCCAACATGCGGCGCCGTCGCCCGAACGCGATGCCTCTCCTGGGGATGCAGGCGGGTGGGGCGGATGCTTGCGTTGGGCTATGCGCTGGCGGCGGCGGGAGCGTGTGCGCGTTGGTAGGCCGCGGTGATCTCGGCCGCTATCCGTCCGCGAACACCKACCGGGTAGCCGTTCGATAGTGCCCAGGCTCGCACCGCGCCTGGCGACCCATCGCCGCTGGGCGCGCCCGCGTTGTTGGGACGGGGTCGAGCGGGAAGCGCTTCTGTCGGCACCACCCCTTGGGGTTGACGAGTTTCCCGGGGCTGCGCGGCGGGCTGCAGGTGTTTGAGAAGCGTGTCGAAGACGTCCGGATCGACGATCCGGGTTCCGACCTCGCGCGCTTTGGCGAGCTTTGTGCCGTCCATCGTGCCGTCAGTGATGAGCATCGATGTGAGCCGGGACACGTTGCCCATCACGCGGACTCCGAGGCTTTCCGCTCGCCGTTCGAGACGCGCGCGCTGGTTGTCGTCGCATCCGGTGAATACGACCTTGTCGCCTACGCGCAGCGGCTCGCCGTGCGCCCAGCCCACGGGGAGCGGCCGAAGACCCGCGCTCATCCGTGTGGCTCGGGCGGCGTCGGCGTGCGCGATCAGATCGGTGATCGTGTTTGCAGGTACATCAAGAGTGGTGGCGAGGGCGTGTAGTTCTGCTCGTTCGTCGTGTGAGACGTGACCATCGTCGACGGCTTTGTGGGCGAGCGCGAGGATGAAGGCTCGGTGCGCCGCGGCGAGGTCCGCTTCGGTGAGGTTGTAGATCCCGATTAGGTCGGCGAGGTCGCTTGCTTCCTCATCGGAGATCTCACCATCCTCGAGCGCAACGAGAAGTGTCTCCAGGTAGACGATCGAGCCATCTGGCGCGCCCTCGTCGATGGCGTCGAGAAGGCTGAGATCGGTGATCTGGCGCAGCAAGGGAGGCTGCGTCGGACGGGCCGGAGCGATCCGAGACGGGCGGGCTCTACGCGCTGACCCGACGGCGTCGGGAAAGACGGTGAACGGCGCGCGCGAGGGACCATCGGGCCACACCACTGTCCGGGCCTCGGTGGGCACAGAGCGAAGATCGGAGTCAAGGACACCGTTTCCTGCGCCCTGCAAGTAATAGCTGAGCAGTCCGGCCGTGGCGCGGGCGTCGCCGAGCGCGGAGTGTGCATTGTCGAGGGGCACCCCGGCGGCCCAGCAGCAATCTGCGAGCCGGCGCCGGTCCAGGCTCGGAAGATGGCGGCGGCTGGCATCGAGCGTGCAGTAGGCGGGCAGCCAAGGAACGTCCCATCCGGCGCGTTGAAATTCGGCTCGCAGAAAAGCGAGATCGAACCGTGCATTGTGTGCTGCGATCGGCAATTGAGCGACATGCGGGATCAGGCTTGGCGCGAAGTCGCGAAACAGAGGCTTGCCCGTCACGTCTGCCTGAGTGATCCCATGAATGTGGGTGGCGCCGACCGGGCCTTCCGGATCGAACCGCGTCGACCACTCATCGATGACGGTCCCACGGCTGTCCACTCGGACGATGGCGAGCTCGAGGACGCGGTCCTGCCGCGGAGAGAGTCCTGTGGTCTCCACGTCGATGACCGCGAAGTGCGGCACCGGCTCGGCAGCGACCGATGGTGCCGGTCGTTCCACAACGGACCGTGCGGTGTCGTTGCGCTTTCCAAAGAACCAGTCGAACATCCCCATACGTTTCTCCCAAGAACTCGTCGAACGGCAATCCGATAGCGCACTCGCACATCCGATGACGCGACGGTCATCCTGCCGAGACAGCCGACATCCACGGCGACCATCGCCGCCGACCGTGGATAAAGGCAATGCCAGTGTCTTGCGATCGTGATGGTGTGGTTCGAATCTAACCTGTGGTCCGACCACAGAGATTGGAGTGCGCTGAGTATGTTCTACGAGCCTCCTGATCGTGATCTCGGCCCGCGCGGTCGGTCGCCTGCCCAAGTGCAGGCTGAGCAAGCAAACGCACGCCTGTTTGGAATGCTCCGTGGCGGCCTCCTAGCCGCGCTCGGCGGATCAGCCGGCCACTGCCCGCAGGCCGGTCCCCCAGTGAACAGGCTGGGCCGCACGATCGGGATCAGCCCAGGACGGCGGTGCGGCRACCCCTACGGTGGGTTTTTCCCAAGTCTCTCCCAGAACGCCGGTCAGCCCCAGAATAGGCAACTGATCAGGAATTTTGGCGGTACCGGTGGGACTTGAACCCCCACTCAGTGAGATCACCCCCCTGTACTCGACTGCATTCGGTCTCGAAACCGCAACATTTCACAGGGCCGAGTTCTCCAGCTCCACCTTCATCACCGCAATCGCGATATCAAGCGATGAGAACGCCCGTCGCGTCAGGTGTGGGTGCGTAAGGCGGTTCCGATTGTGCGCGCCGCGTCGGGGAACCTGTCGGGATTTGGTCCGGAGTAGTTCAGCCGAATGTATGGGCCGGATGCTTCGGCGGGGAACCATTCGGTGCCAGGGGCGATGATCACTCCGCGTGCTTCGCATGCTCGCGCGAGACGTTCGAGGTCGGTGTCGTCGGGGAGGCGGAGCCAGAGGTTCAGGCCGCCGACGGGGGTGCGGTCGAGGTGGGCTTCGGGGACCTGTTCGCGGATGCTGTCGATGAGGAGGTCGCGGCGGGCGCGGAGTCGCGGTCGGAGTCCGCGAAGGTGCGTGGCCCACGCGGGTTGAGTGACGACGTCGAGGGCGGCGGCTTGGAGCAGGCCGCTGACGTACATGGATTCGGCACCCCGGTCGGCGAGGATGCGGTCGCGGGCTGGGCCTCGGGCGATGAGGGCGGCGACACGGAGCGACGGCGAGACACTCTTGGTGAGTGAGCGCAAGTAGATCACGTGTCCGTCGTGGTCGTGCGCGGCGATCGGGTGCGGGTCGGTGTCGATCGCCAGGTCGTGCGCCCAATCGTCTTCGATCAGGAACGCGCCACGTGCCCGCACAATGTCCAGGACGGCGCGACCCCGCTCGGTCGACCACTGCGCTCCGGTCGGATTCGCGTAGGTTGGCTGCGCGTAGAACGCGCGTGCCCCGGTGTCGTCGAAGGCGCGCGCAACATCGTCAGGGTCAGGCCCGTCGGGGCCGGACGGGATCGGGATAAGCGTGACGTCGGCTTGGGCTGCGGCGAGGATTGCGCCCCAGTACGTCGGCGATTCGATGAGCAGCGGCTGGCCGGGACCGACGATGGCCCGGAAGATCGAGCTCAGCCCGCTCTGGCTGCCCGACAGGATCAGCACGTCGCGCGCAGTGGCCGGTGTCACACCGACGGGAGCGACGTTCGCGAGCTCGGTCGCGAACCAACTCTGCAGTTCCGGCAGTCCTGTCGCCGGGGACCGGGTGATCGCTGCGTCCGTGCGGGCCGCTCGGGTGATCGCGGCGCGAACCAGCCGTTCCGGCAGCAGCTCGCGATCCGGATAGCCCGAGTGCAGTCCGATCGCGTCCGGCGCCGCGGTCCGCTGCGGAGTGGAGAGCGTCGGGATGCGGGCGTGAGGGGATCCGAGCGCCGCGGTCTGCCATCCGTAATCCACCGGGCCGGCGGTTCGCACGGAGCGCACAAAGGTACCGACCCCGGGCCGACTCTCGATCATCCCCAGAGCCGTGAGGGCGCGCATCGCCTTCTGCACCGTCACTGGACTGGCGGCGTATTCGGCGGTCAGCTGCCGGTTCGACGGCAACTGGGCACCGGGAGCGGCGCTGGCGATCCAGGAACGAAGTCCCGCGATGATCCGGTCAGTGCTATCGTTGGACATGTTAGAACAGAGTAGCGTTACTTCATTGCGAGCGCCAGCGTTATCCGGTCGCGCTGGGCTCTGGTGGGGCCTCGTCGGGGTCACCGCCTTCTCGTTCACCGTGCCGTTCACCCGCGTCGCGGTCGGCGGACTCTCGCCACTCTTCATCGGATCGGCGCGAGCCGTCGTTGCCGCGCTTCTCGCTGTGATCGCTCTCTCGATCACCCGACAGCACCTCCCCAGCAGGGTGCAGTGGGCGCGGCTGGCCGTCGTCGCCGGCGGCGTCGTTATCGGATTCCCGCTGCTGACGTCGTTCGCATTGACCACGGCGCCGGCGAGCCACGGCGCCGTCGTGATCGCGCTGTTGCCGGCGGCGACGGCAGTGATGGTGGTACTGCGCACCAAGGAACGCCCCGTGCGGTCATTCTGGGTGTTCGCGGCGCTGGGCGCCGTTGCGGCGATCGGATTCGCCGCGCTCCAAGGCGGTGGCTTCGGTCACCTGACATGGTCGGACCTGCTGCTGTTCGGCGCGGTCATCGCGGCCGCGATCGGCTACGCCGAAGGGGGACTGCTGGCTCGTGAGTTGGGGGCCTGGCAGACGGTGTCTTGGGCCCTGGTCCTTGCCGCTCCGCTGATGATCGCCCTCACCACCATCTCGGTGCTCCAGCAGCCGCCGACGGGCACGCCCGTCGAATGGCTGGCGTTCGCCTACCTGGCCGTGATCAGCATGTTCCTCGGCTTCTTCGCCTGGTACCGCGGCCTCGCCATCGGACCCATGGCGCAAGTCAGCCAGGTGCAACTCGTCCAGCCCGTGATGAGCATCCTCTGGGCAGCCGTCATCCTCCGCGAGCAGCTCACCTGGCCCACCGTGCTCGGCGGTGTCGCCGTCATCCTCTGCGCCGCCCTCGCCGTCCGCACCCGTCTCCCCCGCAAAGGATCCCGCTGATGCGCTACACGCCCAGATACCTGATGACCGACCCCGATGATGTCAAACGCCTCATCCGCGCCCACCCATGGGCCACCTTCGTGTCCCCGGCGACGACGGGGCTCGTCGCCTCGCACTACCCCGTACTCGTGGAGGAAGACCGCGACGAGATCTCCATCGTCAGCCATTTCGGACGACCCGACGACACCCTCCACGAACTTGGAAGCCACGAGATCCTCGTCATCATCCAGGGACCACATGACTACATCTCACCGAGCTGGTACACACCAGGTGACCTCGTAGCCACCTGGAATCATGTCACCGCCCACCTGTACGGCACTCCCGAAATCCTGACGGACGACGAGAACTACGCCATGCTCTGCGCGCTCACCGACCACTTCGAGCAGCACCACCCACGCGGTAGAAGCCTCAGCGACGATGAGCAGGGCACCCGACGCATCGCCAAAGGAACGGTCGGGCTACGCGTACGCATCAACCGCTTCGACGCCCGCGCAAAGCTCAGCCAGAACAAGCCACCCGACGTCGCAGACAACGTCATGAACCACCTCGACCCGACAAACCCGGCCCTCGTCGCGGAGATGCGACGACGAGCGCACGGATCCCACGAAGCCAATTCGGGGCCCGTCCACAAGCCCCACGGCCGAGATTCGGGATGAACCACCTACTGAGCCCGCTCACCGCTATCTCTCATGCTCAGAAAGAGCCTATTTCGGGGCTGGTGCACGGGTAGCAGACGTTCGATCCGGCTCGCGTGAGGGTCGCCCTAGGCATCCGATGACGGTGTACGCAAGCCGGTCGGGCAGCGCGCACATTGATCGGCCATATCGGGAAGGTGTTTACGTTGCGTTCGCCTCCCCGCGCTGATCGCGCGGGTCGAATCGCGAGTAGAACAGGTCTAGTGCGCCGTCAAGAATCCTCGTGATCAGGCCGGCTGCGAGTGCGAGGTCGTCGACATTTGCGCGGGTCGGTCGTAGGTGCCCAGCAGGTGGGTCGACAACGCGCCGATACTCCGTCGGAGCCATCGATCCATGAACAAGCTCGCTCAGTTGACTCCACAGTCTTTCGATTCCTCCGTCGTTGCCTGATTCAAGTTCCTGCCGCTCGGTCGCCACGATGAAGTCAGCTGCCTTGGGTGAGGTCGGCGCCGGCAATGGGCCTACAGCTCTCTCGAACGCTTCGTCGAGGTCGGCGATGTACTTTTTTGCGTTGGAGGCGGTTGCCTTCAGAGCATCGGCGCTCGGTCGCGCGGGATTCGTCTTCAGCATCGTCGTCGCGCGAGCCTTGCTTCGCGCTGGTGCGTCCCGAGCGAGCAACCAGGCGCGTGTGACCCGCTCACTGGCTGCTTCGGGCTCGATCAGCCAGATGGTCTTGATTGCGTTATCGAGCATCGCGCGCATGAGTATGTAGTCCGACGGCACGTGGTGACTGGCTACGTGCCACGCCTGATCGAGGACCTCGGCTGAATCGAACGCGCAGTTCAACATGAAGGCGGCTTGCGGAAGGGTGCTCACACTCCGCAGCATCAAACGTAAGTCGGCTTCGAAGTCGGAGCTTTCAGGTGGAAGACCGGCAGTAATCACCTCGCGAAACGCGTCGCGAGTGTCGAGCCAATGGCGCGAGATCTCCTGAAGGCGCAGCGTCGCATCATCCACCCCGGGATTCTCCCACCAGGAGCGCTACTCCTTGCGTTGCGGGGGATCGGGCGACGAAGACATGAGTTTTACCAGCAGACGTCGCCTGCGAGGAGAAGGCTGGCAGCGCACCGGGCGCAAGAGGGTCGCTCAGCGTGCGCCTCGGTGCCCTTGCGTGGTCGTCGCAAGGCATCCCCAAGCGTGCAACGAACGGAAGCGGTGCCCCCGGTGCACTTCAGACGAATAGCCGCCCCGCGGCCGGCCGGCACTACCTTGCGAGGGAACGATCACCTCAGTCCCCGCGCAACCAGAGGTTGCTCCACGTGGGCTTGGTGATGGGCGAAGGTTTCGGGACGTCTCACTCGACCCCTTCCAGGGTGGCCGACAACGGCTGCGGAGTCGTGATGTCTTTCAGCCGTGCGTAGTGCCCGGGCCGTCGCTCCAGCTKGCCCTGCACGACGACCGTGGTGCCAGCGTGCATCCACTCATGCAGGTCGCCCATCTGTGTGGCCCGGACTGGCACTTCGACGCGGCTCTTGCGGGTTCCTTCGACCATCGCCGACGCGGTCATCGTGATGAGCCCGAAAGGCTCGCCGTGCTTCTGCTCGATCCGGAAGATGGGGCCGACGAAGACGCGCAGTGATTCCTTCTTCGTGTCCGCGAGCACGCGTGATGCGTCGCGGAGCAATCGGCTCGCTTCGGCCGGAATGGTCACCGCAGTCGGCAGGTCGTCCGCCGCAGGTTCGGCGCCGGCCCAGGTGAATCCGGTCTCCAAGAAGGCGATGTCCGGCTCGGCGAGTGCGGTCGCTGCCTTGTTGAAGAGCTCGCGCGTACCACCCGCGTAGATGATGGGCAGCATGTTCTTGGCTGTCGGCTGCGCGTCGGGCTGCACGATCTGCTTCTGGAACGCCGACAGCGCCTGAGCCAGCGTGCGCGTGACGCGTCGCTCGTTCGACTCCGGGGCTACCTGGTTCACACTGTCGAGGGTGTCGGCCGGCGCGGCCGGGGGCTCATTGATGTGCACCAGCACCGGGAACACGAACGAGCCTTGCTCGGTGTGCCCAAGACGTGCGGAGCCAGCAATCTCGTCGCCGAGTTTCGTGTAACTCGCGATGGTCGCGCGTGGCTTTCTGGCCGCAGTCGCTGCGGCCCGGAGCATGCCGTACGCGCTGCTGATGACGGTTGCGGCAGTCTCAAGCGGGATGGTCTCGCCTGTCGCGTTGACGCGATAGCGGACGAAGTCGTAGTTGTTCTGCTCGATGGACTTCTCGATGTCGCGCGGGTTCTCGGCGGTCGGTGCCGCGATGCGCTCCAGAACGCCATCCCACTCGATGGTGTCCCGGCGTAGCGCGTAGGGGACGTACAACTCAGCGCCATCCGCCGGGAGTGTCCAGAGCGCCGCGCGCTCGCTCCGGCGTACCTGGGTCCAGCGACGCCGGATGAGCAGCGCGGTGATATCTCCGGCCGCGATGCTGATCCCGGTTCGAGGCACGGCAGGGGTTGCCGTCGGGCGGTCTGCGAACTTCGGACTCACTGCACTACTCCGTCGTAGATGTCGTAAGTGAGCTGTCGCCAGTCATAGATGGTCTCCGTCGTGACCTTGTCGGCCGCGGTGAACGCCATGACGGTCTGATGGGCCGTGGGGTCGAATCGCTTGCCGAATGCGACGGTTCCGTGGCGGGTGAACACAGCGTCATGCTCAACCCAGTCGGGGACACCTTTGGGAACCTTCACGACAACGACGAACACGGCGGTCTCGCTCTCGGTCCACTTCTCCACCCAGCTGGGCTTGAGCTGAAGCGACATGTTGCCGGGGCCGACCTTGAACTGCGACGTGCACTTGATTTGGACGCGGGCCGCCACGCGGGGGTATTCGACGGTGCCGTCGATTGCCATGTAGTCGGAATCGACGGAGCCTTCCTTGAAGTCCACGCCGGCGTGTGCGCACAGGGACTGCATGTACGCGACGCCGTAGCGGGCCTTGCGCGCTTCGTCCGTGAAGTGATGGTTGGCAGGCGTCAGCAGGCGGCTCGGTGGATTCGCCGTGGCGGCCGTCGTCATGCCCCMACTGTATTGGTGTGGCTTGCCCGCCTAAGAACGACAAGACGGGCCGTGTTCGAGGGCGCCAGAACGCCGCGCATTTTCGGTGCCCGTCGGACCTACGACCGTGTCCGAGGGCGTAGTACGTCAGGAAGTCGAAGCGTCCGGATGTCTACATCGGTTTGGGCACTGGTCCGCGAGCTTGTCAGTCCCGCGCTGGACGCCTTCGACTGGTCCTGGTCTGCCTTGAGTCGGCAGGACGGCGTGGCCGCGGAAGCGAATCGGCACTCGGAACCGTAGTCGAGTATCGTGACCAGCTCGGAGGAGTTGGTGGCGGCTGTTACCGGGACTGCCCGAGGCGCACGGAATGGGGACTGTGATGGGCGATCGGCCCAAGCGTCATCACACCGTTCCCCAGTTCTACCTCCGCGGGTTCGCGGCTGGAGAGCGGCTCGAGGCAGTAAACGTCCGCACGGGGGCCCACCACAGTACGAACGTTTCTGATGCAACGGTGGAAGCCAACTTCTACACAGTCCCTGACCATTCGAGCGATCCGAGCTCCTTCGAAGCTGAGCTCTCGCGCATCGAGGACGCTGTCGCGCCCGTGTACCGATCAATCGTTGACGGGTCGTGGCCCTTGGACCCGGATCACCGCGCCCTGTTCGCCCACTACATAACACTCCAGTTTCTTCGCCTGCCTAGCCATCGAACGCAGATGCAGAATGTACTGGCTGCCGACCTCCGTGTCCTCGCCTATGAAGATCCGAAAGAGTTCGCGCGAATCATGGACCTTCCAGGCGCGCCTCGAGGGGTGGACTTTTCGGTCGGCGATCTTCCGCCGTTGGTGTCGTCGGCGGTGCACATCGAACAGATCGCGACCTTGGTGCCGAAGCTTGCGGGCCACGTTCTCGGGCGCCCCTGGGAGCTCGTCCGCTTCGATGCTCCGTCGTTGCTTACTTCAGACGAGCCGCTAACACCGCTCTCAAACCCACGCGAAGTTCAGAGTGTCGGGCTCGGACTCGAGAATTCTTGGGCCCTAATATTCCCCTTGACTCGCGAGCTCGCGTTGGTCATGTTCCGAGACCCGAGTGGGCCGCTCGGAGACCTCGTTGCCGCCGATATCGCGCTTGGCCGTTTTGACTTTGCGCGAGTCGGGGACAATGAATCGAGTCGGCTGTTCAATCAGAACTCGGTGATGCACGCTTACCGATTCGTCTATCACCACCCTGACGATGGCCACCTCGTCCCGGCAGACGTGAGCGAACTCTCGAAGCGTGGTGGTCGGATCAACTTCGATGACCTCCCCGACGGACTTTATCCGTCGCCATGACATGGCTGGGATCCGCATCCTTCTGCTTCCCTATGTGCCCCGGCTGGCGCGTCGTCGCAAGGCAGAACGGTAGACGCGCCCGATAGCCGGTCCGCATGCGGGCGCAGCCAGGACCGTGGCAAGCGGTCTCGGCGGGAACTTCGGGGGTGCGTTGAGGGACCCCTCCCTCCTCCGCGCTGCGGAKAGCAGACTGGACCCATGACCACTCATCCCGCAACGACCACGGGCGAAGAGCACGGCGGTACGGCTCCGGGGGATCGGTGTCGCCGATGCGGAGAACGCTGCCGCCGACGGACGATACCGATGAGGGGGTTGCTCACATGACTCTCGCCGCTTTACTCGACGCACTCAACTCCGGGCAACCGATCGCTGGTGGGTCACCCTTGCACGAGGCCATGCACGAGGCCAGTCAGGAAGCGCTCCGAATCACCGCCGAGCTGAATGGCAGCTACCACTCGCCGGAGCGGGTTCGAGACCTGCTCGCAGAACTGACCGGAACACCCATCGATGAGTCCGTGACGGTGTTCCCACCGTTTTACGCGGACTTCGGGAAGAACATTGCGGTCGGCAAGCGGGTCTTCATCAATGCCGGATGCAAGTTCCAGGACCAAGGCGGCATCGTCATCGGCGACGACTGCCTGATCGGACACAACACGGTCCTGGCGACGCTGAATCACGACCTGGACCCGAGCAAGCGCGGCGACCTGCACCCCGCCCGCATCATCATCGGCCGGAACGTCTGGATAGGAGCGAACGTCACCGTCCTGCCAGGCATCACGATCGGTGACAACGCTGTCGTGGCAGCGGCGGCCGTCGTCACCAAAGATGTCCCCGAGAACGCCGTTGTCGTCGGCTCCCCGGCTCGCGTGATCCGCACCCTCACGTCCTGAATCACACCGTCCCGGACGTCGGCGGCGATGCCTACCTGAGCGTCCGCAAGCCAGTCCTTCAGCGCGACCGTTCGTCTCAGATGGGATCGCTGAGCGGGCACTCTATTCTCGGCCCGAAGCCGCTCCGGAGTGGCCGTGTTGCCGCGACTGATTGGCTCGTTGAGCTGGCCGCTGTTGTCAGTCCGCGGGGTGTGAATGGCGGTGGTGGCTGTCGGGGTAGTGCTCGTGCGTGTGGGTGAGCTCGGTGTGCGTGTGGGGATGCCGGTGCCGTGTGCCGGCGGCTACCGGCTCGGCGTGCGCGTGGTCGTGGTGCTCGTCGGGGTGGGTGTGCCAGTGCTCGTGCTCTAGCGGTTCGTGCGTGTGGGGATGCTCGTGCCGTTCGCTCAGGTGCAGCCATACGCCAAGCGCCATGAGCGCTCCGGCGATGATCAGCGGGATAGTGATCGGGTCTCCCATCGCGATCGCGATCAGCGCGCCGAAGAACGGAGCGATCGAAAAGTAGGCGCCTGCGCGTGCGGTTCCGATGTGGCGCAGTGCGACAATGAACAGCACGAGGCTGATGCCGTACGCGAACAAGCCGGTCAGCATCGCCGCCCCGACGTTGAGCAGCGGAGGGAGAGACGCGCCGAGCACGAACGCGAGCGCCAGGTTCACGGGTCCCGCGACGAGGCCCTTGGTTGCGGCGAGCCAGGTCGCGTCGTGCAACGCGACCTTGCGGGTGAGGTTGTTGTCGATGGCCCACGCGAGGCACGCACCGAGGATCGCGAAGGTGGGCCAGATGCCGGCGAAATCTGCCTGACCTGGCCATGACAGCACCACCGCCCCGGCGACGATTGCCGCCATGCCGAGGGCGATCCGGCGGTCGAAGTTCTCCTTGAACACGAACCAAGCCAGCAGCGCCGTCGCCACGCCTTCCGCGTTCAGCAGTAGAGAAGCTCCGGATGCCGGCATCCCGATCAGACCGAACATCAACAGCACCGGGCCAACGACCCCGCCGAAGAAGATCGCGGCCGCCAGCGCCAGCAACTCTCGACGTTGAAGTCGCACATGAGGCGGGCGGCGTATCAGCCGGTAGATGCCGAGACCGACCCCCGAGCCGAGATACAGCAGTCCCGCGAGCATCCAGGGGCTCACATCCGCGAGCAGCAGTTTCGCGATCGGAGTGCCCGCGCCGAACAGCAGTGCGGCGACGAGCGCAGCCTGCACACCGGGATTCCGCAGCGAGGTCAGCACCAAACCAGGCTACGCCGCGAGGCTTCACGCGGACGCGCCTCAGCCGCGCAGACAGACGGAAGGATCCCCATGCGGGCGCAAACCGGAGGCGCTCCCTCGTCGCGCCTGGCCGACCGGAGACGCTCAGGACGCCGGCCGCCCACTGTCGCCATAACTTGAACCTTGTCCTGGTAGATGCGCGCGCACAGGAGCATCTCCGGCATCGCTGCCTCAGCGGCGGCGGACAGCGTTCAGCAAGAGGACGAATCGGTGTCGGAGATGCGTGTCATGATGCACCCGTGGGACGTCTGTATCAGCCGGCCAGCGACGCCGGCGCGGAGCGATTGGCGCGGCAGTGGTACGAGTCGATCGACTTGAAGAGCCAGGTCGGCACTCGGCATCACATCGTCCCGCGCACCATCCTGCGCCGGTTCGCCAACAGCTCGAATCAGATCCGTCTGCGTGATCGCATCACGGGCAAGGTGCGCGTCATGTCGGTGGGCGACGTGGCGGTCAAGGACTTCTACACTTTCATCGATCTCGACATGGCACCCAACGGTGCGATGGAAGTATGGCTCAGCGAGGTCGAGGCCGAGTTCGCGCGCGTGATCCGTCCCTACCTGTCAACTTCGACGTTCGGACACGCTCGACCGCCGACAGGTGTCGACCGCTTCGCGCTCGATACCTTCGTCGCGGTGCAGGCGCTACGTGGGATGCGAACCCGTCGTGCCATGGAACTTGTCGCCGACTACGGGATGAAGCTCGTCAACCAGGACAAGATCAGCCCGAAGGAGATCCAGGAACTAGAGATCGTGCCGCACCAAAACGAGCACATCCAGTTCATGCATCGCGCTAGCGAGGACCTGACTGAGCATCTCTCCCGCCGGCCGGTGTCCGTAGCGCGGTTGGACGCGTCCTTGCTGATCATCGGCGACGAACCCGTAGTCCTCAGTCCCCGAGACGGCACGCCGGAAGGCGACCTTCGTGAACGGATTCGCATCAAGGGCGAACATGTTCCTCCCGAGAACCTGGTGCAGATTTCCAATGGCCGCGGGGTTGGGTTCCACGACGCCGACGAGGTGATCCTTCCCCTTACCCCCCGCCACGCCCTCGTCTACGGCCCGATCGGCGCGCCATGGAACTCCGTGGTGTGGAACCTCGCGGGTGGTGAGGCGATAAGGATCGCGCGGGAGGCGAATCTACTTCAAGCGCGGAGCGCCTTCGGTTGGGTCGCGGCTCACCCCGATGGTCCCCATCTCGCGCAGATCCCCTGGCCGAAGCCCGCACCGGCCGTCACCATCTACGACGACCAGAGCCTCCCCGCTGCCGTGGCGAACGCGCGGCCCCACGCTCGACCGCACCGGTTCTCGAGGTAGCTCCTGGGTGGGGGTCGTCGACGCGAGGGACTCAATCGGCGTGGTCCCCGTCGCGCATCCCTTTGAGCGAAGCGAGCACGAATCGCCGCAGTGTCTGTGGGGTGGCTGGGACGTCCCGGCTGCGGTCCCAGCGCTCCGCGGTCTCTATCTCGGGTGCGAGCGACACAAACACCGCTTGCAGATCGAACACGTGAGGCAGCGCGGAGAGATCGGTAAATCTCCCGATGTAAAACGTCCCGTCAGGGCCGACGCTGCAACCGACGAACCATGCGAGCTCGTCGATGAGCGTCCAGCGCCCGGACTGCACGGCACCAGCAAGCAGCCGCTGGAAGCCCTCTCCGTCGAGCTCCCGCCAGAGCCACTTCAACCGGCTGGCTTCATCCGTCGCATCAAGCGGGCTCACCACCTCGTCAACGAGGACTTCGAGACGTCCTCGTAGGAGTTCCGCGCTGACAGGGGCGAGCGCTGCACCCATAGCGTTGAACCGTGCGACTTCGCTCATCGAGCCATATTGCTGAGCCGCGAGAAGTCGCTGAGCGCTACCCATGAGATACAGGTCGGAATCTGTCGTCGAGAGTTCGCGTACGAGAGCTTCCCCCTCCTTGGTTGGCAACTCAGCGAGCAGTTCGGCGACGAGTCCCTCGATTCGGTGTTCGATGGTGCCGAACAACGGTGCCGCGTCGAAGCGGATGCTGAGCCACCGGATGAGTGCACCGTGTTCGATGGCTTGAGACCGCGACAACTGCGTGAGCTTCCGAATGACTAGGTCTGGTTGGGTGCGGAACGTCTCGTCGAGTCGAGCTCTGTCGGCACCTGTCCGTCCGAGTTCGAGCTCGCGGACGGCACCATGGATCACCGAGTCGGGGATGTCGTCACTGGGGACGCCAAAGGCGAAGAACCTATCGAAGTAGTCAGGGTGGGAAATGCTGCCGGGGGTAGGGGCGGGGGCCCCATGGCTATGGCGCTCATACTCGGTGTCGTCGCCGCCATAGATTCCGTCGAGCATCGGGAAAATCGAGGTGAGCAGGTAGAGAACGTCGTCCCGATGAGCTTCTGCTACCTGTGCCTCTTCGAGTCGCCGAAGCCACTCGGCTCTCATCTGAGCGTTGCTCTTCTTCGGGCGTGACATCTTACGAAGCGCATCACCGCCAGTACCCAGGAGTTCGTTCTTGCGCGCCTGGATAAGTCCATAGACACCTGGTTCCACAGTCCGGAACCAGGTGAGGACCACGAAGTCATCGAACCGAACCTCAGGTCCGACTGCACCTAAGAACGCGTCGAGCTGGCCAAACATGCGCTTCAAGGCCCGTGGTGTGCGGAGGCGAATGGACATCACAC
>NZ_JBFULL010000019.1:0-29929 GCF_056400345.1 Microbacterium sp. P5_B6 | reverse complement strand
GCCTTGCGCCACTTGATCAGCTGCGCATACGTGAGGCCCCGCTCGCGCAGCCAGATCGCCTTCTGACCATGCGGCTGCAACTGATACTCATGCACAAGCTCGCGGATCTCCGCCGTCGTGAACCCCGGAGTAATCGACAACCCCGCCCTCCTCGCTGACCGTGAACTGACTCACAACCAGCCTGGCGAAGAGGGGTTTGCGCAAGATTCTTTACGCACTACCCCTGTGGCGACCGCTCCGTACGTCGATTGAGCCGCTGGATTTCGCGGATCTGCACGGGGGAGACCGGGGGAATCTGTCCCTCCGTCGCCCCAGGCTGACGCCAGGCCAAGGGCCAGGTCTCAAGCAGCGTTGTCGGTGTGGTCGAGACCTGTGGAGAGTTCGAGGTAGGCCTCGGCCTGGTCGATGAGCTTCTGGCCCTTCTGCTTCACGGCCTGCACGGCGTCGGCGCCGGCTACCCATCGCGCCGGCGGCTGGTTGAGTTCGACGACTTTCACGAGGCTGGCAGCGAGCTTCGCGGGGTCACCGCTCTGCTTTCCGTTCATTGACTTCCATCCCTCGATCGTGCTCGCCGTGTCTGCGTAGTCGTCGATCGAGATGTCTGGCCAGAGGGTGGAGGCTCCCTCGACGAGCAGTTCCGTGCGGAAGAAGCCGGGTTCGACGGCGGTGACGCGGATGCCGAACTGCTCGACCTCCTCACGCAGCGATTCGGTCCAGCCCTCCAGCGCGAACTTTGACGCGCCATACGCGCTGCCGAACCCACCAGAGACGATTCCCGCCGTCGAGGTGATCGTGACGATGTGCCCCGCTCGCTGCCGGCGCATGACGGGCAGCACTGCGCGGGTGACGTTGAGCGGTCCGAAGAAGTTCGTCTCCATCTGCGCACGGAACTGCTCCGGGCTGATCTCCTCGAAGTATCCGGCCTGAAAGCTTCCGGCGTTGTTGACGAGCACGTCGATGCGGCCGAAGCGGTCGATGGCGGCATCCACGGCCGCCTGGATTGACGCGCTGTCGGTGATGTCGAGCGAGACGGCGAGGAGGTTCTCCTGCTCTCCTACAGTCGCAACGACCTTCGCAGCGTCGCGGGCGGTGGCGACGACGCGATCACCGGCAGCGAGTGCTGCCTGCGCGATGTCGACGCCCATTCCGCGCCCCGCTCCGGTGATGAGCCAAACCTTGGTGTCGGTCATGTCCTGCCTCCGTGATCCTCATGCGCCGTCTTTCCTGCGGAGTCCTGGACAGGGACGCGCTCGAGCCGGGTCGTTTCGGGTAACTCCCGACGGACACTACGCCGGGGCCGGGTGACGAGGAATGCTCTGTCAGTACACCTTCCAGCAGGACCTCCCGGGCACGGGAGGATCGGTGTTCCATGAAGATGAGGGAAGGATCATCATGACCGACAGTGAAGGAACATGCCGGGTGGGCGGACAGAAGGCGGTTGGCGACATCGCGCCCGCGCTGATACGCAGAGCTGCCGGTGAGGCACCGGCATGGCGCTGATCCTCGTCACCGGGGCCTCCACCGGGCTGGGCCTCGGCGCCGCGATCGACCTCGCAGACAGCGGCAACGATGTCGTGGTACATGCTCGCACTCCAGATCGGGCGCCTCGCGCCGAGGGAGTCCGCTGGGCGGGCGAGGTGGTCGGCGACCTCAGCGATCTGGAAGCGGCCGGCGATGTGGCGCGCCAGGCGAATGAGTTCGGCCGGTTCGACGCTGTGCTCCACAACGCGGGGACGATGCGGCCGCCCGACCTGGTGCCGGTCAACATCCTCGCGCCCTATGTGTTGACGGTGCTGATGCACAAGCCGGGGCGCTTGATCTATCTCAGCAGTTCGATGCACMGCGGCGGCTCCGTGGACCTCGATCGATTGACGTCCTCGACGGCGACGTACAGTGACACGAAACTGTGGGTGACGACGCTCAGTGAGGCCGTCGCTCATCGATGGCCCGGCACGACCAGTCACGCTGTCGATCCAGGTTGGGTTCCCACTCGCATGGGGGGTGCGTGCGCGCCCGACGATCTCGTCGAGGGCCACCGGACCCAGGCATGGCTCGCGACACATCCGGACGTCAAGCCTGCCACCGGCGGCTACTGGCACCACCGCCGCACACAGCGGCCACACCCCTCTGCGACCGCCGGCGACTTCCAGGCTCGACTCCTCACGGCACTCGCCCGACTCAGCGGCATGGATCTCGATTGAGTCGCCGTCACTCGCGGACTGGACATGGCGAGGACGCAGGGGCGAGCGTCTGCCCCTGCGTCCTCGATTGCTGCGCCTTGCTAGGTGTGCGCTCTCATCGACTGCGAGTCGATGCGTACATGTCCCAGGCGGCGAGCGCACGGACGTAATAGGCCGCGCGGTAGGTGGTGGGATCGTAGCCGTTCCACGCCTCGGGCGTGTTGAAGGCGAAGGCTCCGGCAGCTGCCGCGTCCGGGCTGTAGATCTGGTGGACGACACCCTTCGCGAGCTCGTTGCCATCGGCGAGCAGATCGGGTCGTCCGAGCCGATCGCCTTCCCTGATCAGCGTCCCCGCGAACTCGAAGTTCGCGCCGCTCCACACCTCCGCTGCCTGGAACCCGAGCTCCAGCGGCCGGTTGAGCAGGAACGGGTACGGGGTTCCTCCGTTCGGGACCAGGTTCGGCGCTCCGAGCATGTGCCCTGTCGAGTCTTTCAGCTGCGTGAGCTGGTCGAAGGTGCTGGTCAGGTGAGCGGCGACATGCTCGCGCGGATTGATGTCAGGCAGCCCGAGCTGCTCAGCAACGTGCTGAGGCCAGAGCGCGTCGACGAAGACGTCAGTGGACCGGGCGCCGGCGTCGGTGAACGTGTAATAGCTTCCCGTCCAGAATGCCGACTCGTAGGCAGCCCGCGACGAGGCCGCCGTCTGCGTGAGGGCATCGACGTCGACCGTCGACGCTTCGGGGACTCCGAGCCCCTGCGCGTCCGCTGTAGCGGCCGCCATGATCTCCGCAGCCAGGATGTACAGGCCGGAGTTGTACACCCCGTGTACGCCACCGGACTGTCCCAAGATGTCATAGGTGCTGGCGAAGGAGGCGGGCTCCGTGGGAAGCGCGTCGCCCTGCGGTATCCGAGGCACGACGTCCTGCGTCCACAGACGCAGCATCGCGGGGTATGCATCGCGCAGCAGCGCGTCGTCGCCGGAGCTGCTGTACGCGCCGTACGCGCGCATCAGATATTTCACGGGGCGGTCGAAGAACGTCGTCTCGGGTGCCGCGGGGCTGGCGGAGGTCTCCCAGAGCAGCCACGGCGCCTCCAGATGCCACCAGATGTATCCGTCGACCGGGGGGTTGAAGCCGGAGCTTCCTGGGACTCGCCCGTTCGGGTCTTGGGCGATCATCTCGGAGGTCGCCCGGACCCAGTCTCCTTCGATCGAGGGAAACAGTTCACGCAGGGCGATCGCCATCTGCCCCTGGACGTCGAGTTCTCCTGAGTCTGCCCAGCCGCCCCCCGTGAGCGTGTGGAACAGGTGAGTRCCGGGCACCGCCGAGCCTGCTCGCGGCGCATCGGTCTTGTAGGGAGACGAGACCAGTCCGGATTCCCAGAAGGAGCCGTTGAACGAGAGCTGACCGAGTTCGTTGAGTGCGGCCATTCGGATGGCGGAAGACACCTTGGGATCGGTCGCGACGGGCGACCACCAGCGGGCCACTTCTGCCGCCGCCTTGTCAGCGCGTTCCAGATTCCGGCTGGCGATGGCAAAACCCTGGCCGCCGGGGTAGGTGCCCGCGATGTAGTTGTTCTGCGCGTCTTCGCGGGCTCCGTAGAAGGAGGTGTAGCGACGCATCCAGGACGTGTCGCCTTCCCTGCCGAACGTGATCTGCGGGAAGTCCCACGCCAGGACGAAGCGAACGATCTTCTTCTCGTGGGCCGCCAGGTTCATGTCGACCGCCAGTGCGCCGGCTGAGTTGCTGCCATCGAGGGCGGCGTCGGGAAGCCGACCGGTCTTGCTGAAGGCGGAGTAGATGTCAGACCCGTCACCGTCCGCGTTCCAGGAAGTCACGTACGTCACTTTCTGCCCGGGTTTGTCCTGCACGGCGGTGGTCCACTCGCTGTTCTGCGAGTCGGCAGTGTTGCTGGGGCTGTGGGCGCCGAGCGTGATGCCGGTGATCTTGTTCCGCTTGTCCTCCGACTTGTGACTGGTGTAGCCGGTGCGGATGCTGGGCACGACGCTGGGGGTGTTCTGCACGGTGCTGCCCACGTGAGCGGGAGCGTTGGGGAAGGTGAACATGGTCGACACCTTCGTCGTCTTGCTCGTCTCGTTCGTGAGTTCCACATCGAAGTAGGCGACGGGCTGCGAGGAGGACTCGTCGTCGCCGGCCACGATGGGCGTCCAGAAGGTCGTAGCCACGGATGTGGAGGGAACAGGGTCGGCGTAATCGATCCGCCCTAAGGGGTACAGCGCGCTGTACGTCCCGCTGCCCGCGGCCAAGGTCGACCAGGCAGGAAGGACGGACCCGAACTCCGTGGTGTTCACGGCGAGCGTCTTGGTCGTCGCACTGCGGCCGGGCTGCTGTTCGCGGACATGAATGGCGGCCTGCGACAGGATGCGCTTCTCGTAGTTCGTGTTCGACGAGCCGCCCATGTTCCACGGGCCGAAGGTGCCGGCCTGGTTGATCATGAACGAGCCTGCTCCGAGGCCACCGAGTGGAATCCCGAGGCCGGGCTGCGCCATGGGGTTCCCCAGTGCGTACGGCGCGGTGTCGGGGGCGGAGGTATCGCCGGCACAGCGCTGCCAATCGTGCGGGCTGCACGGGACGCTTCCGATCACTCCAAGAGGCCGCTGGTACGCAGCTTCACCGAGGCCCGAATTCGGGGCCGACTGCTCGGCGCGTGCCGGGGGCGGTGCTGCGAGACCCGGCGCAAACGTCGTGACAGCTATGGCGGCCGCCAGAGCAAAGGCGGCTGTCCGCCTGCCCCGACTCCGGCTTCCTGATGGGGTTTCGACAGCGGACATGCACATCTCCTCATTGATCTGGACACCTGGATCGTTGGATGGCCAGTGGTCATCCGAAACTTAACCGATCGCTTCAGTTTCGCAAATATAACCATGTGCTCATGATTTGGCAAGGGAGCAACGTCCGAACCGGCGCCGGCGACGTCGGCTGGGATCAGTCGTACGGCAGCACGAGCACGCGCGGGTGTGGGTCCGACGCCCTGCCCGCTCAGCGAGGGACACCAGTACCGGCCAGCGAGTGCGTCACCTCGAACTCGATCAGACGAGCAGGCGGCGGGTCAGCTTCGGTTCGTTCCCGCGATCCAAGTGGCCACGATCAGGCGGAGCCAGACAGTTCGAGGAAGACGTCCCCGTGATGAGTGGCGAGCCACTCATCGGTCTCTCCCCGCACGTCCTCGATGGGGCGTCCGGTCCATCGGGCGATCGCGGAGTCCACCTGCCGGCGCACCATCGCCTCGAGATCGAGCTGGTCCGTCTGGATCCATTGGATCTCGAGGCCATCGAGCGTCGCGATCATCAGGCGCGCCTCCGCCTCCATCGTCTCGGGACTCATGAACTCGATGTGCTGCCGCTCCAGCGCGAAGCGGAGATTCTCCGTCATGAGGGCGATCGTGGACTGTTGCCGTTCGAGGATGAACGGCCTCGCCGGGTGATCCGCCTGCGCGGCCTCGATCGACATGGTGAGGAAGAGCTCAATCAAGCCGCGCCGCTTCGCGTGGTACCGCATCAGGAACGCAAATGAACGGAAGTAGTCGAGGCCGTGGAAGATGTCCGTTTCTGGAGCGGTCTCTTCGCGCCAGTGCTCGAGCACCGCAACGAGAAGACCCTCCTTGCTGCCGAAGTAGGCGATCAATGTCCCGTTCGTGGTGCCCACCTGGTCGGCGATCTGGCGCAGAGACGCGCCGTGGTACCCGTATTGCCCGAAGGCAAGCGCCGCCGCCATCACTATCTCTCGACGACGCTTGACGCCGTTGCGATAAGGGCCCCGGGCGCCACGGCCTACCTGTGTCTCGGATCTCATCGCACCTCCGCGTGACACTTTACCCGCCTGTTGCGTGAAACCTGATCGATCGGTTATAGTCAGTGAAACATGATCAATCGGTCATTTTTAACCTCAAAGGAGAGACGATGTCGATGTCCGGTGACCGCGATAGCGCCGCTCGGCTGCGCGTGGGCATTCTCGGTGCGGGTCCCGTGACCCAAGCCATCCACCTGCCCACGCTCGCGCGCCTGAGCGACGACTTCGAGGTGCGTGTCGTCATGGACGTCGATGCCGCAACCGCAGAGGCTGTCGCCCGCCGAGCTGGCGCGGCGCATACGACACGAGCGGAAGATGTGTTCGCTGACGCGAGTGTCGACGTGATCGTCATCTGCAGCCCTTCGCAGTTCCACGCGGCGCAGGTCATCGCCGCGTGCCGAGCCGGCGTGAAGGCGATTCTCTGTGAGAAGCCGTTTGCGATGACCGCTGAGGAAGCGAACGAGATCGCGGAGGTCTCCGCGGAGACGGGCGTGCCGATCATCGTCGGCGCGATGCACACATTCGATCCGGCCTGGCTGGCAGCTGAGGCGGAATGGCGGGCACTCATCGAGACATCCCACACCATCCGTTCCTCGGTGGTCATTCCACCCAATTCACTGTTCGAGGATCTGGCCACGGACATCGTCGCGCGCCAGTCGCCTGCGCCATCCGACGAGACCGATCCGGAGGCGGCGGTCCGCATCGTCACCGGCGGCATCATGGGGCTCGCAATTCACGACCTGCCTCTGATCCGTCGGTTCCTGCCCTCGTTCGTGGACCTGGATGTGCTGCGAGCTGAAGTCGCGCCTCCCTGGGGCTACGTCATCTCGGGAACCGCATCCGGCAAGGTCGTCCACCTGCAGGCGGGCGTCACGGACGGATGGGGGCCGGAGTGGACCCTCGAGGTCATCAGCGAGGAACAGTCGATGCATGTCACCTTCACTCCCTCGTACGTGCAGGGAGGGTCGGCGGTCGCCACCCTTCATTCGCACACGGACAGCCGGTCGTTCGGTCCGTTCGCCATCAACGGGTACGAAGCAGAGTGGATGGCGCTTGCCCTCGTCGCACGCGGTGAGGAAGCTCCGCCGGCGGTGGTGGAGCTCATCGACGACCTCCGGTTCGCCATCGCCCTCGCCGACCAATCATCGAGTCGGATCCGCAACGCAAAGGCTGTCGCATGAACGTGATCACAATTGCCGCCGATGCAGAGGCGCGCGTCACCGGCGCTCTCACCTGGGTGGCGGCATCCCTGCCCGCGAAGCTCCACCTGGTGGAGGACCACGCCGACGTGCGCGCAGTCAACGGCACGGCCGGCTGGGTGGAACGGGCAGACCAGGCATTGCGTGAGGGCGCGCACGGGGTCGTGGTGATCGCCCCCGAGGCGGAGGGGATCGAGGCTCTGCGCAACACCGCGGCGGAACGAAACGTCTTCGTGATCCTCGACCAACGCTGGCGATCGAACACTGCCGTAATCCAGGCCCGCGACGCGGTCAGCACGCTCGACACTCCGATCTCGTTTGCCGAGATCGCCGTGCACGTGCCCGCGGCCGAAGAAATCGAACGGGCCACTCACGAATCGGTCCAGATCGCGCACCACCTCCTCGGCTCGGTGGAGAATCTCCGAGTCCTCCACCGCCAACCGCGCACAGTACTGCTGAGCGGCACCGTGGAGGGCGGCGCACCACTGACCATCACCATCGCTGTCGGCCCCGCAATCGGCGGTCCGCTCCGCGCCCGGGTCGTCACACTCTCCGGGGGAGTTCACCTGTGCGTGCCCGACCCCGGCGCGGCGGCACCCGGCATCGTCACCATCGTCAATGCCGACGCGTCCAGCACGCTGCCTGCCCGCTGGGAGTCTGCACACCGCACCTCATGGCTGCGCGTGATCGCCGCCGTCGAAGGGAGCGAGCATCCGAACGATCTCCGGGAGTTCGACMAGGCGAGCYAATCGCTCTTCAGCCGAGCACCCCTCTCCTAGCGAGCCCTCGACCAGCCAACTCAACGCCCGTACCCATTCCACTCGTCCCAAACCCGACACCCAGCACACCACAGAGAGCCGACCGCGAGGTCGGATAGGAGTCCAATGATGAACACCTCAACACCAGCCACGTTCTCCCGCCGCGGCTTCCTCGGAATCGCAGCCGCTGCGGCGGCCGTTCCGCTGCTCGCGGCATGCACTCCTGGCGGAGGCGGCGCGGCCGCTACCGGTGGCAGCGGCGGTACCTTGAAATTCTGGGACATGCCCTGGGGCCCGCAGTCCTATGCCGACCAAGCGAAGGCCGTCGTCACCGGMTACACGCCCGCCAGCGGACTGCCGAAGGCCAGCTACCAGCAGATTCAGTGGAACAACTTCTACCAGACCTTCTCTTCGGCGATCGCCTCGAAGACGGGACCGGCGGTGAGCAGCGGCGCCGGCTTMCAGGCGTTCCAGTTCGCCGAGCAGGGGGCGATCGCGTACGCCGATGACCTGATCGACTCGCTGCGCAAGAGCGGCAAGCTCGACGACTTCCTGCCCGGAACGGTGGAGTCGATGAAGACACCGGATGGCTACGCCGCTGTCCCGTGGCAGGCGGACTACCGTGTGCTCTGGTACCGGAAGTCGCTCCTCGAGCAGGCGGGYGTGGAGGCGCCGACGGACTGGGCCTCTTACATCGACGTTTCCAAGGCGCTCGCGAAGAACGGCGTATACGGATTCGGCATCGGTGCCGGCGCGGGCAACAGTGTCGGCTCTCAGGTCCTGCTCTCGCTGATGATCAACAACGGCGGTGGACTGTTCGACAAGGACCAGAACMCCGACGCCGTCACCGACGCCAACATCGCCGCGATGGACTTCGTGAAGGAGCTGATCGCCCTGGGCGCCGTCGACCCGGGTGCACCGAGCTACACCGCCGACAACGTCTTCGAGCAGTGGACGAGCAAAAAGGTCGGCATGGGCTGGCACACCGCCGGCCTGCAGCACACCCTCAAGGACGACGACATCGTCGTCGCGTCGCCGGTGACCGGATACAACGGTGACACCGGGACCCTCGGGTATGTGAACAACCTGATGATGTACACCAACACGCCCAGTCAGGAGGGTTCGGAGGCGTTCCTCAGTTCCTACCTGGCCGACATGAAGGTCTACTGGGACAAGAAGTTGATCGAGTCGCTGCCGGTGCTGCGGTCGATCGTGGATTCCGACGCGTTCCAGTCGGACACCGAGTGGGTCAAGATCATCGACGAGTGGCAGCCCGTGGGCAAGCCGCTGTCCTGGCAGGCCGAAACGCTCTTCGCCGACCTGGCCGCAGTCGACGGCGGTCAGGGACTCCAGCAGTTCACGCAGACCATCCTGGGCGGCCAGACCGATTCCAAGACGGCGCTCGAGGCCCTGCAAACCGACTTGGAGTCGGCCACGTCGTAGTAGCGGCACCACCCAGGGAGCAACAGCATGACCACTTCACAGGATGCCGCGACACGGCTGCAACGAGCGAGATCCGGCGTCGGCATCGGCGGTTCGGGAAGGCCCGGACGCAGCCGCAATGCCATCGCCGCGCAGACGCGACGGACCTATTCGACGCTCATCATTCCGTCCGTCGTACTCCTCCTACTGATCAACGCATATCCATTCGTCGTCGCCGCCTACCAGTCGGTTCACGACGGGTCGCTGATCGCGGGCGGCACGTACGTAGGCCTGGACAACTACGTCGCCGTCCTCACCTCGGAGTCGTTCTGGAAGGCAACCCGGTTCACGCTCATCTTCACGATCGTGGGCGTCTTCGGATCATGGGCGCTGGGTCTCGCGTTCGCGTTGCTGCTGCGGACGCGCATTCCCGGTAACGGCCTGTTCAAGGTCTTGCTGTTGCTCCCCTGGGTGGTACCCGTCGTTGTGTCKGCGACGGCTTGGAACTGGCTGGTCGCCACCCCGCAAAGCCCGGTCCCGCGTCTGCTCGGACTGTTCGGCATCGAGAACGTGCTCTTCCTCGCCAACCCGACCCTCGCTGCCATCACGGTGTGCGTCTTCAAGGTGTGGATCAGCTTCCCGTTCATGATGATGATGACCGCAGCCTCGCTCGCGGCGGTGGACCCCACCGTCTACGAGGCATCCCAGATGGACGGCGCCAGCAAGTGGMAGCAGTTCCGGATGATCACCCTTCCCCTGATTGCTCGGTCCACCTACATCAGCTGGATCCTCATGACGATCTTCTGTGTCAACGACTTCCCGACCATCTATCTCCTCACCGGGGGCGGTCCGGTCGACGCCACCACAACCCTGACCGTCCTTGCGTATCGGACGGTGTTCCAGGACTTCCAGCTCGGACCCGGCGTGGCGATCGCCTTCCTCATGACCCTCGCACTCGTCGTGGTTTCCGTCGTGCTGTACCGCCAGATCCGAAAGTCGAGCGTCGAATGAGCACTATCCTGCACAGCTCCCTCGAGGGGGACGAGCCGCGGTCCGTGACCCGCTCGATCACGACCCGCACCCGGGGTGAGAAAAGCAAGCCTCCCGTGAGCGAGCAGGAGAAGCGCGGCCAGTGGGGAAGATTCGCCCTCATCACCGTGCTCACCGCGATCGTGCTGATTCCGGTGTTCTCCGTAGTGCTGCTCGCGCTCACGCCCAGCGCCGCGAGCGGCGAGTCGGGGCTGACGCTGGACAACATCATCTACGTGCTGACGGAGACCCTCACCCCCACATGGCTGGCGAACAGCCTGTGGGTCGCCTTGGCGACCGTCTTGGTGTCCGTGATCGTGGCGGCGCCGGCGGGCTACGTCCTGTCCCGGGGTCGCAGTCGGCTGGTGTCCGGATACGCGCTGCTGCTGTTCGTCATCCAGTCGCTGCCGGTCATCACCGCTGTCATCCCGTTGTTCATCCTGTTCGCGAACCTCGGCCTCGTCGACAGCTTGACCGGACTGACGATCGTGTACGTCGGAGCCAGCATGTCCGTGGCGACCTGGATGATGGCCGCCTACATGGACAGCATCCCCGTCTCGCTCGAGGAAGCCGCGTGGATCGACGGGGCATCCGTCTTCGGAAGCTTCACGCGAATCGTGCTGCGCAACAGCCTCCCCGGAATCCTGTCCACCGCGATCTTCACCTTCCTGCTGTCCTGGAACGACTACCTGGTGGCGGTCGTGTTCCTGCGGACCGAAACCAGCTACACCATGCCGGTCGGTCTGCAGTCCTTCTTCCAGCAGAACGTCACGGACTGGGGAGCCGTCATGGCGGTCGCCGTGATCATGCTGCTTCCACCGGTGATCGTGTTCGCCGTCCTCAACCGCTACTTCAGCGTCGGTGGCATCGGCGGCTCGCTCGCCGGTCGCTGACCCCCGCACCTCACCACCCACTAACAAAGGAGTTATCCATGTTCGCCAACATGTCTGGCTGGCACCTGCTCATCATCCTCGCCGTCGTCCTTCTGCTGTTCGGCGCCACCCGATTGCCCGCCCTCTCGCGGAGCGTCGGGCAGTCTGTCCGCATCTTCCGCTCGGAGACCAAGAACCTGAGCGACGAGAACGACAGCACGCCAGCTGCAGCCGACCTGGTCGCTTCCGCGCCAGGGCGGGCGGAGCTCGCGGACACTCCGCCGGCACCGCGCGCTCCCCACGCCGGGGTGTGAATTCTGATGTCGCGACAGGTGCGAGCCGGTCGAGACCCACAGGGGGTCATGAGTCTGGGTGGCCACCTGATCGAGTTGAAGAAGCGGCTCACCGTCACCGCGCTCGCACTGCTGGCGGGAATGGTCGCCGGGTTCGCGCTCTCCGGATGGTTGCTCGACGCGGTACAGGCCTTCATCAAAGCCATTGAAGGCGAGCAAGGTCGGATGGCGCTGCTGAACTTCGGTGAGGTCACGGCAGCATTCGATCTCCGGATGCAGCTGGCCTTCACGGTCGGGGTCGTTCTGTCCTCACCAGTGTGGCTCTACCAACTGTGGGCCTTCATCGTTCCGGCACTGACGCGGCGGGAGAAGGGCTACGCTCTCGGTTTCGTCGGCGCCGCCGTGCCGCTCTTCGCGGCGGGATGCGCAGCAGGCTGGCTGGTGCTGCCGCACATGATCGCGCTGCTCGTCGGGTTCGCACCCAGCAACTCGAGTTCGATCCTGAACGCGCGCAGCTATGTGGATTTCATCCTGCGCCTGATGCTTATCGTCGGTATCGCGTTCGTCCTCCCGCTGCTGCTGGTCCTGCTCAATGTCGTCGGCGTGATGAGMGCGACCGCCATCGTCGGATCCTGGCGGTACGTGATTCTCGCCATCACCATCTTCACGGCGATCGCCACGCCCGCCGCGGACGTGCTGTCGATGTTCCTCCTCGCCGTGCCGATGGTGCTCCTCTACTTCGCCGCTGCCGGCTTCGCGTGGGTCAATGACAAGCGACGAGCAAGGGCAGTCGCGGCGCTGGAACCGCAGGCGTTGGCGCTCACCGGAAGGGCGTCCTGATGCTCGGACTTGACCCGACAAAGGTGATGCTCCTCGCCATCCTGGCCGCGTTTCTGCTGGGGCCTTCACGGATGACCGCGGCTGCAGGCTGGCTGGGGGCGACTGTTCGGGATATTCGCGMCTTCACGGAGGCTGCCAAGCAGCGCGCGCGCGACGAGATCGGCCAAGAGTTCGACGAGATCCCGTGGAAAGCCCTGGATCCGCGACAGTACGACCCCAAKAGGATCATCGCCGACGCGATGCTGGCTCCGCCCCTGGAGCCCCGCAAGATAGATCCGCCCGAGAACCCAACCCGGGACGCACCCGCGCCCGACCTCAACGCACCCACCTCCTGACCCCGACACTCGAAAGAGGAACCGATGGCTCTGCCGCTCGCCTCGGTCCAGCTCTACACGCTGGCCGCCGAATTCTCCGCCGACCCGAGCGGCTCGCTCGACAAGCTGGCCGCCCTCGGGCTGCAGAACGTTGAAGCGTTCGACTTCGTGCGCCGACCGCAGGAGATTCGGGCGGCGTTGGATGCTGCGGGTCTGGCATCGCCCACAGGTCACGCGCCCCTCCTCTCCGACGAGCTGTGGACGCCCGACGGATCCATTCCCACTCCCGCTCCAGAGGTGGTATTCGAGGCCGCAGCGACAGTAGGTATCACGACCGTCATCGACCCCTTCGTCGCCGTGGACCGGTGGCAGACCAAAGACGGTGTCGCCGATATCGCGGAGCGGCTGAACCGTGTCGCTGAGGTCGCCGCAGGGTTCGGCCTGCGCGTCGGCTACCACAACCACGCACAGGAGTTCTTCGCCACGCTCGACGGGCACACCGCGTTCGAGCGGTTCGTCGCCTTGACCGATGAAAGCGTGGAGATCGAGCTGGACCTGTTCTGGGCCCTCGCAGGCGGGCAGGATGTCCCGCAGCTGGTAGCCCGGCTGGGATCACGGCTCGTCGCCGTGCACGTAAAGGACGGGATGGTGCCGCCGAGTAACCCGTTCGCGCCGGATGCGCCGGCATTCGCGTCCGACTCGCTCGATCAGCGGCACGCCGGCGAGGGGGATGTTCCCCTGGCCGATTCGCTGCGGGCCGGTGCCGGTGCCATCCGCTACGCCGTCATCGAGTACGACAACCCACCCGGTGATGTCTTCGAGGATGTGGCCGCGAGCCTGGCCTTCCTTCGCGACGGCGGCTTCGTCCGATGAGCGCCGTCGGCGTCGGGCTGATCGGTAGTGGTGTCATCAGCGACACCTACCTGGAGAACCTCGGCTCCTTCCCGGATGTCGAAGTCATGATCGTCGGCGACTTGAACCCCGACMGGGCTCGCGCCCAGGCCGAGAAGCACGGCGTGCCGAGGTGGGGGAGCGCTGACGATGTGCTGGCCCACCCTGAGGTGCAGGTCGTCGTGAACCTGACCATTCCGGCGGTGCACGTGGAGGTGTCCGCGGCGGCGATCGCGGCGGGGAAGCACGTGTGGACGGAGAAGCCGATCGGCCTCGAACGAGACGGCGTCGATGCGCTGCTGAGGAGCGCGGATGCCGCGGGACTCAGAGTCGGTTCCGCTCCGGACACGGTCCTCGGCCCCGGGTTCCAGACGGCAAAGCGCGCGATCGACAGTGGTGTGATCGGTGCACCCCTGTTCGCGCACACCTCGTTCCAGACGCAGGGCCCTGACCTGTGGCATCCCAGCCCGCAGTTCCTGTTCTCCCGCGGCGCGGGTCCCCTGCTCGACATGGGGCCTTACTACTTCACGGCACTGGTCAGTCTGTTCGGCTCGGTGGACCGCGTCGCGGCCGGCGGAATGAAGCCGCAGGCCGAACGCGAGATACGCACCGGACCCAGCGCCGGCACCCGGTTCCCGGTCGACGTTCCTACCACAGTCCAGGTGCTCACCGTGTTCGAGGGAGGTCAGCAGGCGCACAGTCTGCTGAGCTTCGACTCGGCACTGGAGCGGCACGGAGTGGTGGAGATCCACGGCACGGAGGGCTCGATCGTGATGCCCGACCCGAACAGGTTCACGGGCCGCTCCGCATACGTGAAGCCGCTCACAGAAGTCCGCGACGGAGAAGATTTCGAGCAGCCGCAGATCGAGATCCCGGAGAAGGGGGTAGTCGTCGGCCGCGGCCTCGGGCTGCTGGAGATGGTACGCGCCATCGCCCAGGACCGGCCTCATATCGCCTCCGGAGAGCTGGGACGACACGTCCTCGACGTCATGCTGTCAGCGGAAGAGTCCGCCGACAGCGGTCAGTTCGTGACCGTCGAGAGCTCCGTTGATCGCGTGCCCGCACTGCCCGAGGACTTCGATCCCTTCGCTCGGACACTCTGAGCCACGTCACTCCGGCGCGATCACGCGTCCACGTCGAAGACGATGACCTGTTCTGCGAATCGAGAAATCAGCTCTCCGACGGGTTGGTGCGCCGGGTTCGGTAGGTAGTCGTCTCGAGCTGAACTGCTGGCAAAGCTGACGACGAGCGCCCACTCGAACCCGCCCGCAAGTCCCTCGGGGCTCGTGTTCGGTCCGCAATGAACGGCCAGGACGCCGGGGACCGTGTCGGGGAATGCGCTCGCCAGTTTGGTCAGCTCTTCCAGGGAGGCGAGGCCGACATCCGGCTTCCAGCGGACGAGCACAACGTGGACAACGGATGGCGTGGTCATCGTGCCACAATGCCCTAACCGATCCTTGGGTGTGGTGTTAGGCCGTAACGCAGAAGGTGGGGTGCCGTGCCGGCACCGTCATTGGCATTATGGGAACCAGTGGCGTCTAATGAATGCCATCCAGATCGCCCACGCTGCGCTTTCACTGCGTAAGAATCGCGTAAGCCTAAGCGCCCGCGAACACCTCTGAACGTCCGCGAGCCATGCCGCGAACCCAGTCGTATCAACGAAGCAGCACTGAACGCTCACCATCATCCACGTAGAGCCCGGGTTCAAATCCCTCCGTCTCCGCACTTTGAGTGAGTTTCCCAGACGTTCAATGAGGTTGGTGGACGTTMACGTGGTTTCGCGGACCGGCCTCGGCTATTTCGATCTCCGCATGCTTTGACCATCTGCTCTACGCCGCTCCGATCCGTGGATCAGAGTGCCCATCTGCGTAAGGTTTGCGTAAAGAAGACCGAGGGAGATCATCCCTCGGTCTTGGCGACGGTTCCTACCAGGTGCAGTCCCGGCACCAGTGAAAACGGCAGACGCAGGAAATCCGCTGGCGGAGGAGGATGCACTCGGCGCAGGATGCGTTGCTAACCGCGCTCAGATGCTGTTTTCGGCAGCGACACTGCCGAGCCGAGGCGAAGGTGGGTTGCGGATGTCGCTCGGATGTCTCCCCGGTCGGCGCCGATAAGCCCGAAGGCGGGTTCGAAGCTCCCCACGGAAGGGATCGCTAGCGCCGCCGGTGCTCACGCGTTTCGCGGGCTCATCCCCGCGGCGCTGTAGATCTCGTCGAGGGTGCGCATCTGGTGAACAGCGGCCGCGGGAGTGGTTTCCACCGCGACCGTTCCGCGCACCGCGTCGCGGAACGCCTCGAGTTGATAGGAGTAGGTCGAGCGCTTTTCGGTGCGCTCACTTCGGCGGCCGTGAGCGGCCTTGACGGTGATGCGAGTCCCCATCTGGGGGTGGTACGGGAATGAGACGCGCATGGCGCCGCCGTCCCCCCACACCGTCAGCCCCATGGAGATGAGGCTGCGTGACCAGATGGACGACACGATCTGCCCGGTCATGCCGCTGCCCCACCGCAGGGTTGCCTCCATCCGCCGATCGATCTCGCCTCGTGGCCAGGCTCGCGCATCCGTGATCTCGGGTGCGATGCCGAAGAGCTCAGTGAGTGCGCGGACCGGGTAATACCCCACGTCGAGCAGGCCGCCGCCACCTAGGTCCGGATTCCAACGGATGTCGCGGCCGGGAGCGATCGGGACGCAGAACGCGGCGCGCGCGGATCGCACCTGGCCGATCTCACCTGAGGCGATGATCTCTCGTAGCCGCCCGTACAGCGGGTGGAAGTGGGAGTGGTATGCCTCCATGACGACTCGGTCCGACGCAGAGGTAGCTTCGGCGACCCTCTGTGCGGCGGCGGTGTTGCTGGTGAACGGCTTTTCACAGAGCACATGCTTGCCGGCTTGCACGGCGGCGATCGTCCACTCGGCGTGAAGCGCAGCGGGAAGCGGGACGTAGACAGCGTCGATGTCGGGATCGGCGAGCAGCGCTTCGTATGACTGGTGAATGCGATAGATGCCGTTTGTCGCGGCGTAGGCGGAAGCGCGAGCAGGATCACGGGCCGCGATCGCGGTCACCTCGAGTCCCGGCATCTGGTGAGACGGCGTCAGCAGTGCCACCTTCACGATGCGGGCCGCGCCGAGTACGCCGATGCGGACGGGTGCGAATGCACTCACTCCGGTGCTCAGGCCGAGTCGCCGGGTATCACCCGGAGGTCGATGTCGGCTATCGGGGGCAGGTCCGACTGGCCGAGCGCACCGAGAGCCGCTGCAACAGTCATGTGGGCGACCGCCGTCAGGTCGTAACCCACCGTGGTGAGGCGGGGATTCGTCACGCGCGAAAGCGGTGTGTGATCCATCCCGATGAGGCCGAGATCCTCGGGGACCCGCCATCCGCGAAGGCCGGCTGCGGTGAGGAGTGTGATGGCGATGTCGTCGTTGTAACAGGCAACGCCGTAACCCGGCTCGAGAAGATCGAGTGCGATCCCTGCGTCGTCGAGATCGATCCCAAGGCCGATCACGGCTGGTGCGGGAAGCCCTGCGGCGGAGCATACGTTCGCGACCGCGACCTCGCGATCCGTGCCATAAGGGTCTTGTCGATTGTCGCGAAGGTGGGCGAATGCCAGACGTCGGTACCCGCGACTGACCAGGTGCTCCGCCTGGATGCGGCCGATGTCGTAGTTGAGGTCGCCGCCCTCTGCGGTGTCGAAGCCGGGGATGTCACGCTCAGCGAGGACGGCTCGTTCGGCGTCCGTGAATGGCTGGAGAGACAGGACGGCGCGGGGCTTCATCCCAGCCAGGATGCGGTCCAGAGAAGAGGGCGACTGCGTTGACAGTCGAAGCACGAGCGTTAGGCCCTTCTGGGCCAGGAGGTCGGTCGCGGCGTCGAAGATGTCCTGCRGGTTCCCACCGAACGTGGTGTTCGGTACCAAGGCGATCACGAAGTCGCTGGTGCCGGAGCGGAGCATTCGACCGGCGGTGGACGGCTCGTAGCCCAGCTCCTTGGCGGCATGCAGAACACGTTCGGCTGTCTCGGCAGCGAACCGGTCCGCGTGACCGTTGAGTACCTGGCTAACCGTGGCGCGGGACAAGCCCGCGTGCCGAGCCACATCTGCGCTTGTCGCCGCCATATCGTCCTCTTCGTCCGGGTGTAGCCATTCTAGCCATTATCTCGTGACAAATTCGACTTGACACGTGATAATTGCCCGTGATGTACTGGCGTTATCACGTGGTAACAAGGCGCCACAATCCATCACCACACTGGCCGGGCTTCTCGGCCGATGACAAAGGAGTCCTCATGTCGGATAACCCGAGCGCAGCCGCTGCACCGGGCGCCGCTACTTCCCCCGCGCAGCAGGCCCTCGCGGCAGACACTCAAKCCGAGAACACCGCCACGGGCACGCTTCGAACCCCTGTGTCCAAGAAGTGGATCACGCTTCTGCTGTTGGGCATGTTCGGTGCCTATGTGGCCCTGGTCGCACCCATCGGGCTCTCCCTCTCCCTCCGGGTCCAGGAACTCGCTCCGGCGAACGTCGAGGTGCTCGGGTACATCATCGGCATCGCAGCGATCATCACGACGGTCACCGGCCCGCTGGTGGGCACGTGGAGTGACCGGACCCGGTCGAGGCTGGGGCGTCGACGTCAATTCGCGCTGGGCGGCGCGATCGTCGGCTTCCTCGGCCTCGCCGTCATCGCCGGCGCCGGTACCATCCCCATCCTTCTCGTCGGGTGGATCATCACCTCGGTGGGCTGGAGCAGCTCCATGAACTCGCTCATCCAGTCGCAGGCGGACCGGCTCCCGGAGGCGCAGTACGGGCGCGTCGCCGGCCTGAGCGGGTTCGTTCAGATGGTCGCACCGGTCGTCGGGGTGGGCCTGGCGAGTGCGTTCATCGGGAACAACTACCTCGTCTTCCTGGTGCCCGGCGCCGTCGGCGTAGTCGCGCTGCTGTGCTGGTTCCTCTTCGTGCCGGAGCGAGACACGCGCGACACGGTGTTCGCTGAGCCCCTCAGCGCCGGCAAAGTTCTCCGCGGGATGGTGTTCAACCCGCGCCGCTACCCCGACTTCGCGTGGAACTGGCTGGCCCGCCTGATGTTCATGACCGGTGTCACCTTCACCACCACCTTCACGACACTCTTCTTCGCCTCACGACTGAGCCCAGACGGCCAAGTCGCCGACATCGGGGGAATCATCCTGATCCTCTCAATGGTTGGCCTCGTGGTCACCGGTGTCGGCGCACTGCTGGGCGGGTTCCTCTCGGACAGACTCGGCCGTCGGAAGATCTTCGTGCTGGCATCGGGCATCGTCTACACCGTGGGTGCGATCACATTGGCCATCGGTGGAAGCAACTTCGCGGTGCTCCTCATCGGCTCCTCGCTCACCGGCGTCGCGCTGGGCGTGTTCTCGGCTGTCGACCAGGCGCTGGTCCTCAACGTGCTTCCCGAGAAGGACACTGATGCCGGCCGCTTCCTCGGCATCAACGGCTACTCGACATCCATCGCACAGGCCCTGGCACCGCTGCTTGCCGCCCCACTCATCATCATCGGCGTCACGGGCACGGACAAGAACTACGGCCTTCTGTTCATCATCGCCTCCGTGCTCACCGTCGTCGCCGGCATCCTCGTGCAGTGGAAGGTGAAGAGCGTCCGCTAGCCAGCGCCCTGACCATCGCCCGAAGCCTTTCGACGGAGCAGACCGATGACTACGACACTGTTCACTGACCAGTGGACCTTCCACCGGGAGGGTGAGCCGGGCGGAACCCCGGTGCGCTTGCCGCACGACGCGATGATCGGCGAAGCCCGATCCGCCGACGGTGCGACCGGCAACCACGGCGGCTTCTTCCCCGGCGGCGCCTATCGCTACCGCAAGGCGTGGACAGCTCCCGACGACGCGAACGAACGGGCGTACTCCCTGCGGTTCGAGGGCGTGTCCGGAATCACCCGGATCAGGGTCGACGACAGGGAAGTCGTCCGCAACGACAGCCCGTACCGCGAGTTCACCGCATCGCTTGCCGGCATCGCAGCAGGCAACACCGCGGTGATCGAAGTGGACGTCGACAACCGAGCTGCGCCGAACAGTCGCTGGTACACCGGTTCGGGCATCTACCGGCCCGTCTGGCTCGAGGCGGCCGGCGCGCTGCGAATCGCCCAGGACGGGCTCCGGATCGTGACCAGAAGCATCAGCACCGGGCCCGCTCGCACAGACGCGACTGTTCAGGTGACAGTCCACGTCGACGGTCCCGTCCCTTCCCAAGCCACGCTCATCGTCGAATTCGAGGATGACGGCCAGCCCGTGGCGCGCCGGAAGGCGCAGGTGACGGATGCCCTGACCATGATCTCGGTTCCGATCGACGCGGCGAAGCTGTGGTCGGCCGAGCGGCCGCACCTCTACGAGGTGCGCGTTCGGCTCGTCATCGACGAGGACACGGTGGACGAGCGGCTGATCCGCACCGGTCTGCGCACTGTCGAGGTGGACGCGCAGGACGGGCTCCGCATCAACGGCGAACCGGTGCTGCTGCGCGGCACTGCGGTGCACCACGACAACGGACCGCTCGGCGCCGCCACATTCGCCGCCGCCGAGCGGCGCCGTGCCCTGCTGCTCAAGGAGGCTGGTTACAACGCGATCCGCAGCGCCCATAACCCGCTCTCACGGGCGTTCCTCGACGCATGCGACGAGCTGGGGCTGTACGTCATGGATGAGCTGACGGATGTCTGGTTCCGGCCGAAGACTCCACACGACGGCGCCGAGCGGTTCCTTGTCCAGTGGAGGGATGACGCAGCCTCAATGATCGCGAATGACCGCAATCGGCCATCGGTGATCATCTACTCGATCGGCAACGAGATCGCAGAGTCCGCCACCGCTCCCGGCGTGGAACTCGCGCAGCAGATCCACGCGTTCTTCGCCGAGGCCGATCCGACACGCCCCACCACGATCGCCGTCAACCCGCTGCTGGCCATGATGGCCGCGCGCGGCCAGACGTCCGAGAACGGTGCGGACGCCCCGCCGGAACGCCGGCCCGCGACCAGCACCCTCGCGAACCAGATGACGGCGAAGATGGGCCGGCTCATGGTGCTGGCGTCGAAACTGCCCGCGGCAGACAAAGCCACCAAAGATGTCTTCGCCGCCGTCGACATCGCCGGATACAACTACGGCTACGCCTCCTATGCCGGCGCTCGGCGCCGGTACCCGGACCGTGTAATCGTCGGCACCGAGTCGATGCCCGGCGACCTGCCCGCGATCTGGAAGCGCGTCACCTCCGTCCCGGGAGTGATCGGCGATTTCAGTTGGACCGGCTGGGACTACCTCGGCGAAGTGGGACTGGGCTACTGGAGCTACGGAGCCGAGACCGGCGGCATCGCCAAGCCCTACCCCGGCATCCTGGCCGGATGCGGCGTCTTCGACATCACYGGGGCGCCTGGCGCTGCGCTGCTCCTCGCTCAGGCCGTGTGGGCCATCACCCCGCGGCCGGGCATCGCGGTGCGCCCGCTCGATAAGACCGGACAGCGCGCCAACAAGACTCCCTGGCTGTCGTCCGATGCGCTGCCCAGCTGGTCATGGCGTGGACATGCCGGCCTTGCCGAGATCGAGGTCTACTCCGCCGACGATCAGGTGGAGTTGCTGCTGAACGGACGTTCACTCGGCCGTCGTGCATGCGGCCCACGCAAGGGTTACGTCGCCTGCTTCCGCGCCCAGTACGAACCCGGCGAGCTCACCGCGATCGCCTACCGCGACGGCCGCGAAACCGGCCGCAGCACTCTGAGGTCTGCCGGTGCACCACGACTGCGACTGCGCGCCGAGACCGACGAACTGCGCGGCCCCGACGACCTCGCGTACGTCTGGCTCGAACTCGCCGACGAAGACGGCATCGTCGACATCGGCTCGGACGATCGGATCGCGGTGAGTGTCACCGGCTCGGGCACGCTCGCGGCCCTCGGCAGCGCCGCACCCGCGACGACAGACCGCTTCGTCGACGAAGAGATGGCCACCCACCGCGGCCGGGCGATCGCCATCATCCGGGGCGGCGCTCAAGCCGGACCGGTCGCCATCCACGCGACATCGACCCGCCACGGGGAAGCATCCCTCACGCTGCAGGTCACTGCCCGCACCGATCTGCCCGCGATCAGCCTCGCCACACCCGGAATGGAGTCATGATGACCGCATCCGAGCCGATCCTGGCCGGGTTCTATCCCGATCCGTCGATCTGCCGCGTCGACGACACGTACTACCTGGTGAGCTCGAGCTTCGAGTACCTGCCCGGCATCCCGATCCATACCAGCAGCGACCTCGTGACCTGGTCCCTCGTCGGCAACGCCCTCACCCGCGAAAGCCAGATCGCCGAGCACGGCGGCTACCCGAGCGCTGGCATCTTCGCCCCCACGATCCGCCACCACAACGGCCGGTTCTGGATCATCGGCACCAATGTCAACGACATCCCGCTCGGCCGTGGCCACTTCTTCATCCACGCCGAAGACCCGGCAGGACCGTGGTCGGACCCCGTCCACCTCGCCGGTGCGATCGGCATCGACCCCGACATCGCCTGGGACGACGACAACACCGCGCACGTGACCTGGTGCTCCCTCAACCCCGAGCAGCCCGGCATCCAATCCGCCCCCGTCGACACCGCCACCGGAGCGTTCCTCGCAGCGCCGCGGCAGCTGTGGCAAGGGACCGGGCTTGCCTTTCCTGAGGGCCCGCACCTGTACCGCATCGGCGACTGGTGGTACCTGCTGCTCGCCGAGGGTGGCACCGAGCGCGGTCATGCCGCAACGATCGCCCGGGCGCGCTCCCTCGACGGGCCCTTTGAAGCGGCGCCGGACAACCCCTTCCTCAGCCACCGGAGCCTCGCGCACCCGATCCAGAACACCGGCCACGCGGACCTGATCGAACTCGCCGACGGAAGCTGGGCCGCTGTGCATCTCGGCGTCCGCCCGCGCGGACAGACTCCCGGCTTCCACGTGAACGGGCGCGAGAGCTTCCTCGTCGGCATCGACTGGATCGACGGCTGGCCCGTCGTCGACGAGACCCGGTTCTCGGTCCCCCCGGTCGACCGCGCCTTCGACGACCGCTTCGACAGCCCTGAACTCCACCCGCGCTGGCTCGGCGTCGGACGATTCCCGGCATCCTTCACCCGCCCCGCACCCGCGGGCGGGCTGATCATCGATGCGGATGCCGGCGAAGGCCGCGCCCTGCTCGCCGCGAGGGCGACCGACATCGCGTGGACCGCGTCAGCCACGTTCACCGCCGAAGCAGCGACCGGGCGCTTCCTGCTGCGCATCGACGATCGCAACTGGTACGGGCTCACCTACGACGGCACCACCGTCGAGGCGACGCTCGCGATCGGTCCCATTGAACACAGTGTCGGCCGCCACCACGTCCCCACCGAGATCGTCCCCACACTCCGGATCAGCGCAAAGGCCGCTCCGGTCCTGCCGCACGGCGTCTCACTCGAACCCGACCTCATCGAGCTCGCGGTCATCATCGACGACGCCGAGCACATCTTCGGCGCGTTCGACGGCCGATACCTATCCACCGAGGTCACCGGCGGCTTCACCGGCCGGGTCTTCGGCGTCCAGGCGCTGACCGGCCAGATTCAGATCCGCGAAATCGACTACGCGCCCACCGCCGAATCACCATCGAGCAACTGAGCGACATCCGCGATGCAACCCCCAACTCTGAGGAACCCATGACCATCCCGCTCTACCGTGATGCCACGGCCCCAACCGAAGATCGCATCAGCGACCTGCTCTCACAGATGACCCTCGCCGAGAAAGCCGGGCAGCTCACCCAGTACTTCTACTTCGGCGCGCTGGAACTGCCGGAAGGGTTGGACATCGAATCCCTGCCGCCGGAGCACCGCGCATTCCTCGAGCAGCCGAAGATGGTCGAGGCGGCGGCAGGCGACGGGCTCGTCGGCTCAGCTCTGTTCGTCACCGACCCGGCCACGATCAACCGTCTGCAGCGCATCGCGGTCGAGAACACCCGCCTCGGCATCCCGCTGCTGTTCGGCTTCGATGTGGTCCACGGGCTCCGGACGATCTTTCCCGTTCCGGTGGGCCTCGCCGCCAGCTGGGACGTGGGCCTCGTGGAAGCCGCGCAGGCTGTGGCCGCGCGGGAGGGCCGCGCGGCCGGCATCCACTGGACTTTCGCCCCCATGATCGACATCGCCCGCGACCCGCGATGGGGTCGCATCGTCGAGGGCGCCGGAGAGGATCCCGTTCTCGGCGCTGCGGTGGCGGCAGCGCAGGTCCGGGGCTTCCAGGGCGACCTGGGCTCCGACCGGATCCTCGCCGGTCCCAAGCACCTCGCCGGCTACGGCGCGGCCCGCGGCGGCCGCGACTACGACGATGCCGAGATCTCGGACGCGGAACTGTGGAACGTGTACCTCCCGCCGTTCCAGGCAGCGATCGACGCCGGCGCCGTCAACGTGATGAGCGCGTACATGGACCTCAACGGTGTCCCGGCGTCCGCCAACCGGTGGCTGCTGACCAACGTGCTCCGCGAACAGATGGGCTTCGAGGGGTTCGTCGTCTCGGACGCCAACGCCGTCCGCTCGCTCGAGACCCAGCACTTCGCCGCAGACCACACGGATGCCGCGGCACGCGCCGTCACGGCGGGGCTCGACATGGAAATGGCGATGTCCGACGCGGCATTTGCGAACCTCCCTGCTGCGGTCGCCGCGGGCTTGGTGAGCGAGGGCGCCATCGATGTCGCCGTGCGTCGCGTGCTCGAGGCCAAGTTCCGGCTCGGGCTATTCGAGAACCCTTTCGTCGACGAGAACGCCACCGCCTCCGTCCTGGGCGCGACGGCCCACCGCGAACTCGCCCGCACCGCCGCGGAGCGCTCGATCGTGCTGCTCAAGAACGCTGACCGTGCGCTCCCGCTCGACCCAGGGGCGCTCGGCTCGGTCGCAGTGATCGGACAGCTCGCCGACAGCAAGCGCGACCAGCTCGGCCCGTGGGTGTTCGACCACGACACCGCCGAGACCGTCACGATCCTCGACGGGCTGCGATCCCGCCTCCCAGCCGTGACCGTCACCCATGCGCCGGGCGCTGGTATCACGGAACGGGTGTTCCCGTCCGAGTTCGACCGCGCCGACCCCACGGTGACCGCGACTCCCGCCGACTGGGATGACGAGGCGGAGATCTCGCGGGCCGCCGAGCTCGCGGCATCCGCCGACGTCGCCATCGTCGTGGTGGGACAGCGACAGAACCAGGCGGGCGAGAAAGCCTCCACCGCCACACTCGACCTCCCCGGCCGCCAGCTCGAGCAGCTGCAGCGCATCACCGCCACCGGCACCCCGGTCGTGCTCGTCGTCATGTCGGGCAGGCCGCTCGACATGCGCTGGGCGGACGAGCACGTCCCCGCCATCGTGCAGGCCTGGTATCCCGGTACACGGGGCGGAGATGCGGTCGCGGCCGTGCTTGTCGGCGACGTGTCGCCGGCCGGCCGGCTTCCCTTCACGTGGCCGCGTCACGCCGGTCAGGTTCCCCTTGTGTACGCGCACCTGCGGACGTTCCAACCGGAAGGTCAGGGCTCCCGCTACTTCGAAGAGGAAAGCACCCCGCTGTACCCGTTCGGGCATGGCCTGTCCTACGCCGCCTTCGACTACCGCGACCTGCACCTCGACCGCGACGAGATCGTCGTCGGTGGGACGGCATCCGTATCGCTGACGGTTCGGAACACCTCGAACCGAACGGCAGACGAGGTGGTGCAGCTGTACATCCACCAGCGCCACGGCACGTCATCGCGACCCGTGCGGGAGCTCAAGGGCTTCCAGCGGATCACGCTTACGGCGGGGGAGCAGCGCACCCTCACGTTCCCGCTCGGCCCCGAGCAGCTCCGCTACTGGAGCGCCGCCACCCGTGGCATGGTGCAGGACGCGACGACCGTCGACATCTGGGTCGGCGGCGACTCGAATGCCGCGCTCAGCACGACGCTCCGCATCCACAACTGACGCCCGCGACGTCGCTCGCCCGAAGAGACACCGGAGGACTACCGATGACCAACCCATTCCTGTGGGGAGCGGCGACCGCGCCGCACCAGATCGAGGGCAACAACGTCAACAGCGACTGGTGGGTGTACGAGCAGCGGATGCCGCACTTCGGCCCCAGCGGCGACGCCGTCGACAGCTACCACCGCTACGAAGAGGACATGCGCCTCCTGGCCGATGCGGGGCTGACCGCGTACCGGTTCGGGATCGAGTGGGCGCGCGTCGAACCCCTGCCCGGAGCATTCTCGCTGGTCGAGCTCGCGCACTACCGACGGATGATCGACACCGCGCTAAGTTTGGGCCTGACCCCGGTGGTGACTCTCCACCACTTCTCGAGTCCACGCTGGTTCATCGAAGAGGGCGGATGGCTCGGCGACACCGCTATCGACAGATTCACCGCGTACGTGACGCGGGTGTGCGGCATCCTCCAGGACCTCCAATGGGTGTGCACCATCAACGAACCGAACATGTTCGCATTCATGATGCTCATGGCGGGGGCGATCAACGCCGATGCGGTGCCCGAGATGGACACCCCGACGATGCAGGAGGGCGGCTTCGTCCTGCCCCTCCCCACGCCCGCCGCCACACAGCGCCTCATCGAGGCGCACCACGCCGCTCGCGCGATCGTGCGCGAGCGTACCAGCGCAGCGGTCGGGTGGACGATCGCCAACCTCGCCCTCTACGCCGCCGCTCCCGAGAACGAGCAGCGTCTGCAGACCGAGCGGTACGCGCGCGAGGATGTGTTCCTCGAGGCGGCACGCGGCGACGACTTCGTTGGGGTGCAGGCCTACTCCACACAGGCCGTCGACGACAACGGACTCGTCCCGAACCCACAGAGCCCCGACAACACCCTCGTGGGCACGCCCTACCGCCCGGACGCGCTCGGCATCGCCGTCCGCCACGCCTGGGAGGTCACCGGAGGCGTCCCGATCCTGGTCACCGAGAACGGCATCGCCACCGCCGACGACGCCCGCCGGATCGCGTACACCTCTGAGGMACTCCGCCACCTCTTCGACGCCATTGACGACGGGATCGACGTCCGCGGGTACCTGCACTGGAGCGCTCTGGACAACTTCGAGTGGGGCCACTGGGAGCCGACGTTCGGACTGATCGCCGTCGACCGCAGCACATTCGCTCGGACGCCGAAGCCGAGTCTTGCCTGGCTCGGCGACGTCGCCAGGCGCGGCCGACCCTAGGTGCGATTGACGCTCGAACGCGTCAAGATGAATACGGCCCACGACACGCTCGACCGCGGACCCCGTCCAGGAATTTGACAGGGCCGAGTCGCTGATGGGATAAGCGCGGTGCGTAAGAATCGCGTAATCCTGAGCATGCGCGAACACCTCTGAATCTCCACGAACCCCAGCGCGAACCCACTCAAATCAACGAATACGCCCCTGACCGCCCGTGACCGACCGTGTAAAGGCGGGGTTCAAATCCCTCCGTCTCCGCCAAATAAATGCCTGGTCATCGGGCTATATCTTCCCCACGAAGAGTCCCATTTGCGTAGAGGGATCTGCGCAACGCTTCTTACGCAAGTCATGCTTTGCGGCGCCCGGCACCCTGTGATTTCGCGGATCTGCACGGGGGAGACCGAGGGAATCTCGCCTCCGTGGCTGGTGAGCTCCCGTCCTTCGGAACGGCGGCGAACCATCGCTGCGTGCACCGAAGAATCCCGCCTCTCAAGGGCGTGGTGACCCCGCTATTCGCCAAGCTGCTCACGGTGCCGCAACTGGGTCATGTAGTCCCATGACCTCGCGCTCACGCCGGGCTGGCGCTCTCGCGTTGACGGGTTCGCCGAATAGGCGTCTCGAAGACCCCGCTCGATTCCCTTGGCCGCGATGGCGAGGACTTCGACAATCGGCAGTGGCGAGCTCCCGTCGTTCGGAACCACGGCACCCAGCGCCGCGTACACCGAAGAGTCCGGACCTCTCACCGGGACGGCGACCCCGCGGGACTCCTCGTGGATGTGACCATTGCTCACCGCGTATCCGTCGATGCGGGCGCGGTGCAGCGCAGCCTCGAGTTGCGCAAGGGTGCGGATCGTGTGCGGAGTGTATGCGCGAAGTCCCGCTGCTACGACGCTGTCGAGCGTGGCGCGGGGTGCGTGCGCGAGAAGAACGAGACCGCTCGATGATGCATACAAGGGGAGCCGTCCGCCGATCAGGACGGTGTTGACAACGCCGTCGGGATGCGACAGGCGGTCGATGAACAGCACGTCCGTTTCGGCGAGGACCCCGAGCTGGGTGTGCTGGCGGATGCGCATGTGCGCAGCCGCAAGCCATGAACGGGCGACTTCGCGGAGTCCGGGTGCTCCGGGCGTGTGGGCTGCGAGTTCCCAGAGCCGGAGGCCGAGGCGATACGTGCGGTCCGGCATCCGCTCCACAAGCCCCTCCCGTTCCAGGTCGCTGAGAAGGCGGTGCAGTGTGGACGGCGTCATCCCAGTGGCACGGGCGAGCTCGCTGAGGGCCAGAAAAGGCTGCAGCGAGGTGAACGCGCTGAGAATGCGCATGTGTCGGTGAAGAGTGGACTCGCCAGCAGACCTCCGTGCCAAAGCATTCCCTTTCGCATCATGCGAATATGACAGCTCACTGTACTGCGGCTTGCCTAACGTGAGATTGCGATCGCAGGGGATCGCGTGGACGGCAGGGAGGCCGTGATGACCAGGACGCCACTCGCTCCGACCACCGGGGTGGCCTCGCCCCCAACCCACGCACGCGGAGTCGTGGAGGTCGTGGGCAAACGCCGTCTCGCCGAGGGCGTGGTCGAGTTCACGCTTGCCCGCCCCGACGGGTCGCGCGTCCCGGATTGGGCGCCCGGCGCGCACATCGACGTTGTTCTCCCGGACGGGGCGATGCGGCAGTATTCGCTCTGCGGCGACCGCTGGGATGCATTCACCTACCGGATCGCGGTGCAGCGCGAGCCGGAGGGGCGCGGCGGGTCCGCCGCACTGCACGACGAAGTGAACGAAGGGGACATCCTCGGCTTCGGGGGTCCGCGCAACAACTTCCGATTGGCTCCCGCCGCGAGTTACCTGTTCGTGGCGGGTGGCATCGGCATCACTCCGATACTGCCGATGATCCGGCAAGCGGAGATGCTCGACGTCCCCTGGCGTCTGCTGTACCTGGGGCGCTCTCGCGATCGGCTTGCGTATCTGAGCGAGCTCGACCCGCACGGCGACCGCGTGCATCTTCAGTTCGCGGACGAGATGGGGCGCGCCGATCTGAGTGCTTGGCGCCCGGAAGACCCGTCGACCCGCATCTACGCGTGCGGACCGTCGCGACTCCTCGATGAAGTCGAGACCTGGGCAGCCAGCGGTCCCGGACTTCCTCCCACCGCCGAGCGATTCAGCGCGTCGGCGGCAGCACTCGCGGGACCGTCGATGCCCTTTCAGGTGCATGCTGCGCGATCCGGCGTCACCGCAACCGTCGCTCCTGGGGAATCGATCATCGCAGCCCTTCGACGCAACGGTGTCGACATCCTCAGCTCGTGCGCTCAAGGCGTCTGCGGCACCTGCGAGACCGCCGTGCTCGAAGGCGCCCCGGATCATCGCGACACTCTCCTGGATGATCAGGAACGCGCCGGGGGCAAATGCATCTTCCCCTGCGTCTCGCGGTGTGTCGGAGACCGAATCGTGCTGGACCTGTAAGGAGAACACATGACCCTCGTGAACACGGCGGAAGTACCGCACAGCGACATCGACCCGTTCTCGGCGGACTTCCTCGCCGATCCGCTTCCGCAGCAGGAAGCGCTGCGGGAACTCGGTCCGGTCGTCTACCTGGACGCCTACGAGGTCTTCGCCGTCGCCCGATATGCCGAGGTCCACCAGGCGCTGACGGACTGGCAGTCACTGCAGTCCGGTGCGGGCGCCGGACTGGCCAATTTCCGGCATGAGAAGCCTTGGCGTCCCCCCAGYCTGCTGCTGGAAGCGGACCCTCCGCGGCACGACGCCCCACGCGCTGTCCTCAGCGCACTGCTCTCTGCTCGACGACTGCGGGTCCTGGAGGAGCAGTGGCGCACGGATGCCGTCGCCGTCGTTGAGGATCTCCTCCAAGGAGGGCCCGAATTCGATGGCGTGACCGATCTCGCTGAGGTCTTCCCATTGCGCGTCTTTCCGGACGCAGTCGGCATCGGGAAGAGCGGACGGGAGCACCTGCTGCCCTACGGCGACTTCGCCTTCAACGCCTTCGGCCCACAGAACGACCTCCTCCAGCGCGCTGGGGAGGGGATCGCACCGACCATCGCCTGGATCGGCGAGCAGTGCAAGCGCGAGAACCTRGACGATCGCGGCTTCGGTTGCCTGGATCGGCGAGCAGTGCAAGCGCGAGAACCTAGACGATCGCGGCTTCGGTT
>NZ_JBFULL010000018.1:0-33757 GCF_056400345.1 Microbacterium sp. P5_B6 | reverse complement strand
GAGGCCGGCATTGTGGTGTGGGCGGAGATCCCGCAGATCTCCGACTTCCTGCCCCTTGGAAAAGCAGACGCAGAACGGCAGCTGACCGACCTCATCGTTCAGAACCGTCACCACGCCAGCGTCGTGTGTTGGGGCCTGTCGAACGAGATCACGATCACCCGCAATACGCCCGAGATTCTGACCGCGCACCAGGAGCTCAACGAACTCGCGCATCGCCTCGACCCCACTCGTTTGACGGCCATTGCGAACGTGTTCGTGCTAGATCCCTCCGACCCTCTCGCGACGGTCACCGACGTGATGAGCTACAACATCTACTACGGCTGGTACGTCGGAGACTTCAGTGACAACGAGAAGTGGCTCGACGAGTTCCGCGTCGAGCATCCCGGAGTAGCCGTCGGCATCTCCGAATACGGCGCGGACGCGAACCCGCGCTTTCAGACAGCGAACCCGGTGCGAGGCGATTACTCAGAGCAGTTCCAAGCGGCCTATCACGAGCACATGCTCACAATCATCGCGGAGCGTCCTTGGCTCTGGGCTACGCACGTCTGGAACCTCGCGGACTTCGGTGTGGATGGCCGCAACGAAGGCGAGTTTCCAGGACGGAACCAGAAAGGTCTGGTCAGCTTCGACCGCTCGCTGAAGAAGGATGCGTTCTACCTCTACAAGGCTGCCTGGTCGACGGAACCGTTCGTCCACATCGCTGGACGTCGGTACGAGGATCGCGCAGAGGAGGTGACCCAGGTGGCCGTCTATTCGAACTCCGACGAAGTCTCGCTGTGGTGCGATGGTCAGCTCATCGATCAGCAGTCGGGAACGCGGGTCTTCCGCTTTTCTGTCCCGCTCTCGGGCGACCACGAGCTGGTTGCACGTGCCGGGGACAYCACCGATTCGATCCGGATTCGTCGCGTCGCGACGCCGAACGAGCGGTACTCGATGGAAGTCGCGGAAGTGACGAACTGGTTTGAGGAAGACGAGCTTCCGGCCCCGGACGGTTTCTACTCGGTCCGGGACACGCTCGGAGACATCAAGCAGTCTCCTGGAGGCGCTGCGCTGATCGAGCAGCTCATGTCTCGGATGGCGGGCGGTGCAAGTCATGTTGCCGAGAACATGATGACCACGGAGGTGGCCCAGTATGTGCTCAGCCGGATGACCTTCCAGGCCGTTCTGCAGCAGGCGCCGGGATCAGTGTCGAAGGAACAGGTCTYGGCGCTCAACGCCGCTCTGAATCAGATCTCTCGAGTTTGAGCTTGCTGAGTCGGTGGCGTCTCCGTTGAGAACGCACCGACTCGCCAAATGAAAGACGGACTATCAATGACGAATTTTCCCACCGGCTTCCTCTGGGGAGCTGCCACCGCCGGACACCAGATCGAAGGCAACAACGTCAACAGTGACTGGTGGGAGCGTGAGCTGACCTTTCCCGGCATGGAACTCTCGGGCGACGCCGTCGACAGCTACCACCGTTTCCGCGAGGACATCGACCTTCTCGCCGATGCGGGGCTCACGACCTACCGCTTCAGCCTCGAATGGTCCCGCATCGAACCTGTGGAKGGGCGCTTCTCACGCGCCGAGCTCGCCCACTACCGCCGGGTGATCGAGTACTGCTTCTCACGGGGAGTCGTGCCCTTCGTGACCCTGCAGCACTTTACGACTCCCCGATGGTTCGCGAACGACGGCGGCTGGACCTCCCCCAGGGCCAAGGAACGCTTCCTGAGCTTCGTGACCGAGGCCACGACCATCCTCGACGGCGTCGAGTGGGTCGCCACCATGAACGAACCGAACATGCAGGCGGCCATCATGACGGCGATGCGCCGCATGACCGCGACCCAGGGCGGTCAGTGGCAGAGCCCCACCGTCGAGAGCGACACCGAGCGCGAGGGCGGCGAGGAGACGAAGCTCGAGAAGAAGCAGCACGGCGCGTTTCTGCAGGACGCCGACCCCGAGATCGGTCGCACCTTCGTGGACATCCACCACGCCGCACGCGAGATCGTGCGTGCACAGACGAACGCGAAGGTGGGCTGGACCATCGCCGCGGGCGCCTTGACGGCAGCTCCGGGAGGGGAGGAGAAGCTGAGGCAGATCCGCTACGGCAAGGAGGACGTCTATTGGGAGGGTGCCCGGGGCGACGACTTCGTCGGAGTCCAGGCGTACTCGAGTCAGCAGGTCGACGCCAACGGACTCGTCCCGCACCCGGCGCACCCCGACAACACGCTGGTCGGAACGGCGTTCCGACCAGACTCGCTCGCGATGGCGGTCCGCCACGCGTGGGAGGTGTCGGAGGGTGTGACCGTCATCGTCACTGAGAACGGAATCGCGACCGCTGATGACGCGCAACGTGTTCGCTACACCGACCTGGCATTGCGCGGCCTGGCGGAAACCATCGCCGACGGCATCGATGTCCGCGGCTATCTTCACTGGAGTCTGCTCGACAACTTTGAATGGGGACACTGGGCTCCGACCTTTGGCCTGATCGCTGTCGACCGCAACACGTTCGTCCGAACACCGAAGCCCAGCCTCGCCTGGCTCGGCGACGTGGCACGCGGAAACGGACTGGCCTTACTCGGAATTCAATCCCGCTACGCATGATAACGAAGCACCGGGCGCGTTGCCGTTCGGTGTCAAACAAGGAGGTTTGAAATGAAAGCTGCGATACTTCGGAATTGGAGCCTCGCATGACCGATCCCGTCACCAAGGAGGAAGGCGAGGACCAGCGCTGGACGTCCGCAATCGCGGTCCACTACGACTCCAAGAAGCGGCTCTCTCGCTACATCCGCTGGTATCTGTTCCTCGCGCTCGCTATCGCAGCGATCTGGACGTCCTCGCAGGGCATTCTGATGCCGAACCAGGTCCAGATCATTCAGTTCRGTCAGTTCTTCACCGGTGCGGACGCGGGTGTGGACCTGCAGGCGCTCACCGAGCTGGGAAGAGCGGTCGCTGCCGGTGACATTCAGCCCAGCGCCGACCAGACCCGACAGCTTGCCCTTCTCGATGACTTTGAGGCCTCTCGCGCTGCGGGCCTGGCGTTCGTCACCACGACCAGCGCTATCGTCGTCATGCTCCTTCAGCCCGTCATCGGTGTCATGTCCGACCGGACTCGCTCCAGGGCTGGGCGACGTGCCCCGTGGATCCTCTACTCGGCGCTGGTCGGCGCGATTCTCCTCGTCGCAGTTCGCTACGCTCCGTCGGTGGCGGTCCTCGTCGTGCTGTGGACCCTCACGGAGCTCGCGTTCAACGTCACCAGCAACCCGCTCCAGGCCACGGTTGCGGATCGTGTACCGCATGAACGCCGCGGGCGGGTGACCTCCTGGACGAGCATGGGCTCGATCATCGGTGGCCTGATCGGCGGCATCGGCGCCGGTGCCTTGTTCGGTCTCATTGGGTTGGACTTCTACCTGATCCTGGCTCTCGTCGTGGTGATCGCGGCCGTTCTGTTCGTGACTCGCAACCGGGACGAGAGTTCCGTCGATCTCCAGCGGGACAAGTTCGCGTGGAAGCCGTTCCTCCGCGGATATGCCAGCGCGTTGAAAGAGCCGAATTACCGCTGGCTTTGGATCTCCCGAGCCCTGTTCTTCTTCGGGTACAGCACAACGACGGTTCTCAGTCTCTACATGCTCCAGAGCTACATATCGCCGGCGCTGAGCGCCGCGGAGGCCTCCGCCACCGTGCCGCTGCTGGGCCTTTGTGGAATCCCCTCCACGCTGATCGCTATCGCGGTATCCGGACGGCTCTCTGACCGCATAGGTCGACGCAAGCCCTTCGTGGTAGTCGCATCGGTCCTCATGGCGGTGTCTCTGGCGATTCCGCTCATCTCCCCGACGCTGCCGGCGCTGTTCATCCAGGTCGTCATCACCGGCGCGGCGTTCGGCATCTACATCCCCGTGGACAACGCAATGTTCATCGATTTTCTGCCCGACCCCGCCCGAGCAGCGCGTGACCTTGGTCTGGCCACGGTCGCGATGAACCTCGGGCAGGCTCTTGCCCCCGCGCTCGCTGCCGTTGTGGTCGCGGTGACCGGTGGGTATCAGTTCGTCTGGGTGGCGGCGCTCGTGCTGGTCGCGTTGGCGACGCTGACCATTTCACCCATCAAAGAAAAGCGCTACACGCTTGCGTAGACGCCGAGGTCCCCGAAGGCTCCACCAGGGGGACCCCTGGACGCCGAAAACGCCTCAACTGATATGTGACTGGTTCCTGTCAAGTGGCAGGGGAAAGAGCGCCMGGAGTGATCGAGCTCGGGGCGCTCTTTCGCTGGGGTCGGCGGCGTCGCATTGATGGGTGGCGAGCGTGTCGTGGCGACGCGCGGTCAGACTGATATGCGCGGGTTGGTTACCGCAGGACGGGCTTTTGGGCTGGAGCGGGACCGCTTGTCTAGAGTCGAGCGTCACCCGCCCGTGGGCGGGTTGCTCATAGTTGATTCGCGGGTCGCTCCTCGCGTTGCCGTCACCGTGTCCGCGGCGCCGCCGACCGGCTTGAGCCGTCAGTCGGGCATGACGGCCAAGGACCAGCACCAGCCCGCGAGCTCGCGGGCGATCGCGACGTTCGCGATCACGGGCCGCTTCTTCCGGGCGGTGAATTGCTGCCATTTGTGGTGGAGGCGGTGGTTGCCGGCGTCACCTCTCGCGACGGCCATCCCGGGAGCCTGAGCCCAGCGGGCTTGCATGACCGCGCCGGGTCGGTACGGTTTTCGGTGATGCCAGGCTGATTCAACGAGTAGTCGGCGGGCGTGCGTGTTGCCGGTCTTCGTGATTGATCCCTGCACCCGGGACTGCCCGGAGGAGTGCTCCGATGGGACGAGCCCGAGGAACGCGCCGATGGTGGACCCGGTGAACCTGTCCCAGTCGCCGATCTCGACCGCCAATGCGAACGCGGTCAGCGTGGAGACGCCCCGCAGACATCCGAGCCGTCGCACCACGCCCGCGTACTCGCTGGTCACCGCCATCTGCTCGATCAGCCGGTCCAGGCGGTCCTTACGGGCGGCGACCTGCTGCACGGCCTCGTAGTCGGCGTCGAACGCGGCCTGCAGCCCGGGCTGGTCGAACCGGTGCCGGCGCAACCACGCGTCATGCGCGCCGGTCCACGCGTGTTTGCCGTCGTAGATGACCCCGTGCCGCAGCAGCAGCTTCGACAGACGATGCCGTGCTGCCATCAGCTCGCCGCGGTTGTCTTCCCGGGCGCGGACCAGATCCCGGGCGGTCTCCTGCTCGAGTGACGGCACCCGGACGGCGACGATCTCGTCCAACCGCCGCAGCCGGGCCAGATGCAGCGCGTCGCGCGCGTCGGTCTTGACCCGGTCCCCGGTGGGTCGTTGCAGCTTCGACGACGCCGCGACCAGACACGAGATCCCCGCCATAGCGGACAATCGCGCCAACGAAAACCCCGTCGGACCGGCCTCATACGTCACCGCCGCCGGCTGCGGCAACGACCTCACCCAGGCGACGACCTCGCTCGGGTCGTACCCGAATCTTCGCCTCAACACCTCCCCGGTCTGCTCGTCGATCGCGGCCGCGACCACGCTCCGCGCGTGCACATCCAGCCCGACGCTCGTACGCTGAGAAATCAACTGGGGCCTCCATTCGCCTGTCGGATAGGCCAGCCCTCACAGGGGGCTGGCAACCCACGTTTAGGCGAATCGAGGCCCCAGMCTCAAGAGGACCGAAGACCCATACCGTCTAGCCCACGGCACCGTTCAGACCGTACGAGAACGCACCCAACATCGGCGCCTTCCMACGCGCAGCCGCTAAGTCCTCGGTTCCAGCAGTAACCCCATCCGTCGGCGGCTCCCCCGATAGGCTCTGATCCTGATGAGCGACGATTCCCCAGACACAGAAGCGACGCGCGTTGAATCGGTCCGCAACCCTAAGCCCACGATATATGACGTCGCAAAACACCTCGGATTGAATCCGTCGACGGTGTCCAGGGCACTCAACAACCCCGGCCGAGTAAATCAGGCGACCGAAGCCAAGATTCGTGCGGCGGCCAATGAACTTGGCTACCGGACGAATCCCTTCGCTCGCGCGCTGCAAACGGGTAAGACCGGCACCTTCGCGGTGATCCTCTCCGACATGACTAATCCGGTGCACTTCGACCTCATCCGGGGGGCCGAGCAGGTCGCCGCCAGAAACGGCCTCACGCTCATTCTTGCGGAGACCCAAGGCTCTCCGGACGCAGAAAGAGCGACGATCGCCCGTCTGCAGCGCTCGGTCGATGGAATCCTAGTCGTTGCGTCGCGTCTAGATGCCGACTCGTTGCGCGCCATTGCCGCAGAGACGCCCGTCGTTGCCGCTAATCATGCAGCAGACGGGATCCCATCGGTGTTTGCGGACATGCGGACCKGTCTCATCGAAGCGGTGGAGCACCTGCACGGGCTGGGGCACCGGTCGTTGGCGTACCTCGGCGGTCTCAACGCTTGGATCGACGCGGCCAGATGGGATCTGCTGCTCGGTGAAGCGGAGAGTAGGGGAATGTCCATCGTCGAGATCGAAGCCGATTCCGCAACTGTGGCGGGCGGCGCCGGTTCCCTTCGCCGGGTGCTCGCGAGCGGCGTGACCGCGGTGGTGGCGTACAACGACTTGGTCGCGCACGGCCTGTTGCTCGCTTCCCGAAGCGCGACCGTCGATGTACCCGGAAGGCTGAGCGTTGTGGGTTTCGACGACATCTTCAGCGCGGAACTTTCGGTCCCTGCCTTGACAACTGTTCGCTCGCCGCTGCGCCAAATCGGGACAGTGGCCATGAACCGGTTGATCACGGGCGCCTTTCCGGGTACCGAGTCCGAGAGAGTCGCGCTTGCGACGACACTTGTTGTCCGTGAATCCTCAGGACCGCCGCCCGACAGTTAGATAGGTCTGTCGTGGGGCGACACGTTCAGAGCCGCGTAGTAGCGCCGGCTAAACGACATCAGACCGACCCACGGGCGCCTTTGGCGGTCCGGCTCACAGCGGCCGCCACGCTCGGTCGCAGTGCGGCCGCCCAGACTCGGGCAAGATCTTTGGCAGGTTGGCCAATCGATTGTCGTGTAGCCTCGGGGCCGCCACCGCACCGATCAGCGACTTGCCAAGGTCTAGTGGGTGTCTTCGGCTTCGATCTCGGTGCGGTCGCCCGACCACAGCGTGTGGAAGGTGCCGGGCTTGTCAACGCGCTGGTAGGTGTGGGCGCCGAAGAAGTCCCGCTGCCCCTGCACGAGTGCCGCCGGCAGGCGGTCGGCGCGCAGCCCGTCGTAGTATGACAGCGAGGACGAGAACGCCGGAGCGGGGATGCCGGTGCTCGCCGCTGTGCCGACAATCCGCCGCCACGCGTCCTGCGCGCGGCCGAGCGCTTCGACGAAGTACGGCGCGGTGAGCAGCACCGGCAGCTCCGGCGTCTCGGCGTAGGCGTCCGCGATGCGGTTGAGGAACTGTGCGCGGATGATGCAACCGCCGCGCCAGATCTTCGACACCGCGCCAAGGTCGATGTTCCAGTCGTACTCGGCCGCGCCGGCGCGGATCTCGTCGAACCCCTGCGAGTACGCGACGATCTTCGACGCGTAAAGGGCCAGACGCACGTCCTCGATGAACGCGTCGTCGTCCTCCGCGAAGCCCGAGGCGGACCCGCCMGAGGCGTCGGGACCGGGCAGCTCACGCGAGACGGCACGCTGCTCGGGGTGCGAGGAGAGCGAACGGGCGAGGGTCGCCTCGGCGATGCCCGACACCGGAACGCCCAGGTCGAGTGCGGTCTGCACCGTCCACGCGCCGGTCCCCTTGGCGCCGGCCTGGTCGAGGATGACGTCGACCAGCGGCGCGCCCGTCTCGGCGTCGACCTGGCGCAGCACCTCGGCGGTGATCTCGATGAGATACGACTCGAGCTCACCCCTGTTCCACTCCGCGAACACGTCCGCGATCTCCGCCGGGCTCTTGCCGGTGCCGCGGCGGATGAGGTCGTAGGCCTCGGCGATGAGCTCCATGTCGGCGTACTCGATGCCGTTGTGCACCATCTTCACGAAATGCCCGGCGCCGTCATGGCCGATGTGGGTCACGCACGGCTCGCCCTCGGCGACCGCCGCGATCGAGCGCAGGATCGGACCGAGCGTCAGCCAGGACTCGTCCGAACCGCCCGGCATGATCGACGGGCCGTGCAGCGCGCCCTCCTCCCCGCCGGAGATGCCCGCGCCGACGAAATTGATGCCCGTCTCCCGCACCGCCTTCTCGCGGCGGATCGTGTCGGTGAAGAGGGCGTTGCCGCCGTCGACGATGATGTCGCCCGGCTCGAAGACGTTCACGAGCGCGTCGATGACGGCATCCGTCCCGGCCCCGGCCTTGACCATGATGATCGCCGTCCGCGGCTTCTGCAGCGACGCCGCGAACTCCTCGTACGTCTCGGCCGGCACGAACTCCGCTTCGGGGTGCTCAGTGAGCAGCGTCTCGGTCTTCGGATAGCTGCGGTTGTAGATGGCCACCGTGTTGCCCTCGCGACTGGCGAGGTTCCGGGCCAGATTCGACCCCATCACCGCCAGCCCCACGATGCCGATATTCGCAACCGGCTCGCGGGCGGCACCCGGGCCCGTGGGAGTCGGAGCCGGGCGCTTCACCTCTTCCGGGGCAGGGGCACCCTCGTGCACCCGGGTGGAGCCGGGCTGGTCATCGCGGTCGGTCGAGACGTTCGTCTGCGCGTGGTTGTCGTTCGAGTTCATGTTCTTCCTTCGTTGAGAAGAGGTGTCCCATGGATACGCCCTTCAAGTACGAGGCTCCGATTCGGACGTCTGTGCCACGAGCCGAAAGGGAGCATGTCAGTGCAGCTTCGCCTTCCGTACCCGGCCTCCACGTACGTCGACGTCTATTGGGCCGGCGCGATGCCAGTCGATGCGCGCACGACGAGGGTCGTGGCCAACGGCGGCATTGCGTCGGCCGCCTCGTTGCCGGCGAGCCGCGCGAGCAGATTGGCCACGGCACGCTCACCGGCCTCCACCAGCTGCGCCCGCACGGTGGTGAGTGGGGGTGTGATCAGTTCGCTGCCGAAGATGTCGTCGAATCCGGCCACGCTCAGCTGGTCCGGAACTGTGATGCCCTTCGCGGCCGCGGCTTGCATGAGACCGATCGCGAGGAGGTCGTTGAAAGCGACGACCGCGGTGGGACGTGCAGCGAGGACGCGGCGCAGCGCTGCCCGACCGCCGTCGATGGTCGGCGAATTGGGTCCGATCTCCACGAGGGAGAATCCCAGTCGGCCGGAGGCCTCGAGCATCAGCTCGAATCGCTTGTCGCTGATCCAAGAAGTCTCCGGGCCCGACAGGTATGCGATGGACCGGTGTCCCAGTTCGGTGAGATGCGTCAGGAGCTGTCCCACACCGCTCTCGACATCGGGGAGCACCCCCGGAACGCCCTCGACAGCACGATTGATGAGCACGACTGGTTTCCGCTCCGCAACCTCGGCGATGCGCTCGCTGGACAGCCTCGTGGTCGCCATGACTACCCCGTCGACACTCGGCATGAGTCGCTCGATCACCGTGGCCTCAGCCTCGCCCGATTCTTGGGACTCGGCGATGACCAGCGTGTAGCCGGCGGCGGTGGCTGCTTGCTCCGCCCCACGCACGATGCCGAACACCACCGGGTTGGTGATGTCTGCAACGACGAGCGCCAGCGTATGACTGCGTCCTGTTTGCAGGCCCCTGGCCATCGGGTTGAACCGGAAGTTGAGTGTGTCTGCCGCCGCGCGGATCTTTGCCTCTGTCGCGACGCTGATCCGCCCTGGCTTTGACAGTGCGCGCGAGACCGTCGACGGATTGACGCCCGCGAGCTCAGCGATGTCGTAGATCGTCGCCGCTCCTCCACGCCGCCGCACCCGCGCGGCGATCTCCGGAGGAACTTTCCCATCGATGTGTGCCGGAGCGCCGTCAACCATTTCGTGAGATCCAATCTACTGCTCTGTCCACAACCTCGGCCAACGACGACTCCACGTCGACGACAACGCCTCGCTCATCGGACTCGAGGGGCTCCAGGGTGGACAGCTGGGAGTCCAGGAGTCCGGGCGGCATGAAATGATCATCCCGCGCTGCCGCTCGGGCGGCCAACACGGCGCGCTGCGCGGTGAGGTGAACGAAGACCGCGTCGGGGCGAGCGCTGCGCAACCGATCACGGTAGGTACGCCGCAACGCCGAGCACGCCACCACGACGTCTACCTTGTCCGCGAGGCGCGCCCCGACACGATCGAGCCACAGCCACCGATCCTCGTCCTCGAGCGGGATACCTGAGGCCATCTTCTCTACATTCGCCGCGGGGTGTAGCTGGTCTGCGTCGATCCAAGGTGTCCGCAATCGCGTCGACAAAGCGCTCGCTACCGACGACTTACCCGCCGCCGAGACGCCCATCACAACAACCGCGGTCACGCCGAAGCTCCGGCGAATACCTGGGCACGAATGTCGTCGAGGACGCGAGCGACCGACTGGGTCGCCACCGCGTCATGGGACGGATGCTGGCGCTCACCTCTCGCGATCGCGTCGGCTACTGATCGGAGCATGGGGACATACCCGTTGCCTTCCCGCGGACGGGAGAGGCGGTCCGGTTCGCGAAACATTGCCCCCGAGGATCCGGCGTGCAGCCGCGCCACGTCCGTCGCCCAGAACATCGCGGGGATCTCGATCCAGCCCGCGGTGCCGCTCATCGAGGCGGACGGATCGACGAACTCGATGATGGAGCAGGCGAGCTGGGATGACCCTCCGCCCTCGTGCCTCAGAGTGATGCGGGCTGAGACGTCGACCCCGTCCAGAACCGACCCGGTTGCCGAGACATCGATGACCGGTCCGAGCACCCACTCTGCGAGCGTGACGGGGTAGATCCCCTGGTCAAGCACAGTGCTGCCGCCCAGCTCCGCATTCCACCGGTTCCCTCCCGCCGGAAAGGGCAATCCGAACGCGCCGCGGACGTCTCGGGGCTCCCCGATGAGGCCATCTCGGATGAGGCGGAGGACTTCGACATGCAGTGGGTTGAACTTCATCCACATCGCTTCCATGGCGAAGCGGTCGTGTGCGCTCGCCACCTCGAACAGCCGCTCCACCTCGTCGGCCGACATCGCCATGGGTTTTTCGACCAGCACGTGCTTGCCCGCTTCGAGAGCGCGGACCGCCAGGTCGAGATGAGTTGCCGGCGGTGTGGCGACATAAACGACATCGACATCGTCGCGCTGCAGGAGGGCGTCGAGGTCCGTGGTCGCGAATGCAATCCCATGTTCCTGCGAGAACGCTTCGGTCTTCTCGGGGCGCCTCCCCCACACCCCCGCGACGACTCCGCCCGCGGCCTGAATGTCAGGGATGAAGGTCTCACAGATGCGGCCAGTTCCGAGCACGCCCCACCGCTGGGTTGAGTCCGAGTTGGTCACTGGCGCCATCTCATTCGCCGGCACCGGGCTTGCGGCCCTCGAGTCCGCGCCAGCGCTGACGCAGAAGCCGCGCAGCAGACTTCGGTTTGCGGTMACGCGTGAAGACGCCCTTCTTATTGCCGTCGACGCGGTGCAGCCCGTTGTCGGTGGCGAAGTCGGCGAAGTTCCATACGTGTTCTCCGACGAATTGGGGGAAGCGGTCGAACACGCTGTGATTCGCCTCGAGATACGCGATCTGATACTCCTCGGTCCAGACTTTGTCCTCCCAGACGGAGTGGACGCCCGGTTGGGTGTCGGCACCGTACTCGCTCATCATGATGGGCTTCTCGACCCGGTCGATCCAGCCCTGCAGGTCGCCCTGTAGGTATGCCTGAGCAACATCTAGCTCGCCGCCGGCGATGTACCAGCCGTAGTAGCGGTTGATGCTGACGACGTCGAAAAGGTCGACGATGAGGTCGTTCTTGAAGGTGGCGAACATAACCACCGAGTAGGTCAGCGGGCGAGTGGGATCGAGTTGCCTTGCAAGTTCGACGAGCGGTTCGAAGTACTCGCGGGCACCCTCTTCGTTCGAGGCGGGCTCGTTCGCGATGCTCCACATGACCACCGAGGGGTGGTTCCGGTCTCGCGTCATGAGCTCGCGTAGATGCTGTGCGTGCGCCGCCTGGGTCTTGTCGTTGGCGTACTGCTCGGAGAAGGTCGGGAACGGGGGCGTGCCGGTCATCCCACCGACCACGCCCATGTTCAGCCCGACTGCGGCCGTCTCATCGATGACGACGATGCCGTGGCGGTCGGCGAACTCCAGAACCTCCTCGGCATACGGGTAGTGCGACGTACGGAAGGAGTTGGCGCCGATCCATTCGAGCAGCTGGAAGTCGTGCACGAGGAAGGCGTCGTCATGACCCTTGCCTCGCACAGGGGCGTCTTCGTGCTTGCCGAATCCTGTGAAGTAGAACGGCTCGCCGTTGATGAGGAACTCGTATCCGCGCACTTCCACGGTGCGTACGCCGACTGCCAGCGGATAGCTGTCTACGACTTCGTCGCCGACGACGAGTTCAGCAGTCAGCTGATAGAGATAAGCAGCGCCGGGCTTCCACAGCACAACGTCGGGGATCGAAAGGGTGCCTTCAGCGCCGCCAGCCGAGGCCACGACATTGCCTTCGGCGTCCTCGAGCCGCACGCGGACATCGCCGGCACCGTTCACCGCTACGCGGTAGTCGACAGAGCCGGTGGCGTCCTCGAAATCAGTGACCACGACGATGTCTTCGATGCGCGCCTTCGGGCGACTGTAAAGCCATACCGATCGAGCAAGACCCGCGTAGTTGAAGAAGTCGTGGAAGTAGGTCTGCTTCTGCTTTCCGGTGATTCCGACTTCGATCTTGCCCGGGGGTATCGTCTCGTTCGTGAGATTGCCCGACACGGCGACCGTGAGTCGGAACTCTCCCCCGGCCGGCATCAGATCAGTGACGTCGACATCGAAAGGCGTGTAGCCGCCGATGTGCTCGCCGACCAGGGCGTCGTCGACGTATACGCGCGCGGCGTGGGTTGCTGCATCGAACCGCAACAGCACGTCCTCGCCGCTCCACCCACGGGGCACCCGCACCGTGCGCTGGTAGTAGACCCAGCCGACGTGCTTGCGGATGTCCGGATCTGTGAACAGGTCGTTGTACGAGGCCGGGACCGCCGCCTCGAGCGGTGTGCGGAGCGTCGATTCCCACGGCTTCTCGTCTACCCGGGAGTCCAGCGCGAAGCGCCAGACCCCGTCCAGATTGACGAGATCGCGGGTGGGGGTAGAACGGGGCTTCAGCATTGCGGCCTTTCTGCGCGACGGTGCGTGTATGGATGAAGTTAACCAGAAAACCACTCGAGTGGCAATCGATTGCCGGAATACGGCCTCAGATGGTCTGCCCAGCGTCCGCAAGAAGCGTGCTGCCGGTCATGATGGCTGATGTGTCGCTCGCGCAGAACAGCACCACGCTGGCGATGTCGTCCGGTGTTCCCGTTCGACCGATCAGGCTTTGCGCCATCACCGGCATGACGGCGCTCGCATCGAGGCGCACGCTCCGTCGGGACAGTGAGAGCAGGTCGGCGAGTGGTTCGGCCGATACGTCAGCGAACGGGAACGGCATGATCTTCTCCTGGGACAGATGATTCGTGCATGGGGCGGGAAGGGATCTCTACCGAGCCGTGCGCACCCCGGCGCCGATCGTGATACCGCCGATGAGAGCCAGCGCCGCTGCAGAGAGATACAGCGCGAAGAAGTTATCCCCTCCGGCGATCGCGAGCACGAGGGGGGCCGCGGCCGGCGCCAGCACTCCGGGGATCTTCTGAGCGAAAAGGGTGATCGCCATGTATCGGCCGGCTTCGGTCTCGCGGTTCGGTAGCACGTCGAGGGTCAGCGCCTGGCCGACAGCGGAGAAGGTCGCTATGCCCAGCGAGGAGATGAGTGTTCCTGTCAGGAGGCTCGGTATGTCGTCGGCGAAGGCCGACACAGCGCACCCCAGCCCGAAGATCGTCGCGCCTCCGACGATGAGCGGCTTGCGCCTTCCGGTCTTGTCGCTCAGCCATCCGCCACCGAGTGACCCCAGCAGTGCCGTGCCGATGCTGAGTGCGGCAGTGATGGCCTGGAAGCCGGCCACGTCGGGGACCGGGACGTCGAGACGTTGCGCGAAGAAGAACACGGAGAAGCTGGTGGCAAAGGTGAGGCCGAGGAAGAAGACGAACCTTCCCGCCCAGTTCCACGCGAAGTCCGGATGCGCTCGAGGATCGAAAGCGTAGCTGCGAACCAGGCGCCCGAGCGTGAGCGCCTCCGGGTGCAGGGTGTCGCGGCTGTCAGGGTCGCGCGCGAAGCATACGAAGAGCCCGACCAGCACGAGGCCGACGGCCGCGGGGATTGCGAAGACGAGCAGTGTCTCGGCGCGGACGGTTCCGACGAGAATGATTCCGATCACCGGAGCGATCTGCATGGCCAGCCCGGTCATCCCCGAGACCTTGCCCCGCTGGTGGGCGGGCAGTCGGTCGGCCTGCCAGTTGCCGATCGACCCACCCACCGTGTTCCACCCCATCGTGGAGAGCACCCATCCCGCGGCGAGCACGATGAGATTGGGGGCGAGCGCCATCGTCGGAACGGCGATGAGGCCGAGGACGATGCCGATGGCGGTGAACGGACGTCGGCGACCCCACCGAGACCGAGTGCGGTCGCTCAGGATGCCGGTGAGCGGTGCGACGATGAGCGTCGCCGCCGAGCCGATCCCGAGCATGTAACCGAGGATGTCGGCCCTTGCCGGGGCGAGCTGGTCGAGTCGTACGGCGAGAGAGTATGACATCGGCACGATCATCGCCATGCCGGTGCCGAAAGTCGCCGCCACCAGCAGAATGATCCCCCACACCGGCACGGGTGCAAGCTCGGCGAGTCGGGTGACTGCCGCGGTCGGCTCGGCGATCGCGGGCTGCGCCAGCGCCGCGTTCGCGGTGATGACGCGGAGCTCGTCGTCGGCGTCGATGGGGTCGTCTTCGTCAGCGAGGCGAGTCATGCGTGCTCCAAGGCGCGAGGTTGGACTCGCCCGCTCAGGCGAGCACGCCTCGACGCGTGACCTCACCCAGCCACGCGAGGCTGGAGTGCTGCAGGGTGATCACCGGGGTCACGTCGAACTCGAAGCATGTTTCGATCATGCGGCGGTAGTGCGCCAGTTCCGCGCGAGAGAAGTGCCCGGGGATGGGCTCGATACGAGACCACTCGATGCCGAAACGGTAGCTGTTCAGGCCTGCGGCAGCGAGGAGGGAGATGTCTTCCCGATATCGGTGATAGCTGTCGACTGCGTCGCCGGACAACTCTATGCCAGGCGTGATCTGCTGGCGCGCCCACCAGTCGCTGTTGATGTTGCCTTCGATCTGGTGCGGGGCCGTGGCAGCCCCCCACAGGAACCCGTCTGGGAAGTTCGTCACCAGTGATCTTTTCCTCCGAGTTCGCGTCGTGACAACCGATTGCCTGATCACTGTAGCATAATCTCGAAAGGTCTTACTATTTCTTGGGGGGGGGGGGCTGATGGCACGGACATATGCCAAGACCGCAGGCGTTCGTCAGTCGATCGTCGCGGCGTGTGCGTCGGCGTTCGGCGAAAGCGGATTCCACGGGGTGTCCATGGCCGAGATCGCGCGGCGCGCCGGGATCAGCCATACCGGACTGCTTCATCACTTTCCCCGAAAGGAGGACCTGCTGACGGCGGTGCTGACTCTGCAGGACGAAAATAGCGCGGCCTACCTGCTCGAGTACGGCACGTTCGATCTCGAATCAGATCCCGTCGACGTGCTTCGCGGCATGGTGAACACTCTCGTTGCGCGTGACCGCCATGCCGGGCTCGTGGAACTGAGCGCAGTGCTTACCGGTGAGGCAGCCCCCTCTACTCACCCGGCCCACGACCATTTCGCACGCCGGTATGACGACATCCGTCGCTTCCTGGGTCGGCTGTTCCAGCGCCTTCACGATGACGGCAGACTGGTGGGCGAAGCGAGCCCCGACCAGCTCGCGGCCGCCACGATCGCCCTCACCGAGGGCCTGCACCTGCAATGGCTTTACTCCACGGATCGTCGATTCGATGCGGACTCGGTGCTGCGCGCGGCATTGGGCTCGTTCGTGCCAGAGCTGCGCGGCGACGATTGAGCGAGTTCGAAGGCCGCGGCGTCGAATCCGTGTGGATCGTTCGTGATGAACGGATGCTGCGCACGACGCGTCGGTGCGCAGCATCCGTCGACTCACCCGTCGAGTGGCTCGACCCAGACAGTGGCCTTCGTGCCGACCGACACTCCGGATTCCGGGCCGGCAGCGCCGTCCAGTTCGAGTGCCACTGCCGCTCGTCCGCCCTCGTCTGCGCGCAGTTCGGCGACGGTCGTCGGGTTGTCCTCGTAGGCGGATGTGACTCGTACCCGCCCGCTCGGTGAAGCCAGCGGAGGCGTCGTGACGATGGCTGAGCCGGCGCCTGTGAACACGAAGGAGCCCGGCGCGGCCACCTCGAGGGAGCTGAAGCCGGCAGCTGCCCGGGTGAGGGCGACGTCCCAGCCGAAGATCGAGAACGCGTCGGCGGTCGAGGTGTACGCGAAGCCCGACGGGTGAGCGTCGAGCTCGCTCCACGTCTTCGACAGGTGGGGCAGCCATTCGCGCAAGGCTCGATTCCACGTCGTCCACTCGTGGCTCATGCCTTCGTACAGCGTGAACTCGTGGTCGATCTCCAGGTCGTCCAGCCGAGCATGGAGCGCCTCGGAGCCAGCCTTGATGAACGTACCCTCGGGCTCCCCCTCGTCGCCGGTATAGATCGAAACGTCCGTGTTTCGGAGGTTGATGGCCAGGTCCGGCCCATTCACCGCGCGCCACCTCAGCTCGTCCGCGTCGGGATCTCCCCAGATCTGGCGCGCAACAAAGCTGCCCGCGCCGCGCCATCCGCTCTCTGGCTGCATGATGTCAACGTCACCCGAGAACGCCGCCGCGACGCCGAAGAGGTCGGGCCGCTGGGCCGCGTACCGCACCGCCGCGCCGCCCATGGACAGCCCGGCCGCCGCACGGCCGGTTCGGTCGGCGATCGTTCGGAAGTTCGCATCCACCCAGGGAACGAGCTGGTCGAGGTGGTAGGCAGCCCAGCGTGGGGCCCCGAACCGCCCATCGTTGTACCAGTCGGCGTATCCGCCCGCGATGCCTCCGTCGGGCATGACGACGATGAGAGGCGTTTCGCCGGTGATCCCCTCAGCGTCGCCTTTGCCGTCGGGCGTCGTCCAGGAGGCATAGTCGTCGCCACCGCCGTGCAGCAGATAGAGCACCGGGTAACGCCGCTCCGCGTCATGGTCGTAATCGACGGGAAGGAGCACGCGAACCCGAGTCAGGCCCGCCGGATCCCCGCCGAACGGGAATCCCGGCGCGGTCGCCAGCGCGTCGGTGCGGAGTGTGAATTCTTTCAGGCGCGGGGACAGATCGATGACTGCTCCCGCGGATGTCAGGAGGTCCGCGGTGCCCCTTGCGTCGTCGGTTCGTGCATTGTCCGTTGTGGTCATCTTGCGGCCTTTCTGTTTCAGCATCTTGTGCGTTCGACCTGGCGGAGCTCGTGCGGTCCTGGGTCGCGAAGCTGGCTACGGCGACGAATAGGCGAACGCCGTGACCACGGCGTCCGACCCGAGCGCTTCCACACCGACGACGCGACCCGTGAATCCACCGGCGACTTCGGTGGAGAGGTATCGGCCGTCGAAGGAGGCGAGCTCGAGGAATTGTCCCGAGCGCATCACTCCCAGCATCAGCCGGTCGGGGCCCTGCCTCTGCCCCGGTAGACCTCCGGAGGGCAAGGCCCGCACCATCAGCTCGGCGTCTTTCCCGAGGTCGGATCGCCGCGCCAGCCCCTGATCCGCGGGACCGATCACTACTCGCGCGGTGATGACCTCGCCAACTCGTTCCACCATCGCCTGGTGCTCATCGTCGATGCGGACTGTCAGCGAGAGGTCACCCGCCMCGCGTACGGTCGCCGTCCATTCCTGATCGGTCACCCGCACTGCCAGCAGCCGGTTCGCGGTTGCGCTGTCGGGTGTTCGGCCGGCGCTGAGGCGGAGTCCCGACTCCGACGGCACCGCGAACGTCGTCGGGTCAGCGCCAGGCGCGATCCATCGTGGGTGCAGGAATGGTTCGGTGAACGCCTCGGAGAAGTCGGACCTAGGGTGCACCGCCGAGTACCGCTCTTCGACGATCACGGGCCAGTCATCCACCCAGTCCACGCCCGTCAGGAATGTCTCTCGACCGTTGGTGTGCCACTTCGGGAACGATCCGCGTGGGCGAGTACCCAGGTGCACCATGCCCCACGACCCGTCCGCGAGCTCGAGCATGTCAGCGTGACCGGTCGATTGCACCGGATCCGTGGTGCTGCGATGAGTGAGGATCGGGTTCGCTGGGTTTGATTCAAAAGGGCCGGAGATGGCGCGTGAACGCGCAATCGTAACCATATGTCCGGCGGCGGTTCCTCCCTCAGCAACCAGGAGGTACCACCAGTCATTGCGCCGGAACAGGTGGGGTCCTTCGGCGTGTGCGCCACCGGTTCCTCGCCATATCTCCTGAGCCGTCGTGAGGAGGCTTCCAGTGAAGGGATCGACCTGCGCCTGGGAGATTCCGCCGCGCACGACGTCCGACCAAGTGAGGTAGCACGAGCCCTCCTCGTCCCAGCTCAGGTCGGGATCGATTCCAATCAACCCGGCGGTGTAGACGGGATCACTCCAGGGGCCGGACGGCTCAGACGCGTGCACAATGAGATGACCGTCCCTGATGTCGTGAAGGTTCGTGGTCGTCATCCAGAACCGCCCATCGTGGTGGCGAACCGTGGGGGCGTAGATGCCCCCGCTGGCGTTGTCGATCCCCGTACGCACGTTCAGCTGCGAGGGGCGGGTGAGGACGTTGCCGAGCTGACGCCACGAGACGAAATCGCGGCTGACGAAGATCGGAACGCCAGGGAAGTACTCGAAGGTGGATGTAACGAGGAAGTACTCCTCCCCCACACGGCAGATAGATGGGTCCGGATGGAATCCGGGAAGCGCCAGAGCTGTCACGAGGCCTCACCTGCGAGGACGCTCCTCCTCTGCTCCCGACGTTTGCGCTGCGCGCGCGGGTCCGCGACCGGAGCCGCCAGGAGCAGCTTCTGCGTGTAGGAATGAGACGGACTCGACGTGACGACCGGAGTGTCGCCGGATTCGACGATGTCACCCCGGTACAGGACGGCGACCCGGTGGCTGAGATGGCGGATCACCGAGAGGTCGTGGGAGATGAAGAGATACGCCACACCGGTGGCGCGCTGGATGTCGACGAACAGCTCCATTACCTTCGCCTGTGTCGAGAGGTCCAGCGCAGATACCGGTTCGTCGCAGACGATCAGCTTCGGTTGCGGGGCAAGTGCCCGCGCAATGGCCACGCGCTGACGTTGACCGCCGGAGAACTCGCGCGGAAACCGGTCAACGGAGTCCGCAGGCAGACCGACCTGGTCGAGCAGGCCGCGGACGCGGGATCTGGCGTCCTTGGCGGTAGAGCCCTGCACGACGAGGGGCTCGGCAAGGATGTCGCCGATCGTCATCGACGGGTTGAGCGATGTGTAGGGGTCCTGGAAGACGACCTGGATGTGGTCGGCCAAAGCACGACGAGCCTTGCCTTGGAGGCCGGAGATCTCATCCCCGTCGAAGCGGATGGACCCGCCGGACGGCTTTACGAGACCCAGCACGGCACGGCCGATCGTCGTCTTGCCAGACCCGGACTCGCCGACGAGTCCGACGGTCTCGCCGGACGCGACATCGATGCTCACCCCGTGCAGCACCTCGACGGGCTTGGCGCGGAAGCCCCGGCCGGGGAACGCGACGCGCAGGTCGCGGATCTCGAGCAGGCTCACTTCGCACCTCCATTGTTGATCGCCGGAACCGGCGGATCGGTGCGCACTGTGCTTTCGTCGAGAATCGCTCCGAGCAGCATCTTCGTGTACTCATGCTGTGGCGCGGTGAAGATCGCCTCGACATCTCCCTGTTCGACGATCTCGCCGTACTGCATCACCGCGATCTGATCGCACACGTCCGCGACGACTCCGAAGTTGTGAGTGACGAGCAGCACCGCCATGTTGAGTTCCGCCTGCAGGTCGCGCAGCAGGTCGAGGATCTCCGCCTGAACGGTCACGTCAAGTGCCGTGGTCGGTTCATCCGCGATGAGCAGCTTTGGTCGACTGGCGACCGCGCCGGCAATGAGCACGCGCTGCGCCATCCCGCCCGAGATCTGATGCGGGTAGGAATCGAAGGTTCTCTCGGGGTCATTGATACCCACTCGCTTCAAGAGGGCCAGAACGCGTTGCCTGGCCTCCTTCTTCGAGATTCCCAGTGCGGCTCGAACACCTTCCACGAGCTGCGCCCCGACCTTGAACGACGGGTCGAGGTTCGACATCGGCTCCTGCGGAATATAGGCGATCTCCTTGCCGCGCAGTGGTCGCATCTGCCTGTCAGTGAGGCCAATCAGCTCCTTGCCGTCGAACAGGATGGATCCGCGCACGATCACCGCTTCGTTGGGGAGCACCCCGAGAGTCGCGAAGGCGGTCTGCGATTTGCCGGATCCCGACTCGCCGACCAATCCCGTGACCTTTCCTCGGGGCACGCTCAGGGAGACGCCTCTCACCACCTCATTCAGGCGACCATCCGGACGTGGATATGCGATTGCAAGGTCGCGGATGTCGAGCAGTGAGCGGGTGCCTCGGTCGGCGTCGCCGATGTCGTCGCTGACGACTCGCTGACCCGCACCGACTTTGAACGGCTTGGGCTTTGACCCCTCGAGTGCATCGCGAAGCGAGTTGCCCAGCAGCACGAGTGAGGCGGTGATCACGCCGAGGCTGAGGCTCGGCCAAAGGAACTGCGTGGGCGCGATGTAGAGATTCCGGAAGCCCGATGCGATCATGGCGCCGAAGCTCGGCACCTCCAGTGAGCCGACACCGAGAAACGCGAGGCCGGATTGCACAGCGATGGCTGAGCCGAAGAGGAATGCCGTGGCGATGATGATGGGTCCGCGAACCACAAACAGGACGTGTCGTGCGAGGATGCGGAGGTTTCCGAGACCGGCCACGCGCGCGGCATCGACGTAGAGTTCGTTCTTCACGCCCAGCACGAGGTTACGCACGATCCGATAAACGCCGGGAGCGAGAAGAACTCCGAAAATCAGCATCGTCGCGCGATAGTCGCCCTTTGTGACGGGCATCAGGATGATGAGCAGCAGCAGGCCCGGGAAGGTCATGATGAGGCTGAAGATCCACTCGGTGCTGGCCTGTGTGACGCGGCCGAAATAGCCGCCGACGAGCCCAGCCGTCACGCCTATGAGGAGCGCGACGCTTGTGCCGATGAGACCCGCGATGACCGCTGTCTGGGTGGAGTAGATAAGTCGGCTGAGGATGTCGCGGCCGGACTCGTCACCGCCGAGGGGGAACCCTGGGGTTCCGACCGGCGCGTTGATGAGCGCAAGGTCGGATTCGTTCGGCCCGTGTGGTGCGAGGAACGATGCGAGGAGAGCGATCAGCAGGGTCACCGCGAGAATGACGATGGTGACCACGGCCTGCGGGTCTTTCAGCAGCTTGCGCCACAGCGGGGTTCGGCTCGATCGAGCGGCGGCAGCCACTGTTTGGAGAAGCTCGGTGCTGGGAGTCGTGACCGTCTTGGTCACCGGGTCGGCCGCTTCCGACGTTGATGTCTCCGCCGGCTGGTCGGTGCCGGGGTTGATCGAGGGATCAATGGGCAGGGTCATCGGACTCTCGCTTTCGGGTTGAGCCAGCCGTTGGCCACGTCGGTGGAGAGATTCACCACGATCACCAGCAGCACACCGAACGCGGTGATGCCGAGGATGACCGGGATGTCGCCCTGCAGGGAGGCATTGAACGCGTAGCTTCCGTAGCCCGGGAGCGCGAAGACGTTCTCGATGATCAGTGCGGCGCCGAACATCTGGATGAACTCCAGCGATAGGACAGTCAGCGCGGGGCTTCCGGCGTTGCGGAGGGCGTGTTTGAGGACGATGGCGTTGKAGGGAACCCCGCGCGTGCGGAGGGTGCGAACGTAGTCCTTGCGGAGCTCGTCGATCATCCGCCCCCGAACCTGCGCGGCCATGTTGGCTATGCCGCCGATCATCAGCACAATGACCGGAATAGTGATGCTTCGGGCCCACGCGGCTGGGTCCTCCGTGAGCGGCGTGAAGCCGGTGGCCGGCAGCCACCCCAGTCGAATCGCGAAGACCCAGACCAGCGCGATGGCCAGCAGCAGCCCCGGGATCAGATAGCCGAAAAGGGACACGCCCTGCGCAATGCGGTCCACCGCGCCACCTCGAGAGGCTGCCCACACGCCAAGCGTGGTGCCGATGATCAAGGTGAGGAACAGGGCGGGGATGATGATCGAAAGGGTTACCACGAGGCGCTGCATAACTGACGGCAGAACCGGAAGCGACGTGTAGACCGAGACTCCGAAGTCTCCTTGGATGGCGTGGAAGAGCCAGTCGAAGTACTGCACGATGACCGGGCGGTCCCAGCCCTCTGCCGCCATCACTCCGGCGATAGTCTCCGGATTCGCCGACGGGCCGAGAATTGTGCTGGCCACGTCTTCGAACGACGTGCTGAGCAGAAGATAGGTGATGAAGGTGACCAGCACGGCGAGGATGATGCCGGTACCCAGCCGCTTGGCGATATAGGGGATCATCTTTCTTTCCAATCCAGGTGGGGGCGGGCTTTCGCCCGCCCCCACAGGGTCAGCCGCCGAACGTGAACGTTCGGACGGTGGACGGTGCGCCGCCGTAGTTGACGATCTCGATGCCGTCGGTGGATGCCCAGGTGGTTCCGAGGAAGACGATCGGTGCCTCGAATGCCTGGTCTATCGCGTATTCGTTAAGTTCCTGGTAGGTCGGTACCGCGTCCTGGAATTCGACTGTGGAGTTGATCGTGCCGAACAGCTCGTCGAGGGTGTCGTCAGTGTAGTGCTGCGGGTTGCGGTCACCGTTGATGCTGTAGTGAGTGAATGCATCGGCGGGATCCGAGTTGAAGCCGGTGATCTGGAACGTCAGTCCGAACTCGCCCGACTGCAGAGCGGACTGGGCCTGCTGCGGCGGCACGGCCACCCACTCCAACTTGAGGCCGATGTCGTCGAACGCCTGCGACAGGGTCGGCTCGATCGACGTGGTGAGGAAGGTGCTCGGGATCTGGAACGTCTCCCCTGCATACCCGGCCTCCTCGACGAGCTCCTTGCCCTTCTMGATGTCGTAGGAATAGGTGTCATTCAATGACTCGTCGTAGACCTCGCCGGCAGGGTTGAACACCTGCTCGGTCACCATTCCATTACCCGCGTAGAGGCCCTTGAGGATGCCCTCGCGATCCATCGCGTAGTTGATGGCCTGACGAACCCGCTGGTCGCCCAGCGCGGGGAACTTGTCTCCAGCGCGATCGAGGATGTCGACATAGGCCACAGCCTGCGCGCCGATCTTCGAGAGAGTGAACTTGTTCGGGTCGAGCTGTCCCTCGACCTGGGGCTGAACGGTCGCTGCGTTGATCTCACCTGCCTGCAGTGCGTTGAACGATGCGGTGGGGTCTTGCAGGACGCGAACTGTGAGGGTGGGGAACGGGTAGGCATCGGCGTTCCAGTAGTCGTCCCGCTTCTTCAGCACATAGCTGGTGCCGGGGACGGTGTTGGCAACGTCGAGGGTGTAGGGCCCGGAACCGACGGGGTTCGTGGCGATGGCGGGGTCGTCGAGCGAGCGGGCATCTCCGATCGCGCCGGTGCCGAGAGCGAGCAGCCAGGGGAACTGCGGGTCGAAGGCCGTGAACGATACCTTGACAGTCAGGTCATCGACAGCGGTCACGTCAGACACGAGCCCATACCGCGGCTGCACGATTCCGGGGGTGTTCTTGCTGCGCAGCATGGTCGCAACGACGTCGTCGGCGGTGACGGGCGCACCATCACTGAACGTCATGCCCTCTTGCAGCTTGAGGGTCAGTTCGGTGCCGTCCCCGTTGTACTCCCAGCTGGTCGCGGCATTGGGGATGAGTTCTCCCGTCGAGCTGTCGCGGGCCAGCAGGGTGTCGTAGATCGACGACCACACGTACATCTGCTGTCCGTCCACCAGCTGCGCGGGGTCCAGAGAGTTCGGTGCGGAGACAGCTGCGATCGCGAGGTCGGGCGCAGGGCCAGCCTCTGCTGCGGGGGACGCTGAACTCGTCGAAGACGAATCCGGCGCGCTGCAGGCGGAGAAAACCATTGCCCCTGCGACCAGCGCCGTGACAGCGGCTAGGCCGCGGAAGCGGAATCGGGAAGTCGACATCGTTTCATACTCCTTTGGATGAGGGAAGCGGAGGCAACCGCTTGCTGTGGTCTGCCTGTGGTTCCGCTAACGCCAAGTAAATCAGCTCAGCGATCTTTTGACAACCGATTGCCTAAATTCGATCCAAAATACTCGTACTGCGTTCGTGATGAGAGCGTCGTCACGAGTTCGAGCACCCGCGACACGAAACCTCGGTCTGCTGCCAGCACTTCTCCCAGCTGCCCGATGGAGCTCGCCACTGACCCGTGAGCCGCATGTTCGACCGACGCACCGGGGATGAGGCCCGTCGCCTGCGCGACGATCCATGAAGCGACGGCGAGGGCGCACCCACGCGCATCGCGACCGTTCGCCAAGGCGATCTCGGCGACAGGTGCGACTCTCAGCCGGACCTTGGTGCTCGAGTCCTGCACGATCTGACTCAGCAGATGCTCGATGCGCGGATTGGCGAACCTGGATAAGAGGGCGGCCCTGTACGCAGGCACGCCAAGGCCAGCTGGGAGCGCGGCTTCAGCATCATCCCAGAACTCCTCGACGGCCGACCGGCACACGGGATCTTTGATCGCGTCAGCCACGGTGGCGTGCCCGCGGAGCAGTCCCAGGCATGCCAAGAGCGTGTGCGCTCCGTTGAGGAGCCAGAGCTTGCGGGCCTCCCAGGGTTCGAGGTCATCCACGAACCGGGCGCCGGCACCCTCCCATGCCGGTCGACCCGCGGGGAAGCTGCCGCTGATGACCCAGTCGCGGAACGGTTCGGCAACGACCGGGGCGAGGTCGCCATACGTCGCGCGCAGAACCTCCTCCTGGTGGCTGGAGATCCTGGGGGTGATGCGATCCACCGAGCTGGACACGAATGACACGTTGTCCTCGATCCAAAGAGCCAGATCAGACGCGGTGCCTGCTGCCCATTCCGTCAGACCGTGGCGGAGACGCCCGCCGTTGTCCGGCAGGTTGTCACACGAGAGCACCGCCAGCGGGCCGCCGCCTGCGCGCCTACGGGACTCCAGCCCGAGAAGCAGCCGACCGGGCGCCGTCACGGGGCGCGCCTCCGCAAGACCGAGACGACCGTCTGCAACCGAGCGCAACTCATCGCGATCACGCGCCACGCGCGGATCATCGAAGTCCGGCTCGCCGTCCGAAGTGAGGCAATAGCCGAGCTCGGTGATCGTCAGCGTGACAATCGCCGTCTCAGGCGCGGTCAGGTCCGTCAGCAAGGACGGGATGTCGTCACCTCGCTGGGCGCGAGAGATGCTGGTGATGACCTCATGCCTGTCGCCCTGATCGTCTCGCTCGATGAGGGTGTAGAGCCCGTCCTGGGCAGTGAGGCGATCGGAGAGCTCTCGGCTGCGGCCGGTGTACGCGGCGATCCCCCAGTCGTCCGAGTCGGGGCTGGAATGCGTGTACCACGCAGTGTGTGATCTCGAGAAGGCTCCCAGCCCGAGGTGGACGATACGAACGGGCGGCGCGGGAACCGCGCGATGCAGCGGAGAAGCGTTCACAGTTTGAACACCCGCTTGGGCTGCGCGCCGACCGAATCGACGATGATCCGCTCCGCATCGCGCAAATTCAGCCGGCCCTCCGCCACCAGCCTGGCAAGGAACGCCGCATCGGCTCGGCGAGCCGTGTCATGACGAGCGGGGATGGACAGAAACGCTCGCGTATCGTCGATGAATCCCGACCCGCGCGAGAAGCCTGCGGTTTCAGTCACGGCGGAGCGGAACCGTGCGATGGCATCGGGAGCGTCGAGGAACCACCACGGTGCACCGATGAATACAGAGGGGTAGAACCCGGCGAGCGGAGCGATCTCCCTCGAATAGACCGTCTCATCCACGGCGAAGAGCACCAGGTGGAAGTCCCGCTCGAGACCGAAGCGTTCCAGCAGCGGCCGGAGTCCGCGCACGAAGTCTGTTGCCACCGGGATGTCGTGCCCGGTGTCGGCCCCGAACTGACGGTGCACCGCCGAACTGTGATTGCGCAGCACGCCGGCGTGCACCGTCATCACCAGCCCGTCGGACACGCTCATCCGGGCCATCTGAAACAGCATGTGCGCACGAAAAGTCGATCGCTCCGCGGCGGAGGCCGAGCCGTCGATGACGGCAGCGAAGAGCGATTGCGCATCAACGGAGTCCATGTCGACCGTAACGGGCTGCTCCACACCGTGGTCGGCGGACACCGCTCCGTGAGCCACGAAATGCGCCCGGCGATCCTCCAGCGCACGAAGGTATCCATCGAACGTGGTGCGCTCCCCCGTAAGCCCGAGGAGGGCCTCCACCCGCTGACCGAAGCCCTCCACGCTCGGATCGAGGTAGCGGTCGGGTCTGAAGGTGGGGAGCACGCGCCCGGGGAGAACTCCACGCAGCGCGGCGTGGGCGGACAGATCGTCAAGAGGATCGTCCGTAGTCGCCAGGACCTCGATCTGGAACCGCTCGAACAGAGCACGTGGTCGGAAACCGGGCGATTCCAACTGCGTGGCGATCTTGTCGTAGAAGTGATCTGCGGTGTCGGCGTTGAGCTCCGCATCGATTCCGAGAACCTGGGTGAACTCCTCCTCGAGCCAATAGCCCGATGCCGTCCCCGCGAAAAGGTGCCAATGCGACGCGAGGATCCGCCACACCTCGCGCGGGTCCGCAGCGTGGCCGCCGAGCCCGAGTTGTGCATAGTCCACCCCCGCGGCGTGCAGCATGCGAGTGACGTAGTGGTCGTGCGTGACCAGGAGTGCAGTGGGGTTCTCGAATGGCGTGTCATCGCGAAGCCACTCGACCGGCACATGCCCGTGCGGAGAGACGATGGGCGCATTGGCAATGGCCTCATAGAGCCGCCGCGCGATCTCGCGCGTTCGCGGGTCGGCGGGCAGCAGCCGATCTGGGTCACGACGTTGGGAGGAAGACATTCCTTCATGATCCAAGCTTTGACGTGGCTTGTCAATCGGTTGCAGAACACACCGCATGCACCGTTCAATCTGATTAGCGCGATACCATGCAACCGCTTGCCAAAATGCTTCGCGTCTGATTGACTGAACCGGCCCGCATCRCCGCGCATCAAAGAGCCGCGGCTGTGCCCCGAATGGAAGGCCACCGATGCTCATCGACAAAGCAGAAGTCATTGTGACGAGTCCCGACCGCAATTTCGTGACTCTGAAGATCACGACGGCGGATGGGATCACAGGCCTCGGGGACGCGACTCTGAACGGACGCGAGCTCGCCGTGGTCGCGTATCTGAAGGAGCACGTGGTTCCGCTGCTGATCGGCAGCGACGCATCGCGCATCGAAGACACCTGGCAGTTCCTCTATCGCGGCGCGTACTGGCGGCGGGGACCGGTGACGATGGCGGCGATCGCGGCGGTCGACATGGCCCTGTGGGATATCAAGGGCAAGGCGGCCGGGATGCCGGTCTACCAGCTGCTGGGCGGCGCATCGCGGAACGGTTTGATGGCGTACGGTCACGCGTCCGGCAAGGAGCTGCCCGAGCTTTTCGACTCGATCCGTGCTCACCAGGAGCAGGGGTACAAGGCGATCCGCGTTCAGACCGGCGTTCCGACGCTGAAGGCGATCTACGGCATCGCCGCGCAGGGCGCCGACGTCGGCGACGCGACAGTCCGGTACGACCACGAGCCCGCCCGGCGCGGTGCGAAGCCGGTCGAGGAGGACTGGGACACCCGCGCCTACCTCAACCACCTGCCGGGCGTGTTCGAAGCGGTCCGCAACGAGTTCGGCCCCGACATCCCGCTGCTGCACGACGGTCACCACCGCATGACGCCCATCCAGGCCGCGCGGCTCGGCAAGGACCTCGAGCCCTACGACCTGTTCTGGCTCGAGGACTGCACTCCCGCTGAGAACCAGGAAGCGCTGCGATTGGTGCGCCAGCACACCACGACGCCGCTGGCGATCGGCGAGATCTTCAACACGATCTGGGACTTCAAAGACATCATCCGAGATCAGCTCATCGACTACGTTCGCGGCGCCGTCACCCACATGGGCGGCATCTCGCCGCTGAAGAAGACACTCGACTACGCCGCGATGTACCAGATCAAGTCCGGCATGCACGGGCCGACCGACATCTCACCGGTCGGCATGGCCGCCGCGATGCACCTGGGGCTCGCGATCCACAACTTCGGCATCCAGGAGTACATGCGCCACGGCGCGCGCACCGACCAGGTCTTCGAGCAGTCCTTCACCTGGACCGACGGCTTCCTCCACCCCGGCGACAAGCCCGGCCTCGGCGTCGAACTGAACGTCGACGAGGCGGGGAAGTACCCGTACGAGCAGGCCTACCTTCCCTACAACCGGCTGCTCGACGGCACAGTCCATGACTGGTGATCTGCCAGCCGCTCCCCCACCGAGAGATGCACACCCTATGACGAAGAATGCTCCATTGACCGCTGCTTCCTCCATCGGCGACTGGCTCGACCATCCGAAGGGCGGCCCGCTCGTTCGAGGGCTGCTGGAGAAGACCGGTGCTCAGGAAGAGATGCTCGCCCCGCTGCGCGGGCTGCCGCTGCAGCAGCTCGTCGCCGCGAGCGCGGGGCAGATGCCGCAGTCCGTAGTCGACGAGCTCGTCCTGGCCGCAAACGACGGTGTGATGCCCGCCGAGGGCGCCCCCGCGGGCTGGGTGGAACGACCTCACACGGGTCGCTTCGCCGGCAAGACGGTCGCAGTGACCGGGGCAGCCTCGGGCATCGGGCGCGCAACCGCTTCGCGCATTGCACGGGAGGGTGGGCGCGTGATCGCCGTCGACGTCTCCCAGGAACGCCTCGACGATCTGCGAGCAGCGCACGAGGAATTCGACATCGTGACCGTGCGCGCCGACATCACAGTTCAGGAGGACGTTGACGCGATCGTCGCCGCCGCGGGTGGTCGGATCGACGCTCTGGCGAACGTCGCCGGCATCAATGACGACTTCTCGCCCGCGCACGAGACGAGTGACGCGGTGTGGGACCGGGTCATCGCGATCAACCTCACGGGAGCGTTCAAGGTGCTCCGGGCGGTGCTCCCCGCCATGATCGATGCCGGATCCGGCTCGATAGTGAATGTCGCGAGCGAAGCGGCGTTGCGAGGCAACTCATCGGGGAACGCGTACACCGTCTCCAAACACGGCATCATCGGCCTGACAAAGTCGGCTGCATTCATGTACGGCCCGAAGGGCATCCGCGTCAACGCGGTGGCACCGGGTGGTGTTGCGACCGGCATCCCGATGCCGCCGCACATGTCGGAGCAGGGCTCCGCGCGCCTGCAACCTTTCCAAGCGATGATCCCGACGATTGCGACGGCCGAGCAACTCGCCGCATCCATCACATTTCTGCTGTCCGATGAGGGCGTGAACATCAACGGAGCGGTCCTTGCTTCCGATGGCGGCTGGTCGGTGCAGTAGCCCAACCAGTTCTGACAGAGCCCTCGCGACCCGGATCCCACGGTCGCGGGGGCTCGGTCATCTGACGGCGGTCACCCTCTCAGTTCGGACTGAAGCGGACTCAGAGCACGCCCTCCGGCAGCGACGGGACCTCCGCGGGATGCGGGGTCGGCTTCGGAATCAGCGCCRCGATGATCGCGCAGGCCACGCAGCGAGCAGACCGCAAATGAGCGCCGATTGGAAGCCCGCATCGCTCGGCACGAGCGTGTCTTCGAAGGCCACTGCAGACTCCGCGAGGATCACTGCGACCACGGCTGCTGCAATGGCCGTCCCGAGCGCGCCCATGAGGGTGGTGAGTCCATTGGCGGCGCCGGTCTCGCTCACGGGCACAGACTGCATGATCAGCGTCGGCATGGCCGCGTACCCCAGACCAATGCCCACACCGATGTGCACGTTGACGACGAGGACATGCCACACCTCGAGGTCGGGGCGCCGAGGTAGCCCACGGCGATGACCACCGCGCCGATGACGAAGAGCGGTTTAGGACCGACCCAGCGCTCCACCTTCCCGGCCACGGGTGACATGGCCAGCATGGCAAGCCCGGCTGGCATTAGGACGAAGCTCGTCGCGATCAGCGACAATCCGAGTCCGCCCGTCCGTGTCGGGAGCACGAGCAGCTGGGGAAAGACGATGCTCGATGCGAACAGCGCAACCCCATCGCGATGGAGGCGATGTTGGTCAGCAGAACGGGTCCCCGTGCGCTGACTCAAAGGTCGACCATTGGGTTGTCGGCCCTGAGCTCGAACCATCCCCACGCCAGCAGCACACCAGTACTCCCCCGATCAGACACAACAGGGTGATCGGCGCGTTCCACCCCCACTGAGCGCCCTTGGATATCGCAGGGAGCACTCCCGTGAGTCCAAGCGCGAGCCCGAGCGCGCCGACCAGGTCGAGCCGACCGCCGGTGCGCAGCGTGCTCGTGGGGATCACGGCGGCGAACAATCCCAACGAGAGCGCCGAGATCGCGGCTGCGACCCAGAAGAGGGCGTGCCAGTCGAGGTACTCGGTGACGAGGGCGGCCACTGGCAATCCCAGCGCGCCACCCACGCCGAGCGTCGCACTGACGAGAGCGATCCCTGACCGAGGCGGCGAACGGGGACGGTGTCGCCTTCGGCTTGGTCGGGGTCAGCGCCCGCGCAGCGTGCTTTGACCCACGGGGACAGGCTCGCTGCGGCCAGACGGAAACACGACGGTCCCTGCGCTGCCAGGTGGGACGACCACGGTGACCTCCAGCTCATCCCCGATGAGTTTCCACTCCGCCTCGATGCGCCCGTGGGGACCATCGTGGTGACCTCGCGCCCACTTGAGCGCGCCGCCGGGCACTGGCGCCACCTCGAATGACTCCCACGCCACCGATCCTGGCTCCTGCCGCAAGCCCAGAACGTGAGTGTGGAGGAACCGAATGACAGCGCCCTTGCTGTAGTGATTCAGCGACTCGTGGGCGCGCCCCTGCTCGTCGATGCCCTCCCACTCCTCCCAGATGGTGGTGGCACCGCGGTCGAGCATATACAGCCATGACGGCGCGGAGCGCTGGAACAGGAGCTCGTAGGCGACATCGGCGAATCCCGTGTCGGCGAGCACCGGCAGCAGGTGCCCCGTGGAGAGGAACCCGGTCCCCAGGTGGGTGCCGGCCTCCCGGATGAGCTCGACGAGCCGGGCCGCTGCCGCTCCGCGAACGCTGTCGGGCACAAGGCCGAACGCGATCGCACGGACGTAGGCCGCCTGAGTATCGGCAACCGTGCGCCCGTCGGCGCGCAGGAATTCGGTTCGCCACGCGCTGAGGATGCGCGCCGCCAGATCGTCGTAGCGATCGCGGTCGCCCACGCGTCCTAGAATCCGCGCGATGCGCGCCAGCGTGAGGGTCGAGCGATACAGATAGGCCGTTCCGACTTCGCCCTTGTCCGCGGTGAACCACGCCATGGGRTTGTGGTGTACAGGATTGATCGAATTGCCGTCGGCGTCCTTCTGCTTCGGCTCGATCCATTCGCCCCAGTGAAACGACCCGTCCCAGAGGAATTCTTCGTGGGGAAGGGGTTCCGGAGATCGCTGCCGGCGCGAAGGATGCCGGGCGGTCCGAGCCGTGGACAGCGCCCACTCGACCCAGCGCGTCATCGCGTCCCAGTTCTCGGCGAGCACTTCGATGTCGCCGTACGACTCGTACATCTCCCACGGCACCGCGACGATGGCGTCGCCCCACCCGGCGGAACCCGTCATCTGAGCGAACTGGTCGTCGAGCTTGAGCTTGATCCTTCGCCCGTCCGGCGCGAAGTTGGCCACGCGACCGTCGGGCAGTTGATCGTCGCGTACCGACCGCAGCCACTTCCTGGAGAAGCCGAGAACGTCGTAAAGTCGCGTCGCGGTGGGCGCGAACACCTGATAGTCCCCCGTCCAGGCGAGCCGCTCCCGTGTCGGGCAGTCCGTCGGAACGTCGACGGCGTTGCCGCGAAAGCTCCAGTCGGCGACTCTATGGAGCCGGTTGAGATCGTCATCGCTGCAGGCGAAGCCGCCGACCGGACGGAGATCGGTATGGACGACCTGCATCGACACCGTCGAAGGATCGAACCGGGCTCCGTCGCGGGTGATCCGCACGAACTGGAAACCGTGGATGGTGTGTCGCGGTTCGAAGTGTCTGCCGCTGTCCCCATCGGAGACCACCTCGTCGCGCTGCACGAATTCCTTGGTGGGCTGCCCGGGACGCGTGGAATCGAGGTGCGTTGTTGAGAGGTCGCCGTCGGATGCCAGGAACTCACCATGATCGATGATCGTCCGGGTGTCGGCGGGGCCGAGATCGGTCATTCGAATCCACCCGGACGCGTTCTGACCGAAATCCAACACCCACACACCGTCACGGAGCTTTCGCGAGGACACGGGGGCGCGTGTCTCGACAACGCGGACGGGTGGAGCGGGTGACCATGAGAGGGCGGGCGCGTCGACGACGCCGACTCGTGCGCGGTGTTCTCGCGCCGGCGGTGCCGTGAGGTCAAGCGTTGCGCCGCCCATCAGACTGGCTCTGGTCAACGTGCTACGGCCGCTCGTCCACGTGCCGTCGGTTCGCACAATCTGCCGTTCGCCACTCACAAGCGTGATGTGCAGCTCCGCCCTCACGCCGRTGCGCTCACCCCAGCCGGCCGGCACACGATACGCGCCAACCTCGCCGCGAAACCACCCGTCGGACAGCAGCAGCTCCAATCGATTCGTGCCGCGAACAAGGGCGTCACCGACGTCATATGCCTGCGCATAGAGGGTGCGGTCGTAGGACGACGATCCCGGGGCGAGTTCCGTCGTTCCCGCCCGTTTGCCGTTGACGCGTGCGTCGTAGAGGCCGAGGGCGGTGGCGTAGAGGCGAGCGGATACTGCGCCGTCGCCCGGCAGGTCGAAATCTGCGGTCAGCACATAACCAGGGCGTTGACCTTGACCGGCGGCTACATCCTCAATCGGTGATATCCACTCCGCTCGCCAGTCCTGATCGAGCAGCCCCACCTCGAACTCGTGAAGATCGGACCACTCCGACACGTCTGCTGTCCCGGAGACCCGCACTCTCCACTGCACGCGCTGCCCGCTCCGCAGCGGCGCCCACGGCCACTCAAGGAACAGGTGCTGGCCACCACTCGCAGACACACTGGGCTGTGCCGCATCGTCCACCACGGCCTCAAGGGTGTACGAGCTCTGCCTTCCGATACTCTCCGGCACTTGAAACGACAGCCGCGGATGGCTGCCGCTGACGATGAACGCGTCACCACCGGCGTCGATCTGCAGCGCCCGGGGCCTGCGTGGCGTAGCAGTCGGTGTCACCACAGTGGTCCGGGGTTCATCCGCATCCGTCCTGAACTCACGCGCTCATCGCCGTCCAGCGAGCCCGAAGCGCGTGCACCGCTCCCTTTGGGCGACGGTCCCGGGTGAAGACGCCCTTCTTGTTGCCGTCCACGCGCTGAGTGATGGGCATCGCCTGGAAATCAGCGAACGCCCACACGTGCTCCCCAACGACGGAATCGATGCGGTCGAAGACGCGATGGTAGGTCGTCAGCAACGCGGTCTGATAGTCCTCCGCCCACGGCTGGTCCAGCACGGTGTGCAGCCCGGCGACGGCGTCGGCCCCGAACTCCGACATGACGATGGGCTTGCCGAACTTGTCTTCCCAGGCGCGCAGCTCCGCTTCGAGGTGTGCTGCGGCGGACTCCAGATCCGCGGTGTCCTGATACC
>NZ_JBFULL010000017.1:0-41323 GCF_056400345.1 Microbacterium sp. P5_B6 | reverse complement strand
GCCGTGTTCGCAGGCCGCGCCGCCCTCGGGGGAGGCGCAGGCCGGTGACCGCACCCAAGGTTCTGATCACCGACTACACCTGGCAGGACACCGCAGTGGAACGGCGAGTGCTCTCGCAGATCGGCGCCGAGGTCATCGAAGCGCCGAACGCTGACGAGGACAACCTCGCACGACTCGCGCAGGGGGTATCGGCGATCATGACGTGCTTCGCTCACGTCACTCCCGCGGTCATCGATGCCGCGGCGGACACCCTGAAGGTCGTTGCCCGCTACGGCGTCGGCGTCGACAACATCGCCGTCGACACCGCCACCCACCGTGGGATACCGGTCACGAACGTCCCGGCATACTGTGTCGATGAGGTAGCCGAGCACGTGCTCGCGATGATCTTCGCCCTCGAGCGGGGCCTTCCCACATACGACCGCGCCGTCAGAGACAACGACTGGCGGCTCCGGGCCGACCTCGGCACTCGACGAATCCGCGGGCGCACAGTGGGAATTGTCGGCGGCGGCCGCATCGGCTCCGCGCTGGCGGAACGCTGTGAGGCTCTCCGCATGCGGGTGCTGATGCACCACCCTCGTTCGGCTCCGACGGGCGACCTTTCGCTTTTCGATTTGCTGGGCCAATCGGACTACGTGTCGCTGCACGTTCCTCTCACCCCAGCTACCGCCCATATGGTCGACGAACACTTCCTGCAGGCGATGCAACCCAACGCCTACTTGATCAACACCGCGCGCGGCGGCGTCGTCGACCCGAGCGCTCTGGAGCGTGCACTGACGCTCGGGTGGATCGCCGGAGCAGGAATCGACGTGTTCGAGCCCGAAGTCCTTCCAGCTGGACACCCCCTGCTCGCACAGCCCCGCCTGCTCGCCACCCCGCACACGGCCTTCTCGTCGCGGGAGTCGATCGCCTCACTGGCTGAGCAGGCGGCACAAAGCGTGGTCGACGTCCTGACAGGCAGGACACCGGTCAGCGTCGTGAACCAATGATCGCGCAAGCCCCTGCGGACAAGAACGCTTGGATGGCTGGCTCGAGAAGCAAAGGACAACGCTATGACCCATCATGATTCCTCCGCTGTTGCGACCGAGGCGTTCGGAGTCGGTACCTTCGCCGATTCCGGCGGAGCATTCCCGGGAGTGCTCCGCGACGGCACGGTGTATGACGCCAGGCCGGTGGTCGGGCGCAATGCGACCCTGCGTGACCTCCTCGGCGACTGGGACGCATCCCTGGATGCGTTGGCGGAGTTCATCTTGACCCAGCCGCAGGGGCGCTCTGTCGCCGACGTCGAGATTCTGCCGCCTGTCCAGCCCGTCGGGCAGATCCTCTGTGCGGGAGCGAACTATCGACGACACGTTCAGCAGATCGTGGTGAGCACCTTCCGGAACTCGGGTGATCCGCGGTCGGATGAAGAGCTCCGGGATCTCGCGCTTCAGACGGTCGAGCGGCAGACGCGCTCTGACCCTTTCATGTTCGTTGGTCTGCCATCCGCAGTCTCCGGCGCACGCGATGACATCGTCCTGTGGTCTCCCGGCGAGCAGCACGACTGGGAGATCGAACTCGGGGTCATCCTCCAGCATTCGATATACCGAGTCCCGCGCGAGGATGCGATGAGTCACGTCGCCGGGTATGTGATGAGCAATGACATCACCGTGCGTGACGTCATGTCGCGACCTGACTTCCCCCTCACCGACTTCGTGACCTCTAAGAACCGTCCCACTTACTTCCCTACTGGACCGATCATCCTTCCGGCGAGATTCGTGCAGGACTACCGCCGCCTGCACCTCACCCTTCAAGTCAATGGCGAAACCATGCAGGACGAGTCGGTCAGTGACATCATCCATGGCGTGGAGGCGTGCGTGAGCTACGCATCCCACCGGGCCCACCTATCGGTCGGGGACATGATCCTGACGGGATCCCCTGCCGGAAACGCCGGCCACCACGGGAACCGCTGGCTGCGTCCCGGGGACGTCATCGAAGCAACCATCACTGGACTGGGCACTCAGACCAATCGATGCGTCGCTCCGTTCGGCTAGACGAACAGCAGCAAGTGCATGCAGACGAGCGCACCACTACGCAGGATCTCTTTCAACGGGAGTGACAAGATCGACGAACAACAGCAGGAGACGACTGCGGCCCGGTATGCGGACCCRGATTTCGGGCCGAACGTGAAGATCTTCGCCCCGGACACCCCGGTCGACGAGATCAATGCGTACCTGCTGAGCGTCGCGGATGACAGTGAGTTCGGTGACGGCCGGCACGCGGTATTCTTCAGACCCGGCACCTACGGCGAGGCATCCGGGCAAGACGATCCCATGCACGCTGAGGGGATCGTCAATGCCACCGTCGGCTACTACACGGCGATAGCCGGCCTCGGCCAGTCACCCGACGACGTCCTGATCAATGGGGCCCTGCACGTGGATCCCGGCGACACCCTCACCAACTTCTTCCGATCCCTGAGCAATATCGCGATCAATCCCATCCAGCGGCCGGTCGGGGTGGACGCGACCAGCGAGTCGCCGCACGGGGTCGCGGATCCTCACACGATGACCTGGGCGGTTTCGCAGGCCACGCCACTCAGACGTGTCCACGTCAAGGGGAGCCTCGATCTCACCGGGAAGGTTCCCAGCAATGCCTTCGGGTCGACGATGATCAACAGTCGGATCGACGGCACCGTGATCAGTGGCGATGCGACGGTCGGTCCCGCTCAAGCGCAGTGGTACACGCGCGACAGTTCGATCGGTGCGTGGGACGGCATTGGTGTGAATACCGTCTTCTCCGGCGTGGATGGAGCCCCACCGTCCGACTTCGTCGGCAACGGGGTGACAAGCCTTCCGCACACTCCCACATCGCGTGAGGCACCGTTCCTGATGATCGACGATGACGACGCCTACAAGGTGTTCGTGCCGCACGTGAAGTACAAGTCGTCCGGCACGCACTGGCCAACCGGGCCGCAGGATGGCATCGCCCTCCCGCTTGACGCCTTCTTCATTGCAAACCCCGAGCACACGGCCGCCGACATCAATGCGGCRCTCGGGGCGGGCAAGAATGTGATCCTCACGCCCGGCATCTATCCTCTCGAGGCGCCGATCCTCGTCGATCGCGACGACACCGTCATCCTCGGATTGGGATTCGCGACCCTCGCGCCCGCTCCGGGAGTCAGCGCCCTCACCGTGGGAGACGTGAACGGCGTCATCATTTCTGCGGTGACCGTGGATGCCRGCACCGGCACCGACATCCTGATCCGCGTCGGCGAAAGCACGAATCCACGCCCTCTCGAACTTGCCGAACCCACCTTGCTCAGCGATGTCTTCGTCCGGGTCGGCGGCCGCACCACCGGACAGGTCCGTGTCGCACTGGAAATCAACAGCGACAACGTCATCCTCGACGACTGCTGGATCTGGCGCGCCGACCACGGTGCGGGAGCGGGGTGGACGAGCAACCTGGCCGAATACGGACTAGTGGTCAACGGCAGGAACGTCACCGCGACCGGACTCATGGTCGAGCATTTCCAGAAGAACCAGGTGGTCTGGAACGGCGAACTCGGCACCACCATCTACTACCAGAGCGAGTTCCCGTATGACGTTCCCGCCCAGGAGGAGTGGATGGACGGCGAAAGCAACGGGCACCCCTCTTACGTGGTGGCCCCGGGAGTCAAGAGTCACCAGGGGACCGGACTGGCGATCTACGGCCTCTTCTTCGCCGGGCTCTCGCATCCCATTCCCACGCACATTCGCGTGTCCGCGGCGGTCAAAGCACCCGTCGCGGATCACGTGAGGTTCACGGCGCTATCGTCGGCGATCATCGTCGCCGGCGCCATCGACCATGTGATCAACACGACTGGGCCGTCCGTCGACGCCACGTCACCGAACTCTCTGGTGCCGGGCATGACCGCGGTCACTCGAGTGGACTGGTGCTAGCTGGCGCGCCGGTACCGTGCAGCTCATCCGACGCCTCAAGGGTCGTGTACCCCATCAAGGGGCGTAAGCCCGATCGATGCATCGCCTCGCCGCCTGCGTCGAAAACGAGCCAGGCACGGCTTCCTGCGAGAAGATCGACCATGACCGACTCCCGCTCCCGCACGTTCGACTGGTCTGACCCGGCCGAGGCCCTCACCCAGGCGCGCAGCGCCGGCACCGGGCTCGAGGCGCTGCAGGCCATGATCTACGGACGGATCCCACCGCCGCCGATCGCCAACCTCATGGGCTTCACGCTCGTCGAGGTGGGGGAGGGCTTTGCCGTCTTCGAATGCGAGCCCGCCGAGTTCCACTACAATCCGATCGGCGCTGTGCACGGCGGCCTGGCCTGCACCCTTCTGGACTCCGCGCTCGGGTGCGCGGGGCACACGACCCTGCCCGCCGGGGTCGGTTACACGTCGGTCGACCTCAATGTGCGCTACCTGCGCCCGATCACCCACGCGTCGGGGGTTCTGCACGCGACCGGACGAGTGGTCAAGCCCGGACGGCGGGTGATCTTCACGGAGGGTGAGATCACGGATGCCAGCGGCGGGGTCGTCGCCACGGCAACCAGTTCGCTGCTCGTGCTGTCGGGTGAGCACTAGCCTGGCGACTGCACTCGCCAGACGTGGAAGGGCGTCGGGGCGATCGTTGCCGTCGCTTCGGGCAGCAGGTCGCGGCGTGCGAGACGAGCGCCGAAGTAGGTGCCGAGTGGATCCGGCTCGACTTCGCGGTCGTCGCGCCGGAAGCGCAGGTCCTGCCGGGAGACCTCGGCGAGCTCGAAGACCTCGGGTCCCGCGAACTCTCTGACACCATGCGTCGGATCGCCGAGAGCGGTGTCAGCCACGGCGGTTGCGACATCGTCCGCCGCCATCGGCTGGATGAGCACGTCCGCGACGTGCGCGACACCGCTTCTCATCGCGGCATCGGTGATGCTGCGGATGAACTCGAAGAATTTCGTCGCGTGAACGATCGAGAACGGCCGTCGCGAGGCCGCGAGAAGTCGCTCCTGCTGGTCTTTGGCGATGAAGTAGCCTCCCTGGGCCCTGGCGAGCCGGTCAGTGCCGACCACCGACAGCGCGACGTGATGCCCGACTCCAGCAGCGTCGCCATAGGTGAGCAGGTTCATGGTGGACCCGTAGAAGAACTCCACGGCGGCCGCCTCGTCGGTGTACGACGAGTTGGAGACGTCGATCACGACCTCAGCGCCGTTGAGGGCGTCCTCCAAACCCTCGCCGGTATACGAATTGACCCCCGTCGCCCGCGCGGCCACCACGACATCGTGCCCTTTCGCGCGCAGCTGAGCGACCACCTTGGCGCCGATCAGGCCGGTTCCGCCGATCACGGTGATTCTCATGTCCTTCTCCTTGTGCAGGGCCGATCTGGTCGGCCGGTGGTGGGTTCGCTGTATAGAGAAGACAAGGGAGGATGCCGCCTTGTGACGGTCATGGTCGATTGCAGTGGGCTGGTCGCACAGAAGTCAGGGGGTTCCCGCGCCGTCACCCGGGGGTTCGGCGACGTCGAGGATCGCCTCGGCGAATGCTCGCGGTGCCTCGGCCGGGAGGTGGTGGCCTGCGTGCGGAACCTGTCGGTGCTCCCGCGGCCCGGTGAACAGATGATCGTGCTGTGACCCGTCCGTCGCGGGGAAGTTCCCGTCGGCCGTTCCGTCGAGGGTGATGGTCGGCACGCTGATCGACGGCTGTTCGGCGAGACGCCGCTCGATGTCTTCGTAGCGGGATGAGCCGGCGATGAGGCCAAGGCGATGGCGGTAGGAGTGGATGACGACGTCGACGTAATCCGGATTGTCGAACGCGGCCGCGACCCGCGCGATCTCCTCCTCCGTGAACGCCCACTCGGGCGAGTTGCGCCGCCAGATGACCTCAGCGATCGCCCTGCGGTTGCGCTCGAGTCCGGCGCGGCCGCGCTCCGTGGCGAAGTACCAGAAGTACCAGAAGCCGGCCTCCAGATCAGGGCGGAGCGGGATGCCGGATCCCAGGATGTCTTGAATGAGATAGCCATTCACCGACACGAGTCCCCCCACCCTCTCCGGCCACAGCGCTGACACCACGCATGCGGCCCGTCCTCCCCAGTCGTAGCCCGCGAGGATGGGCTGCTCGAGGTGAAGCGCGTCGAGGAATGCCAGCAGATCGGCTCCCAACGCGGCCTGCTGACCCGACCGGACAGCGTCGTTGAGGAACCGAGTGGGGCCGTGACCGCGCAGATGCGGGATGAGGACCCGATATCCGGCGTCGACGAGGAGGGGAACCACCTCGACGTAGCTGTGGACGTCGTACGGGAAGCCGTGCAGGAGCACGACCGGTTCGGCGGTCGGGTCGCCTTCGTCGGCGTACCCGACATCCAGTTCTCCCGCCCGGACGTATTCGATGGGGAACGTCGAAAGTGTCATGAGGGTGCTCCATTCGGAAGGAGGTGATGCCCCGGGGACCGCACCCGCCCCGGGGCATCACCAGGCTTGTCTGCTCAGGCGGCGGCCGTCGCCAGCGATGGGACGTAGGCCTTGCCGGCTTCGGCGATCGTGGCCGCGACGGCGTCGGGCTGAGAGACCGAGATGGCGTGGGAGCCTCCGGCGATCTCGGTCGTGCCGCGGGACGAGGCCCGCGCCGCGCCGCCGCGGTGGACGGCGACCGGGATGTTGCGGTCCTGATCGCTGAAGACGTGCCAGGACGGGATGTCCTTCCACGCGGGACGGTCGGAGGTGAGCGCTTCGGACAGCGCCGCCTGGGTCACCGGGCGCTGCGTCGCCGCCATGATGTCGGTGACATCCTCGGGCACATCCGCGGCGAACTGGCCGTGGAACAGCTCCGGGCGGATCACGAACTCGTTGCCGCCGCTCGCGACCGGATACGCGGCGAGGGCGTCGCCGAGCGTGCTGCCGGGCTCGCTCGTGGAGAGGTCGAACGCGCTCTGCCCCGTCTCGGGGACGAAGGCGTTCACGTACACGAGGCCGACGACGTCGGTGCTGCCTGCGGCGGCCTGTGTGATGACCATTCCCGCGTACGAGTGGCCGACGAGGACGACCGGGCCGCCCACGGAGGCGACGACGTCGCGGATGTAGGCCGCGTCGCCGGAGAGGCTGCGCAGCGGGTTGGCGGCCGCGATGGCGTGGACTCCGCGCTCCTGCAGGCGCGCGATGACGCCGTTCCAGGAGGCGGATTCGGCGAAGGCGCCGTGGACGAGGACGATGGTGGGCTTCTGCTCGGTCATGATCTGTTCCTTCCGGTGTGTGTGGTGGTGAAGTGGGCGTTCAGGCGTCGGCCAAGACGCTGCGCGGTGCGAGGACGGCCTGCTCGCGTGCGAAGGCCTTGCGCAGGATGTGGATGGCCTGCTCGACGGCGCCAGTGGTCGCGGCCGAGGGGCGGAGCGGGTTGAGCATCATGAAGTCGTGGATGGTGGCGTCGTAGCGGACGAGCGTGGTGCGCACACCCGCTTCGATCAGCTTCCGTCCGTAGGCTTCGCCCTCGTCGCGGAGCACGTCGTTCTCGTCCACGATGAGGAAGGTCTCGGGCAGGCCGGTGAGCTCCTCGAGCGAGCCCTGCAGCGGCGACGCGGTGATGTCCTTTCGGGCCTCGGGTCGGGCAGGTAGCAGTCCCAGAACCAGGCCATCGCGTCGGCGCGCAGGTGGAATCCCTCGGCGAACTCCCGGTAGCTCCCGGTGTCCATGGCGGAATCGGTGACGGGGTAGTAGAGCGACTGGTGGATGAACGCGACATCCCCCCGCCGCTTCGCGAGGATCGCGACGACCGCCGCCATGTTGCCGCCGACGGAGTCTCCGGCGATGGCGAGGCGCCCAGCATCCAGCCCCTTCCCGCCACCCTCCCGCGTGATCCACTGCGCGACGGCATACGCCTGCTCGATGGCGACAGGATGCTGCGCCTCGGGTGACCGGTCGTATTCGACGAACACGACCGCGGCCTCCGCTCCCGCCGCGATCTCGCGAACGAGGCGGTCGTGGGTGCCGGCGTTGCCGAGGACCCAGCCTCCGCCATGGACGAAGAGCACAGCAGGAAGCAGTCCTGTGGAGCCGACGGGGCGCACGATGCGGACGCGGACGTCCCCGACATCCGCCGGCACGGTCAGCCACTCCTCCTCGACCTCGGGCTTATCGACCGGTGCCGCCTGCACATCGTCGAGGAGCCGGCGGGCACCTTCCACACCGAGGTCGGCGAGGAACGGTGGCGTGGAGGTCAGGTCGGCGAACGCCTGGGCCTCGGGCTGCAGAGTGTGATCGAGCATGTCGGTTCCTTCTGTCTGTCGTGACGGGTGGGCGGTGCGGTGGCTCGTCCGGTTGGCGGAGAGCCTGCAAGGAAGACCGGGGACGGGCCGCCGGTGTGACATGACGATCCGTCAACGCGGCGACAACCGCCCGGGGTTCCGAAGAAGCGCTTCCTATTTGCTAGTACACGAGGTAATCTCCTTCTCAAGAGCCCACGAACGGAGTCGAAGTGACCACGGACCCTCGCCCCGCACATGCCGATGACGATCCCGACGTCGAGGCCTACACGCGATCGAGGCGGATGCTGTTCGGCATCGCGTACCGGATCCTGGGCGATGCCTCCGATGCGGAAGACGTCCTGCAGGAGACATGGGTGCGGTGGCAGCTGTGCGATCGCGCCGCCGTCCGAGAACCGGCCGCCTTCCTCGCGACGACGACGACCCGGCTGGCGATCAACGTGCTGAACAGCGCGCACGCGCGGCGGGAGACCTACATCGGACCCTGGCTGCCCAGCCCCGTCGACACGAGCAGCGACCCCACGCTCGGCGCCGAGCGTGCCGAAGCGCTCGAGTTGGCGACCCTGCTGCTGATGGAACGCCTCACGCCGATGGAGCGAGCGGCTTACGTCCTGCGCGAGGCGTTCGTGTATCCGTACTCCCGCATCGCCGACGTCATCGAGACGACCGAGCCGGCCGCCCGGCAGCTCGTCAGCCGAGCCCGCAGGCATCTCGCCGGCGACGTCCGGCGCAGCGTCAGCCGGGATGCCCAGCGGCGACTTTTCCGGGCATTCCTCGACGCGGCACGCAGCGGTGACACCGCGGCACTGGAAGGCATGCTGGGGGCGGATGCTGTGAGCTACACGGATGGCGGTGGCGTCGTCCACCGCACCGCTCGTCGCCCGATCCGGGGTCGCGAGACGCTCGTCCGGTTCCTGTTCGGGGTGTCGCAGTGGTTCTGGAGCGATGTGACGCTGGAGCCGGTGCAGGCCAACGGGCAGGAGGCCGCCCTCCTGCTGCGGGGCGGGCGGGTGTTCGCCATGCTCACGGTCACGGTCGAGGCGGGCGCGATCGGGCAGATCATGTGGATCATGAATCCGGGGAAGCTGCAGGCGATCGCGCCCGAACGTGCAGAGAGGCAGCTGGCGGACGTGCACCAATAGGTCCGGTTGCGTCGCGATTACCTCGCGCCCTATTGACTGGGACGCGTGCTAGCTTCGAGCCGTGACCCAGAAGCCCTCCGCACCGCCCGTCGTGGCGCTCGACGACATGGTGTGCTTCAACCTGCATGCCGCCTTCCGTGCCGTCACCTCGGTCTACCGGCCGCTGCTCGAGCCGCTCGGATTGTCGTATCCGCAGTACCTGGTCCTCGCGATGCTGTGGGAACACGGCGATCTGCCCGTCGGTGAGCTCGTCACGCGGCTCCGGTCCGACTATGGAACGATCACGCCCCTCGTCAAGCGAATGGAGACCCAGGGCCTGGTGACCCGCACACGCAATCCGCAGGATGAGCGGTCGGTCATCGTGGCCCTCACCGCGGAGGGGGATGGGCTGCGTGTCCACGCCCCGCGGATCTACCAGGTCATCACGGATACCTTCGGCTTCACCCCGGAGGCGGCGGACGCCGCGCTCTCCGTGCTGCAGTCGATCGTCGCGAATGCCGCGAAGGGCTCGGCATCCGACTGAATTCTCCGGATGTGTCACAGATCGGCCGCCTGCGCTGTCAATAGAGAGAGGTGTGCACCAGGATGCGTTGCGCCCCTCCCGGTGACCCAGGAAGGCAGGCGCGATCGGCATGACCGTCAACCCAGAGGAAACCGATCTCGACGCGGCCACGGATGCCTTCCAGCAGTGCCGCCGTCGGCTCTTCGGCATCGCGTATCGCATGCTCGGCACGGTCGCGGATGCGGAGGACGTCCTCCAAGAAGTGTGGATCCGGTGGCAGACCACCGATCGCGAAAGCGTTCACGAGCCGGCCGCATTCCTCTCGACCATCACGACCAGGCTGTCGATCAACATCCTGCAGTCGGCCCGTGTGCGCCGGGAGACCTACGTCGGCCCCTGGCTCCCTGAACCGGTCAACACCGAGGACGACCCCGCGCTGGGCGCCGAGCGCGGTGAGGCGCTGCAGTACGCGATCCTCATCCTCCTCGAGAAGTTCACCCCGACCGAGCGTGCCGCCTATGTGCTGCGCGAAGCCCTGGACTATCCGTACGAGCGCATCGCCGACATCCTCCAGACCACGCCGGCGGCGGCCCGGCAGCTCCTCAGCCGGGCGCGGAAGCACCTGGCTTCGGAACGCCGGATCGCCGCATCCCGAAGCGAGCAGCGTCGGCTCCTCGAGGCATTCGTCACCGCCGCCCAGAAGGGCGACACGACCCAGCTCGAAGCGCTCTTCGCCTCGGACGTCACCAGCTACACGGACGGGAACGGCGTCCGGCTCGCCGCCCGCATCCCTGTGGTCGGCTCGACTCGCGTCGCGAAGTTCGTCGCCGCCTTCTCGAGTCACTTCTGGACGGGCAAGTCCATCGACTGGGTCGAGGTGAACGGCCAGCAGGCCGTGACCCTGTCCGACAACGGATCCGTCACCACTCTGCTGACGCTCACGTCATCGCCCCACGGAATCACGCGGCTCCTGTGGATCATGAGCCCCGGGAAGCTGCAGCATGTCGCGATTGCCGGAGCATGACATCGTGGCGACGCCTCCTTCCTCGCCGCTGGGCGGCCCGTAGACGAACAGACCGCACCCGCCGTACGGATGATGCCGTCCGCGCTCTGAGGGATGCTGCGGACTCCGCGGATGCACAGGGCATCGCCGCTCTGCTCAGCAAGACGGCGACGCTCACCACCGATGCCGGAGCGTCGGCCCTCCTGGGCGCATCGTCGGCACCGGCCGCCGGCCCGGTGGTCGTCGCGCACGCCCTGCTGTCTCTGCTCGACTCCTTTCCCGGCCGCACACTGGCCCTGCACGACGTCAACGGCGCAGCAGGCCTCCTCGTCCGCTCGGAGGGCCGGGTAGTCGGGATCATCGCCGTCGCCCTGCGGGCGCACCTCGTCACCCACATCTGGGCGATCGTCAACCCGGACAAGCTCGCCCACTGGAACAGGACCTGAAGCGCCGCGTTCCGGCATCCGTCACAACCGCCGTTCGGTMCTTGTCATCTGTGTGGGTGCGATCCGCGCGCTCGAGAACCGGAAGGCAAGGACATGGCAAAGATCATCGTCATCGGAGGCACAGGTCTCATCGGGTCGAAAGTGGTCGCGAAGCTCACCGAGCACGGTCATCAGGCGGTGGCCGCGTCGCCGAACACGGGGGTGAACACCGTCACCGGAGAAGGCGTGGCAGAGGCACTGGCCGGCGCCGATGTCGTCGTCGACGTGTCGAACTCGCCGTCGTTCGAGGAGAAGGCGGTCCTGGACTTCTTCACGACATCGACCACCAACCTCATCGAGGCCGAGCGGACTGCCGGCGTCGGACATCACGTCGCCCTCACCATCGTGGGGACGGACCGGCCGCAGGACATCCCGTACTTCCACGCCAAGGTCGCGCAGGAGAAGCTCATCCGCGAATCGGGCGTCCCCTACTCGCTCGTTCACGCCACCCAGTTCTTCGAGTTCCTCGGCAGCATCGCTGACGTCTCGACCGAGGGCGAGACCGTCAGACTCCCCGGCGCCCTCATCCAGCCGATGGCTGCGGAGGATGTCGCGACCGCGGTGGCCCGCACGGCTGCGGGTAGCCCCGTGGGGGACGTAGAGGTCGCGGGGCCCGAAGCCTTCGGCCTCGACGAGTTCATCCGCCGCGGGCTCACCTTCCGCCGCGATCCGCGGACCGTCCTCCGCGACGACGAGGCCGGCTACTACGGGGCTCAGATCGAGGAGCGGACGTTGCTGCCGGTCGACGGAGCTCAGATCTTCGAGACCCGCCTGGAGGAGTGGCTCCCCGCGAACCCGCCCCGCAGCTAGCCGTCATTTCGATCAAGGGCGGCATGTCCTCAGCGATCAGTGGGAACCACAGCCCTCGCCCCTCCCGGGCGGGCTGTGGTTCCCACGCGCTGGATGGGACGCGCCCCGACACTCTCGAACCGGCCCACCGCACCGAGGAGGGGCCCGCCGCAAACGGCAGTGCCCGGTGCAGCGACGATCGGCCTCGCACGTTTCGGCGGGACTCCGGTCCATATCAGCGGCCCCCAACGACGAGTGATCGCTGGTGCCGGATTGGACTGATCTGATCTTGCACGGCGGGATAGTGTGATCGGCGGGGGGACGATGCGGTGACCGATGCGATGCAGTCGGAACCAGCTCACGCCGGGGTCATCTCGGCCCGCGAGCCGCGCAGCAGCGCCCTCCGATATGCCCTGTTGCGCATCGCGACCGCGGTCGTCACCGTCGCCTACCGGCTGTACCGCGTGCATCCGGCGGTGTGGCGCTGGACGGCGCGCCATTATCAGCCGTGGATGGAGAATTTCGCGCGCTTGAACGCCTGGATGGTCTGCCAGCAGGCGTACCTCGACGTGCCGGCGTACCGCGCGTATCAGCAGGCGAATGGCTTCCGGTTCCGGTGGCGCCTGGACGACTACCGGCCCACCTCGAAGACCGAGTACGTGAACGCCTATCCTGAGGCGCAGCGCTGCTGGCACGGCCGCATCGACACCATCGGAACGGTCGTCGACGAGTCGAGCGGATCCTCCGGCACACCGTACAACTGGCTGCGGTCCAGGCGCGAGCTGAACACCGTGCATAAGAACGTGGCCGGCTACGTGACGCAGATCTTCGGCGCCCGCAAACTCTTCGCGATCAACGCGTTCTCGATGGGCGCCTGGGCGACAGGGACGAACACGGGGATCGCAATGTCCAAGATCGCGATGGTCAAGAACACCGGTCCCGACATCGAGAAGATCGTCGACACCCTGCTGTTCTTCGGACCCGGATACGTCTACGTGATCAGTGCGTATCCGCCGTTCCTCAAGCACCTTCGCGACCGGCTCGACGCCGAGCCCGGCTTCGACTGGGAGCGGTACACGCTCAACGGCTTCGTCGGCGGCGAAGCGCTGACGGAGGGACTGCGCGACTACCTCGAGGATCGCTTCAACCGCGTCTACTCCGGGTACGGCGCCTCTGATCTCACCATCGGCATGGCCGGCGAGAGTGACCTCACCGTCTGGCTCCGCCGGGCTCTGGCGAACACCCCGGCCCTGCGAGAGGACGTTCTGGGTGCGGCCGAGAACCGCATTCCGATGATCTTCCAGTACAACCCGCTCGAGACCTTCCTCGAGACGACCGATCAGGGCGAGCTGCTGGTCACCCTCAACTCGACCGACATCATGAGCCCGAAGACCCGGTACAACATCGGCGACGAGGCGATGATCGTCGACTTCCCGAGTATGGAGGCGCTCGTGGGCCGGCATCCGCGGCTCGCTTTCGGCTACGAACGCGCCTTCACGATCCAGCGGATGCGCCTGCCCTTCGTGCTGCTCTTCGGGCGCAAGGACTCGACGATCTCGTACATGGGCGCGAACATCTATCCGATCGACGTCGAGAACGGCCTCTACCTCGACAACCCGTACGCGAGCGCGATCGAGTCGTTCAAGCTGGGGCTGCTCGAGATCGGCGGGTTCGAGCAGCGCCCGATCATCCACCTGCAGCTGCGCGAGGGCAGTGCGCTCGACGAGGCGGACCGAGCCGATCTGCGCCGGCGGGCGGCGGAGGGCGTGCTCTCGCACCTCGCTCGGGTCTCCCGCGACATCGCGCAGTCGCTGGCGGAGGATCCCACCACCCGCGATGTGCGGATCGAAGTGCACGAACACGGCACCGGGCCATTCGTCGGCGGAAACATCAAGATCAAGAACGCCTACACGTTCGATCAGAAGGAAGATCTCGACCAGACGGATGCGAAGCGCGCCTGATGCGCTCCACAGACTTCTCGAAGGCGCCGCCCCAGGCCCGCGCTCAGGCGATGCTCGTCATTGACAGCGAAACAGGAGATGCGGGCTGGGTGCGCTCTCAGCTCCGCACCGCTCGTCGCGATCCGGCCCGGTTGTGGGATCACGGCTACCGCGTCGCCGGCCACCGGGGGATGCTGATCGGCTTCACGAACCGCGAGGCGATGCTCGCCTTCGCTGCCACGGTGACGGATGCACGCACGCGCGGTTACCGCGCCGAGCCGAGCGGCTACTCGAACGGCGTCTGGCGGGCCGAGGGCCCCACCATGACGCACATCCCGACCTTCACCCCCGTCACCCGCGAGCGCGAGCGGGGAGTGATCCCGCCCGAGGTCGCCGGCGGCCGCCCCCTGGGACCCGGCCGGCAGGGTCGCCGGCCACGCGGGCCCGCAGGGCCACCGCGCAGCCCCGTCGAGGGGGGCTCGCTCTTCATCGGCGCCACGCGCTACCGCGGCCCGAGGAGCCTGCTTGTCCTCGCCCGCACCTGGTATCCGATGCTCGCGAAGATGCGGCGGATGAAGGGCTACGTCTGGCACGGCGTGTACGGCTCGGGTCCATGGGCACTGGGAACGATCGCCTTCTTCGATGACCGCGACGCCCTGCTCGTCTTCGCGCGAATGCCCGAGCACCGCTTTCTGATGCAGTGGATCGTCGAGGGCACCAGCTGGGCGACGGCCGGGTTCATCCGCCTTCTGGTCGCAGAGGACAGCGCGGATGCGAACACGGCATGGGAGCATCCGTGATCGTCGAGACGGTCGCCGATCGCCGCGCCTTCCGCGACTTCGTCGACCTGCCGTTGCGCCTGCATCCAGAGGCCCTCGCCGTGCCGCTCCTGGAGTCGACTCTGCGTGCCTGGTGGACCGGTCGCTCTCCGCATCCGAAGAGGATCGAGCTCATCCTGGTGCGGGATGCCCAGGGCCGGGTGGTGGCCCGCTCCACGGTGCACACGGACCCCCGGCTCGATGCGCGACTGGGGGCGCCCTCGCTGCTGTTCGGCGCGACGGAGTTCGCCGACCCCGAGGCCGCGACGACCCTGTTCGCGGCGATCGAGGAGCGGGCGGCGGGGACGCAGCAGCTGGTGGGCCCGGTCTCGCTGTTGCCGAACCAGGCTGGGGGAGTGATCACCAGCGGCTTCGCGGAACGCGGCTTCGTCGATTCCGCCTGGAATCCCGCGAGCTATCCGGTCATCTACGAGGCGGCCGGCTTCGAGCGACTGTGGGAGTCGGACACGTGGGTTGTGCCTACGGGGAGCACGCCGGGCGTCACCGCCGAGGAGTGGGAGGCCGCAGGTCTGCGCCTCGAATACGGCTCGCGGCGGCGCGTCGCGGAGGTGATCCCCGAGTTGCTCGCGCTGCTGAATCGCTCCTTCGCCTCGTTGCCGTACTACACGGAGATCACGCCCGACGAGATGGCCGCCGCCACCGACGGGCTCGCCTACCTGCTCGACGAGCGCCTGCTGCTGCTGGCACGCGACGTCGTTTCGGGGGAGGCGGTCGCGTTCGTTCTGGTCGTGCCGGACATCACCCTTTACATGCAGCGCATCGGCGGACGGATGCGGCTGCACCGCCAACTGCAGCTGCTGATGACACGCGCGCGCTATAGGCGCGAGGCGATCCTGATCATCCAAGGCACCGACCCGGCGCGGCAGGGCCGCGGCATACTGACCCTCCTCAGTCGGCAGTTGCAGTCGAATCTTGCGGAGGGCGGCTACCGGCGGCTGCGCAGCACGTACGTCGGCCGCGAGAACATCGGCTCGGCACGGCAATTCCAGCGCTTCGGCGGCAGGCCGCTGCACGGCTACACCTTCTACTCCCGGAGGATCGCATGAGCGCCGCTGACATCGCCGCCCTGCTGCAGATCGCGAGCCGCTCGCCCTCCGCGCACAATACGCAGCCGTGGGCGCCGAGGATCGTCGGCCCCGACACGGTCGAGGTGGCCGTCGTGCCCGCGCGTACCCTGCCGGCGGGTGATCCGTCGTTCCGCGACCTGGTGCTCGCGCTCGGGGCGTGGTGCGAGAGTCTTGCGGTCGCCGCCGCCGCGGACGGCCGATCGATCGACGTGCAACCTCTCGATGCGTTGAGCCGGCTCGACGAGCTGCCGCTGGAAGGGCCGGCAGACCCCGAGAACCCGGTGCTGCGCATCCGGGTGCTGGACGTACCGAGCGCCTCGCCTTACACAGTGCAGGACGTGCTCGCGCGCCGCGTCTTCCGGGGCACTCTCGGCGCCCTGGACTGGACCCCGCCCGCGCTGCCGCCGTGGCTGGACGTGCGCGAACTCGATGACGGAGCCATGACGCGCCTCGTGCGCCTCGGCGTTGCGTACATCGCCTCGCGGCCAAGAGTCGCCGAGGAACTGGTGCACTGGTTGCGGCTCAGCCCCGAGCATCCGAACTACCGTCGCGACGGCATGACCGAGCGCATGCTGATGATTCCGAAGCCGCTCGCGGCCTTTGTCACTCCGTTCACGCGCCATTCTCGGTTGCGGGACCCCGCGATCGCCGTCGGCGGGGCGGTCGGGCGCGCGCTGGAGGGGATCGAGCGGTCGGTGCGACTGCCGCCCGTCAGGGCGGGCTCCGGTCCGCGCCACATCGTTCTCGTCGTGGACGCGCGCAAGCTCGGCGGTGACCTGCCGAGTGCGACCGAGGCGATGGACAGCCGGATCGGCGCGCCCGAGCCGACCGTGCTCGAAGCCGGCCGCCAGCTGCAGCGGCTCTGGCTGCACGTGCATACCCTCGGGGGTGTGGTCTCGCCGCACTCGGAGATCATCGACTCCCCGCATGCGCACGGGCGGCTTCGGCGGCGTCTCGGGCTGCGCCGCTCCGAGGTGGCGCTGGCCGTGTTCACCGTCGGCCGGGCGCTCGGCGAAGTGCCGGTGTCCCCGCGCCTGACGGATGCGCGATGAGCGACGCGCACCTGTCGGACGCGGACGATCGACCCAGGGGCGACCTCGAGGCCGGGCGCGTCCGTCCCGCCATCCCTGACCGCACCACCCGCATCGCGCTGCGCACACGACTGCTCGGCTGGGTGATGGGGCACTCGCGGTCGATGCACATCAGCACGATGACCGCGAAGGACATCGCACACAACCAGACGATGACCTATCTGCCGCGCTTCGTGCAGGGCTGGGTCTTCGGTGTGCGGCACAGAGCGGTCGACACCCGGGACCTCAGCATCGACGGGCCAGGCGGCGCGTTGCGGCTGCGACTGTATCGGCCCCGCAGCGCATCGGCTCCGCTTCCGGTCGCGGTCTACTTCCACGGTGGCGGGTGGACCCTCTTCGGCGGACTGGACGCCTGCGACTGGCTGCCGAGCCGCGTGGCGGCTCTCGCCGGAATCGCCGTCGTCGCCGTCGACTACCGTCTCGCGCCGGAGAATCCGTACCCCGCCGCGGTGGAGGACGCGCTCGCCGCCGTGCGATGGGTCGCTGCGCATCCCGACGACCTCGGCACGGATCGACGTCTCGCCGTCTTCGGCGACAGCGCCGGCGGCAACCTCTCGGCCGACGTCGCCCTGGCCCTGAGGGATGGCGCGGTCACCGAGCCCGGCACTCCGCCGCTCCTGGCCCAGGGCCTGGTCTACCCTGTGACCTCGACAACCCTCGACGACGGCGCGATGATCGAGAACGCCCACAAGCCGGTCCTGTTCCGCGCCGACATGGTCGCATTCCTCCGGCACTACCTCGGCGGCGAGGCCGGCATAGCCGAACGGTCGGCCGATCCGCTCGCCGCACCGCTGGCCGCGGCCACCCTCATCGGGCTGCCGCCGGCTCTTGTGCAGATCGCCGATCACGACGTGCTCCGCGACCAGGGCATCGCCTACGCGGAGCGACTGCGCGACGACGGCGTTCCGACCTCCGTCGAGCGCTTCCCGTCCGCCCCGCACGGCTGGGTCACCTACCCGCGGCTCTCCCGTGCGTCGGGGCCGGCGTCGGAGTCGCTGGCGCGATTCCTCCGGGAGCGGCTGCGACCCTGAAGCGCCGGGTGCGGGTTTCGAGGACGCTGTGCCCCAGGGCACTCGCCGGATGCTCAGCCGGTCCTCGACCGGCCCCGTGCGGTTCGTGGTGTCTGGGCGGTCCGGCCGCCTCCCCCTCCGGCCGTCAGGCGCGCTCGACCGCCATCTCGCCCAGCTCCCGATCGTGGACCGCGGACTCTGACGACACGGTGAACACCGCCGCGAGCAGATGCTCGTCGCGCGAAGACCGGCCGACGAGCAGCTCGAAGTCGCCGGGTTCAACGGTTCGGCGGCCCGCCGCATCCACGATGGTGCAGTCCGCGACCGGCAGGGCGATCTCGACCGCGACGACCTGTCCTGGTTCGAGATCGACGTGCCGGTAGGCCTTGAGCTCCTTGTCGGCCCAGCTCACCGACGTCACGCTGTCGCGCACGTACACCTGCACGATCTCGTGCGCGGGACGGTCGCCGGTGTTGCGCAGGGTCACCCGGGCACGGACGGTGCCGGTCATCGAAAGATCGGCACCGATGATCTGCAGCTCCGAGTAGTCCACGGTCGAGTACGACAGGCCCTCGCCGAAGGCGAACTGCGGGCTCTGGGTGAGGTCGGCGTAGCGGCTGCCGTGCTGACCGCGGATCTGGTTGTAGTAGATCGGCAGCTGTCCGACGTGTCGCGCGAACGAGATCGGCAGGCGGCCGCTCGGCTCGATCAGCCCGAGCAGGAGCTCGGCGACAGCTCGGCCTCCCTGCATGCCGGGATTGGCCGCCCAGACGAGCGCCGCGGCGTCCGTCACGGGCGCCGGAAGCACATGCGGCTTGGACGCGAGCAGCACGACGACGAGCGGGGTGCCGGTCGCCGCGAGCGCCTCGAGCAGCGCGAGCTGCCCGCCCATGAGCTCCAGCGTCGCGGTCGATCGGCCTTCGCCGACGAGCTCGATCCGGTCGCCGACCACGACGACCGCGTAGTCGGCGCGCTGGGCGGCGGCGACGGCCGCGGCGATGAGCTCGGCATCCGGAGCAGCGGGAATGACCACCTGCGGTCGGGGCTGCCCGTCCGGGAGGAGCGCGCCCTCGGGGTCCTCCTCCAGGGTCAGGATCGAGGCGCCGCGCGCGTACTCGATCTCCCAGTTCGCGGGCGCATGTGCGCGCAGACCGTCGAGGACGGTCATGATCATCTCCCGCGGGTGGCCGTTCGGGATCCAGTCGACCTGTCCGGACGATCCCGCCCAGTCCCCGAGCTGCGTCTGGGCGTCATCAGCCAGTGGGCCGATGACGGCGACGCGCCTCGGACCGTCGGGGCTGGGCAGCGCTCGCCCGGACTCGTCCGCGACGAGTCCGCCGGCGAGCGGAAGGACGCCCTCGTTGCGCAGGAGCACCAGCGAGCGACGGGCGACGTCGAGATTGAGCGCCGTGTGCGCGGGGTTCGCGATGACGTCGGCGATGGCTCCGGCATCCGGAAGCCGAGGGTTCTCGAAGAGCCCGAGCTCGAACTTCAGCAGCAGGATGCGGGAGACCGCCGCATCGAGGGCGTCCTCGGTGAGCAGTCCCTGGTCGATCGCGTCGATCGCGCCCTGGAAGAATCCCGGAGTCGTCATCACCATGTCGTTGCCGGCATTGACGGCCGCCGCTGCGGCGTGGGCGTAGTCGGGCTGGATGCGCTGCTCCCACACCATCCGGCCGACGTTGTCCCAGTCCGTGATGAGGGTGCCGGTGTAGCCCCACTCTCCGCGGAGCACATCGTTGAGCAGCCAGTCGTTCACGGTGATCGGCACGCCGTCGGTGCTCTGGTAGCCGAGCATGAAGGTGCGGCATCCCTCCTTCGCCACCCGCTCGAACGGGGGCAGGAACCACGACCGGAGCTTGCGGTGCGAGATATCGGCCTCGCTGGCGTCGCGCCCGCCCTGTGTCTCGGAGTAGCCCGCGAAGTGCTTCGCGGTGGCGAGGATCGCAGTCGGGTCGTCGAGGCCGCCGCCCTGATAGCCGCGCACCATCGCCGAGGCGAGCTCGCCGATGAGGAACGGGTCCTCGCCGAACGTCTCGTTCACCCGTCCCCAGCGGAGGTCGCGCGCGATGCAGAGCACGGGGGAGAACGTCCAGTGGATGCCGGTGGCGGACACCTCGACGGCGGTGGCCCGCGCGACCCGCTCGACGAGCTCAGCATCCCAGGAGGAGGCCATGCCGAGCTGAGTCGGGAAGATCGTCGATCCCTCCCAGAACGAGTGGCCGTGGATGCAGTCCTCGCCGACCAGGAGCGGGATGCCGAGACGCGTGCGGCCGGTCAGCTCGCGCGCACGGAGCACGCGCTCGGGCGAGGCGTGCAGGATCGACCCGGAGTGCATGTGCAGCACCTCGTTCTCGAGGTCGTCGCGCGCGTCGAGCTGCATCATCTGGCCGACCTTCTCCTCGAGGGTCATCCGGCCGAGCAGATCGGAGATCCTCTGGTCGACGGGAAGCGCCGGATCGCGGAAGGGCAGCGTCGTGGTCACGAGTTCTCCTGGGTCGTCGTGTCGGGGCGCACGACGGTGACGGTGTCGTTGACGTTCATGCCCTTCTTCTTCATCGCGCGAGCACGCTCACCCGCCGAACGCAGGCGCGGGTTGACGTACTCGTCGATGCCGAAGTTGATGAGCGAAAGCGCGACGCCGATGGCGGCGATGCACAGGCCCGGAGGGAGGAACCACCACCACTGGCCCTGACGGAAGGCGCCCTGCGCGCTGGCCCAGTTGAGGATCGTGCCCCAGTTGTAGGTCGTCACCGGGATGATCCCGATGTAGGACAGCGTCGTGAGGGCGATGATCGCCGCGGTCACCGTGCCAACGAAGCTCGCGGCGATGAGCGCCATGAGGTTGGGGAGCATCTCGACGGTGATGATGCGGCGCAGCGGCTCTCCGTTGGCGCGGGCGGCCAGCACGAAGTCGCGGCTGCGCAGCGACATGGTCTGGGCGCGCAGCACCCGGGCGCCCCACGCCCAGCCGATGAGACCCAGCACCGTCGCGATGACCCACAGCGGCGGGTCTTCGAACATGGTGGAGACGATGATGATGAGCGGGATGCCGGGGATCACCAGGAAGACGTTGGTGAGCGCCGACAGGCCCTCGCTGCGCCACCCGCGGACATAGCCCGACGTCACGCCGACGACGATCGCGATGACGGTGGCGATGATGGCGGCGAGGAAGCCGACCACGATCACCCCGCGCGTGCCGTAGATGACCTGGCTCAGCACGTCCTCGCCGATGTGGGTCGTGCCGAGCCAGTGCGCGCCCGAGGGCGGCTGGAACCGCGCCGTGTTGTCCACCTTGGTCGGCGAGTACGGGGCGAGGACGTCGGCGAAGATCGCGACGAGCACGAAGAACCCGAGGATCGACAGTCCCGCGATCGATTTGCCGTTGCTGAACATCGCGAAGGCGGAGCCGAGCCGGGACCAGTACGTCGGCTTCTTGCGCGGGGATGCGCTGCCGGGGGAGGCGGTCCGCACGTTCGCGGTCGCGGGGGCGTTCGCGGCGCCCTTGGTCGTGTTGTCGTTGACCATGGTGTCCATGCTCAGGCCTCCGTCTGGCGCGTGCGCGGGTCGAGGAATCCGTAGGCGACATCCGCCATGAGGTTCGCGACGAGCACTGAGATCGTGAGTACGAGGAAGACCCCCTGCATGAGGGCGTAGTCCTTCGCGTTCGTGGCATCGAGCAGCAGCTTGCCGACGCCGGGGTAGCTGAACACCACCTCCATCACGATCGTGCCGCCGACGATGAATCCGAGGGCCAGCGCGAAGCTCTGGATCTGGGGCAGGACGGCGTTGCGCGCCGCGTACCGCCAGAGCACACGCTGGTTCGGCATGCCCTTGGCATGCGCGACCGTCACGTAGTCCTCATCGAGCACCGTGAGCATCATGTTGCGCATGCCCAGCATCCAGCCGCCGATCGATGCCAGCACGATGGTCGCGGCAGGGAGGAAACCGTGATGGAGGACGTCGCCGATGAACTCCGCTGACCATTCGGGCTTCACCCCGACCCCATACGCCTTGCCGATCGGGAACCAGCCGAGGAGAACCGAGAAGACCGAGATGGCGAGCAGTCCGAGCCAGAAATAGGGGATGGTGCTGAGGAACGTCGTGATAGGGATGAGCGCGTCGAGCCGGCTGCCGCGACGCCAGCCGACGATGGCGCCGCCGATGGTGCCGATCGCGAACGCGACGAGCGTGGCGAAGCCCACGAGCGCCACCGTCCAGATCAGCGACTGGCCGACGACCTCCGTCACGGGCCGCATGCCGTGGAGCAGCGAGATGCCCAGGTTGCCCCGCAGGAGCATGGCCMAGTAGTCGAGGTACTGCTGCCAGAGCGACGTATCGGTGTCGAGGCCGAGCAGAGCGCGCAGCGCCTCGGCCGCCTCCGGGGTGACATTGCGGTTGCGGGCGAGGTACGCGCTGACGGCGTCGCCCTTCATCATGCGCGGGAGGAAGAAGTTGATCGTGATCGCCGCCCACAGCGTGAACAGGTAGAAGAGCGCCCGTCCGCCGATGAAGCGCCATGGGATCCGCGAGTGGCCTTTGACGGCTCTGGTCGCCGTCGTTCCGGCCTCGATCGCGTCGAAGTCGGGCGCGGGGATCTGGGGCGCGACCGCGCTCACTTTCCACCTCCGAGGATGCCGCCTGCGTGGGCGAAGAAGGAATCGGGATCGGGGGATGCTGCGCGCAGCTCCTGCGTGTACGGGTTCTGCGGACGCAGGATCACGTCGTCTGCGGGGCCGCGCTCCACGACACGACCCTGATTGAGCACAAGGATCTCGTCGCTGAAGTGACGCGCAGTCGCCAGGTCGTGGGTGATGTAGAGCACACCGAGCCCCTCTTCGCGCTGCAGCTCCGCCAGCAGGTTGAGCACCCCCAGCCGGATCGACACGTCCAGCATCGAGACAGGCTCGTCGGCGACGAGGATGGCGGGGCGGGACGCGAGCGCGCGGGCGATCGCGACGCGCTGACGCTGGCCGCCCGACAGCTCGTGCGGTCGGCGGTCGATGACGCTGTCGGCGTCCAGACGCACCCTGTCGAGGAGACGGTAGACCTCGTCATCCAGCTGGTCCTTCGGCACCACCTTGTCGAGCTGAAGCGGCCGCTGGATGGCGTAGCGGATGGAGTGATAGGGATTGAGCGATGCGAAGGGGTCCTGGAAGACCATGCGCAGCTGCTGCCGGTAGGCGCGCAGACCCTTTCCCCGACGGGGGATCGGCTCCCCGCCGAGACGGACCTCGCCGCTCGTGGGCCACTCCAGCTGGGTGAGGATCTTCGCGATGGTCGACTTGCCGCTGCCGGACTGGCCCACGAGGCCGATCGTCTGGCCCGAGTGGAGCGTGAAGCTCACGTCGTCGAGGGCTTTGRTCTGGCCGGCGCCGCGGACCGAGTAGACCTTGGTGACGGCGTCGAATTCGAGGACGGTCATCGCAGGACCACCCCTCTCTCTCCGGTGAGTCGTGGGAACGACGCGAGCAGCGTCCGGGTGTAGTGGTCCTGCGGATCGGTCCAGATGCGCTCCGCCGTGTCGAGTTCGACGATCTCGCCCTCGCGCATGATGGCGATGCGGTCGCTGATCTCGAGCAGGAGCGGCAGGTCGTGGGTGATGAAGATCACCGAGAAGCCGAACTCGTGGCGCAGATGGGAGATCTGACGCAGGATCTCGCGCTGAACGAGCACGTCGAGGGCGGTCGTGGGCTCGTCCATCACCATGAGCTGCGGACGCAGTGCGAGCGCCATCGCGATCATCACACGCTGACGCATGCCGCCGGACAGCTCGTGGGGGTATGAGCGGTAGCGCTGCGCACCGACCTTGACGGTCTCCAGCAGCTCGTCGACCGCTTCGCGTCGCTGTGAACGACTGAGCTCGGGGCGATGCACCTCGAAGACGTCGTCCAGCTGCGACCCGACCGTGGCGACCGGGTTGAGCGAGTTCATCGCCCCCTGGAAGACCATCGAGATCTTGTCCCAGCGGAAGCGGCGCATCTCCTCGGCGTCGAGGCCGCTGATGTCGACGTTTTCGCCGCTCGCATCGTGGAAGACGACGGAGCCGCTCGTGATGACGGCCGGCGGCTTGAGCAGTCGCTGCAGGCCGTACGCGAGCGTGGTCTTGCCGCACCCGCTCTCGCCGGCGAGCCCGAGGATCTCGCCGCGCTGGATTTCCAGGGTGACGTTCTTGACCGCTCGCACCGGGGGATCGACGTCGTAGACGATCGAGAAGTCGTGGACGGAGAGCAGCGGATCGTGCATCGTTGCTGGTTCGCTTTCGTGGAGGGTGGCATGCTGACGGGGCGGATGCGCGGCATCCGCCCCGTCAGCGGTGCATTATTCGGCGGGCTGCAGCTTGGTGAGGATCTGCACGATCGCCGGCTGCGTCGGATCGGCCGAGGCGTACTGGTCTGATTCCGACGGCCACCCGACGTAGTTGCGGGTGTTGAACTCGCCGAGGAGCGGGTGAGCTCCGAGCGGGATGGCGGGCACGTTGTCGACGAACGCCTTCTCGATCACGGCGATGGCCGACGCACGGTCGGCGTCCGACGATGCGTTCGCGTAGGTGTTCAGTGCCGCCGTGACCGCCGGGTCGTCGAAGCGTCCGAAGTCGAACTGCGCCTTGTCGTCGACGATCCACTTCGGGTCCATGGTGGAGGTGTACAGGCCATAGGCGTTGCCGGTGTCCTCGAGCCAGTGGATGATCGCCTGGAAGGTGCCCTCCTGACGTGCGGCATCCCAGCCGCCCCAGTCGGGCTGGTCGACCTTGACCTCGATGCCGAGGCCCTCCTTGAGCTCCTCGGCGATCAGCGCCTGCTCGGTGTTCCAGTCGCTCCAGCCTGCGGGGACCGAGATCGAGAACGAAACGGCCTCGCCGTCGGGGTCGACGAGCTTGTCGTCCTTCCAGGTGTAACCGGCGTCGGTGAGGATCTGGCGAGCCTTCTCGACGTCGACGGAGTAGCTCTGATCGGCATACTCGGGAATGATCTCGTCCTGGAGCAGCGCGCCGAGACCTGTGACGTTCCAGATCGCCTCGCTCGCGCCTTCGCGGGCGATGTCGACGTAGGCCTGGCGGTCGATCGTCCAGGCCAGCGCCTGCCGCAGAGCCGGGTCGTTGAAGGGCTTCGTCTGCAGGTTCATGAACAGCGTCCCCGCGCCGGCCGTGGGGGAGGCGAGGAAGTGGTTGTCCTCGTCGGCCGCCAGGTAGCTGTCTTCGATCTGCGGGATGAACGCCTGCGCCCAGTCCGCCTCGCCTGAGACGAGAGCGGTGGTGAGGGCGGCGTTGTCGCCGTACGACACGTAGTTCAGTTCGGGCACCGACAGCTCGCCACCCCAGTAGTCCGGGTTCGCCGTGAGGGTGACCGATTCGGTCGTCCACGAGTCCAGCACGTACGGGCCCGTGCCCACGACCTGGCCCTCGCCGGTCAGCGGGTCGGTGTTCGGGTCTTCGATGTCCTTCCAGATGTGCTCGGGCACGATCTGGAAGTGCAGCACCCGAGCCTGCTGGGTGAACTTGGAGCTGTTGAAGTCGATCGTGACGGTGTCGCCGTCGACCATGACGCTCTTGAGGTCGAGCGCGTTCGTGTCGTTGAGCTTGCCGTCCAGGACCTGGTTGAACGAGAACGCGATGTCGTCGGCGGTGAAGTCTTCGCCGTCGCTCCACTTCACGCCGCTCCGGGCGACGGCGGTGAGCTGCGTGTAGTCGTCGTTCCACTCCACGGACTCGGCCAGCCAGGGCGTGGTGCCCAGGTCGCCGGTCGGGTTGACGAGGGCGAGCGATTCGAAGATGACCATGCGGTACGCGTATTTCGCTGCAGACGAGTCGCCCAGATAGGGGTTGTTCGACTCGGTCGTGATCGCGCCGTCAGGCTTCGCGATCGTGAGCGCCGCGCTTCCGGACGAGTCGTCGGCGCCCCCGCCGGCACAGCCGGTGAGCACCAGCGCCGCGGCGATGCCGGCGGCGGCGAGGGTTGTTCTGAGCCTCATTGCTTCTCCTTGATGGTGGATGCACGACATCGTGTTCCGCGTGGTCGACGACGGCGTCGAGTGGTGATTGCTGGATTAACTTACAATCAAGTTAGTAACTACGCAACCGACCCGGTGAACAGGATGCGGCCCGGCCGTGCGTAGACTCTCACTCGCTGTCGGCAAGGCCCGATCGTCAGCATTAATCAGGAGGGATGCCACCGATGGCGACTCTGCGTCGGCAGCCGCGTTCGCGGCCAGAAACCCTCGCCCGGCGGCGCGAGATCCTCGATGCGGCGGTGGAGATCTTCGGGAGCAAGGGCTACGCGAACGGCACCCTCGTCGACATCGCCGACCAGGTCGGGATGACTCACGCCGGCATCCTCCACCACTTCGGGTCGAAGGATCAGCTCCTCCTGGAGGTGCTCCGCTACCGCGACGAGACGGATGTCGCCGATCTCGAGGAGCAGCACATCCCCGACGGGATGCCGCTGTTCCGGCACCTGGTGCGGACAGCGATCCTCAACGCGCAGCGCGCCGGCATCGTGCAGACGTTCGTCGTGCTCTCGGCCGAGTCCGTCACCGACAACCATCCTGCTCGGGCGTTCTTCGAGGCGCGCTACCGACAGCTCCGCGCCGAGATCGCCCACGCGTTCCAGGTGGTGTGCGAAGAGCGGGGTGTGAGCGCCCCGGCGACCATCGCCGACGCCTCGGCCAGCATCCTCGCCCTGATGGACGGCCTCCAGGTGCAGTGGCTTCTCGAACCGAAGGCTGTCGATCTGGCGGGTGCGACCGAGTTCGGAATCGAGGCGATCGTCTCGTCGGTACTGGACCCGCGGCCGTCACAGCTTGCGGAGTGAGTGGACATTCCTTGAGGTGCGCCTGCGCCCCGGTGGCTGGTTACGCGGACGGCTCCTGAGGAATGTCTCCGATCAGACGGAACGCCGGACGACCGTGTAGCGGTCGTGCTCCTCAGCGGGTGTGAAGCCGCGGGCATCGAACATCGGCCGAGGTCCGAGGAACGACGGGGCGTCCTCGCGGGAATCCTCTCGGCGCGGGTATCCCTCGACGAATTGCACCCCTCGCGCCGCGGCGTCGTCGACGACGCGATCGAGGAGCGCCGATGACACGCCGTGCCGCCGGTAAGGCGGGGCGATGATGAAGCAGGACACCCCCACGACCGTGTCAGGCGCGGGACCGTCGGGATCGACGTCGCTGTACTTGCCGTACGTCGATCGGAGTGACGCGTTGACCCAGCCCGCCGGGCGGCCGTCGACGTAGGCGAGGTAGCCGAGGGTCGCTCCTGCTCGAAGCCGCTCGACCATCTCTGCGCGCACATCCCGCCATGGCCGCTCGGGAGCGTCGCCGGTATGAGGATGCAGGCAGTAGCAGGATCCCCAATCGGGGTTGTCGGGGAAGGCGTCACGGTCGAAGAACCGCAGCCAGTCCTCGATGCGCTCCTCCGTGACCGGGTGCACTTCGACCGATCCGATCGACGGAAGCCGCTCGAGCGGGCCGTCCTCGCGCACCGAGGCATCCGCGAAGTTCTGCGCCCACAGCCGAAGCTCTTCGTCGGGATACGGCACGTCGTGTGCCGCTCGCACGTGTGTGAGCAGCTTCTCTACGAGCGGCTCCCTGTCGTCGCCCTCGAAGCGTCCGTCGTTCTCGAAGCACTCGATCCACATGTCAGTGCACTCCCTCGAGGTGGCGTCATCGGCATTCGATATTCGCACGAACCGATTCCGTCCGGAACCGCGTCGCATGTCTCACCAAGACCACTGCGCCGGCTGTCAAGCCCCTCCGACGATCCACTCGCCAGTCGTTACCGTCGCGGTCCACGACGTCGAAAGGATTCACCGTGACTGACACCACCCGCACGTCCCGATACGCCGAGACCGCCATCCAGAAGACGGCTCTCATCGTCGGCATCGTCTTCCTGATCGTCGGGATCGCCGGCTTCATCCCCGGGATCACGCATCCGATGGAGGAGATGGATGCCGCAGGAGCGGACTCCCAGGCCATGCTGTTCGGCGTGTTCCAGGTCTCGATCCTGCACAACATCGTCCACCTCCTGTTCGGACTCGCGGGCGTGGCCGTCGCGGCCCGTGCTCGAGCATCGCGCCAGTACCTGATCTGGGGAGGCGTGGTCTACCTGCTCCTCTTCATCTTCGGGCTCTTCGCGGTGAACGCTCCGGACGCGAACTTCGTGCCCGTGAACAGCGCCGACAACTGGCTGCACCTCGTGCTGGGAATCGGCATGATCGCGCTGGGTCTGCTCGTGGACCGCGACCGAGTCGCGCGCACAACCGCCAGCGACCGAGCTTCGTAGGCTCGCGAGGAGAACGTCGCCCGCCCATGGCGATGCGGGGTCTCATCGAGCGGCCGCCGGGTCTTTCGTATTGCGAAGACCTGATCACGGTCGCCGATGAGACCCGACTCCTCGAGAGGTTCGCGGCAATCGAGGTGACGCCGCTCGTCATGCACGGGATGCCGTCGCGCCGGCTCACCCGTCATTTCGGTATCGGCTACGACTTCGACACTCGCAGCACGGTCGAGGTCGAGCCCATACCGGACTACCTGTTCGGACTCCGATCGCTGGCAGCCGGGTTCAGCAACGTCGAGCCGGACAGCTTCGTCGAGGCGCTCGTCTCCTTCTACCCGTCCGGGGCGACGATCAGCTGGCACAAGGAACTGCTCGCCTTCGGTCCGGTTGTCGTCGGCATCTCCCTCGGTTCCGCGTGCGTGATGCGGTTTCAGCGCACCGCGGCTCAGGGCGATCGGCGCGTCTTCGAGCAGCCGCTTGCGCCGCGGTCGGCCTACGCGCTCACGGGCGCCGCTCGGTGGGCGTGGCAGCATTCGATACCCGGCGTCCCCGCCGACCGGTGGTCGGTGACTTTCCGCCAGCTGGCCTCGGGCCGCGGTTGAGCCTTCTTCACTCTTCGGGATGCTGTCTTTTCGCTGTCAAGCCCCTCACCGTTTCCGCGGGCGAGCGTGCACCCTGAGATCGCCTCGCCGCCATGCACCCCTGAGACCCAGCACAGCAGAGTTCGGCACCATGACTTCTCTCATTCCCCGTCCGGCAGGCCCTACCCCCAAGATGACCAAACCCGCCCAGCGCTCACGCGAACACAGGGCGGAACTCACGTGGTTGGGCAATGGCGCCTGGTGTGCACGCGACACGCGCGTCCCCGCCGATGACGCTCGGTGCGTCATCGCCTATGTCAAGTGCGTCGACGATCGTGTCGAGGTGATGTGGATCCACACGCGTCGTCCCCTCTCGACATTCGGATCGCTGCGCGAGGCCTACAGTGCGCTGAACGAATCGCTCAGCTGAGCTCGGCGGCAGCGCCGGTGGACGATCCCGTCCAGGCGCACGGCCAAGCGTCGTCCGCTATGCTGGGTGGCAATCGGTTGCCAATGTCGGCCAGACCGAAGCGATTGGACGGACGCACATGCTGAAACCCCGCCCCAGCGAAACCCGTGAACTCATGAGCCTCGACGGGCTTTGGAACTTCTGCCTCGACCGTGAGGAACTCCACGAGCCATGGTCGGGGCCGCTGCCTACGTCGGCGGAGATCCCGGTGCCGTCCAGCTACAACGATGTTCTTGCCGACCAGCAGGTGCACGACCACGTGGGATGGGTCTGGTATCAGCGCACCGCTCGAGTGCCGCGGGGATGGGCCGGCGAGCGGATCGTCCTCCGCGTCGACGCGGCCACGCACGAGGGCGTCGCGTATGTGAACGGAACGCAGGTGGCCCACCACGTCGGCGGATACCTGCCGTTCGAGGCCGACATCTCAGACATCGCCGAGGCCGGCGCCGAGGTGCTCATCACCATCGGCGTGAACAACGAGCTCACGAACGAGACCGTTCCGCCGGGCACCGTGGTGACCGGGGCCGACGGCATCCGTCGACAGACCTATCGACATGACTTCTACAACTACGCCGGGCTCGCCCGATCGGTCTGGCTCGCCTCGACGCCGAAGACGCATGTACAGGACATCACTGTCGTCACCGATGTCGACGGCAGGACCGGCATCGCGGATATCCGGGTCGTGGCGACCGGAGGTGCCGTGCGATTGACGCTCCTGGATGCGGCCGGGACGACCGTCGCATCCGCTCAGGGCGCTGCGGCACGGCTTGAGGTGCCCGAGGCGCAGCTGTGGCGCCCCGGCCAGGGCTACCTCCACACTCTCCGCGTCGACCTCGTGGACGATGACGGTGCGCTGCTGGATCGCTACGAGCTGCCCGTCGGGATCCGCTCGGTGCGGGTCGAAGGTGCGAAGTTCCTCATCAACGGCGAGCCGTTCTCGTTCCGGGGATTCGGAAAGCACGAGGACTCGGCGATTCGCGGCAAGGGCCACGACAACGCCCTCATGGTCCACGACTTCGCGCTCATGAAGTGGATCGGCGCCAACTCGTTCCGCACCGCGCACTATCCGTATGCCGAGGAGGTCCTCGAGTACGCGGACCGCCACGGCATCGTCGTCATCGACGAGACTCCCGCGGTCGGCATGAACCTCGGGCTGGGCGGAGGAGTCTTCGGCGGCGGGGGACAGCTGTCCTTCACTCCCGAGATGTTCAACGACCGCACGCGAGAAGCCCACGCCCAGTCCATCCGGGAGCTCATCGCCCGTGACAGGAATCATCCGTCCGTCGTCATGTGGTGTCTCCTGAACGAGCCTGACTCGACCGAAGAGGGCAGCCGGCCGTACGTCGAGCCGCTCGTGCGGCTCGCGCGCGAACTGGATCCCAGCCGCCCGCTGACCTACGCGAACGAGATGCGGGCGACGGTCGCGAAGGACCGCATCGCCGACCTCTTCGACGTTCTGAGCCTGAATCGCTACTACGGCTGGTACACGAATACCGGCGATCTGAAGTCAGCCGCCCGTTCCCTCGAAGAGGAGCTGCGCGACTGGGCTCGCACCTACGACAAGCCGATCATCATGACCGAGTACGGCGCCGACACGGTCTCGGGCTTGCACTCCGTGCTGGCCCAGCCCTGGAGCGAGGAATACCAGAGCGACTTCCTGGATGCCTATCACGCCGTCTTCGACAGCATCGATGCGGTCGTGGGGGAGCACGTCTGGAACTTCGCCGACTTTCAGACCTCGGCCGGGATCATCCGGGTGGACGGCAACAAGAAGGGCGTCTTCACCCGTGATCGTCGCCCCAAGGCTGCCGCCCACACGCTCCGTGCGCGGTGGAAGGGTGCCGAGGGGTGACGGCCGGCTAGGAGGCTGACGCCATCTGGATCGCCCGCTCGGCGGGCTCGGGGACGATGTCGAGTCCGTTGGGCCCGTTCGCGGCCGACATCAGCTCCTCGACCCAGTCGCGGTTGAGTCGGGGAGCCCGACCGCCGAAGAAGTGGAACTGGATCGGCACGGCGGGGCTCAGCCAGAAGCTGCGCTGTCCGCTCGCGTCACCCATGGCGAGGTTGAACATGAACGACTCCGAGCGTCGGAGCTTGTTCATGATGACCACACGCAGGTGGGCCAGTGTCCGGTCGTCGACCTCGAACGAGTTGGCGACGCCTGTACCGTAGATGAACTTGCCCACCGGGGCCTCCTGCTGTGTCGGTACCGCGCTGTCGGGATCTGGCGCACCGCACACCGTTGTGCGATGCGATTTGACCAATGAACCACCCCTCAGGGTGTGGCGGCACACCCCTGAGGGTGAAAAGCTGAAGCGTGATGACATCAGCGTCAGGCCGTCCGGTGACCGTGGCGTTGGTCGACGACTATGACGTCGTGCTCAAGGGTGTGGCGCACCTGTTCGATGAATACCGGGATCGCGTGGTGGTCGCCGAGATCGACGCGAACACCGATGTGAAGGACGTCGTCGACGTCGTCCTCTATGACACGTTCGCGCAGCCGGAATCCGACCAGGACCAGATCGCGGAGCTGCTGCGGAGCCCGCGCGCCCGCCACGTCGTCGTGTACACCTGGAACCTGCAGCCGGAGCTCATCGACGCCGCTCGCCGGCTCGGCGTGCACGGCTACCTGTCGAAGACCCTCCCCGCTGCGGAGCTCGTCGCGGCGATCGAAGCGGTGAACGCCGGCGAGATCGTGATCAGCCCGTCTCGGGGCCGCGCGGCCAGCGCTCTGGGGCTGGATTGGCCCGGGCGGCAGGAGGGGATCACCGACCGGGAGTCAGAGATCCTCGCCCTGATCACGCAGGGCAAGAGTAACGCCGACATCGCCGGGCTGACGCACCTCAGCCCGAACACCGTCAAGTCCTATATCCGTTCGGTCTACGGCAAGATCGACGCGTCGAACCGCGTCGAGGCGGTGCTCTACGGCATCAGCCATGGCTTCGCCCCCGACACGCATCGCATCGAGCACTGGCAGGGAGGGCCCTGAGTTCCTGCCGCGCTCGTCTCGCCGAAGTCCCGCTGCAGAGGACCTCAGTCAGGACTCGCCGGGCGTGGCGATGAGCCGCATGAAGGTCTCGAGCAGTGGGAGCGTCTCGAGGGACGGGTCGAGCAGCGCCTGGATTCGCAGGCCGTCAACCATCGCCATGACCATGGTGACCTTCTCGTCCGCGGTGAGCTCCTCACTGTCGTGAGCCGTCCCCAGCCGTCCGCTCGAGAGATACGCGCGTAGGCGCTTGCGGCGTCCGATGAAGAAGTCGTGGGCCGGATGCTCCGGGTTGGTGGCGGCCACCGCGATCGCGAGCCAGTTGCGCTGCTGCTCGGGGTGGGTGAACTCTTCCCGCAGCACGGTGCTGAGCACCTGCTCCGAGGGCACTTTCGAGCTGATGATCCGGCGCGCGAGCTCCTCGTCGTCTTCATCGCGCTGAGCGAGAGCGGCAAGGAGCAAGGCGTCCTTGCTCGCGAAGTGGCGGAGCAGGGCCGCGTGCGTGACATTCGCGCGCGCCGCGATGTCGCGGAGCGACGCACGCTCGTAGCCGTGCTCGGCGATGCTCGCCGACGCGGCGCGGATGATCTCAGCTCGCCGAGCCGGTGTCGACGCGGACGGTCCCCGCGTCCGGCGCGAGGCGGCCGGGCTCTGCGGGAGGTTCGCGGTGGCTGCGGTCACGGTCGGTCCTGTCTCTCCTCGTGCGGTCTAGCTGACGGTACAGCAACGTGCATCTCGGCTTGCCAAGTGTAACCACTGTGGTTACAGTAGGACAAACGTAACCATGGTGGTCACTTTTGATCCTGCGGTCGCAGGCCAGGATTCTGGGCTCGCCCCGGATGCCGCCCCCCACGATGAAGGAGTCACGGTGCTGAAGAGTCCCTTCGCTTTGACCGTCGACCACGGCGGCGACCAGTTCACCGTCACCGGCGCAGCACCGCGGCTGTCGTGGAAGTTCTCACCGGAGGCGCAGGGCGAGGTCCGGCACGAGATCGAGGCGCGCATCGACGGGCTCCCGGCGGCTCCGCTGCCCCGACTCTCGACGAGCCACCGCTTCGTCGCGTGGCCGTGGGCAGAACTGCACAGCGGGCAGCGGGTGCAGTGGCGTGTCCGCACCCTCGCCGGCGAGGCGAGGTCCGACTGGTCGGACTGGGCCTCTTTCGAGGCCGGTCTGCTCGCCGAGGACTGGACGGCATCCTGGGTCTCGCCCGTCGAGCCGGCCGACGCCGGGCACGGCCGACGACCCGCACACCTCCTCGCCACAGAATTCGAGCTGCCCGAGGGTGCCCGTTCGGCGCGGCTCTACGCCACCGCGCTCGGCGTCTACACGGCAGCCGTCAACGGCGAGCGCGTCGGAACCGTCGAACTGACGCCCGGGTCGACCTCCTACGACCGCACGCTCTACACGCAGGCGTGTGACGTCACCGAGCTGCTCCATCCGGGGATGAACCGGCTGGAGTTCGAGCTGTCCGACGGCTGGTACCGCGGGCAGGTGGGCGCGTTCCGCATGCCTGCAGCCTGGGGCGCGACCCTCGGCGTCCGCGCGGAGCTGCACGTCGAGAACGCCGACGGCACTCGCCGGATCATCCGCAGCGGCGAGAACTGGACGAGCGGACGATCCACGACCGTGCGCGCCGACCTGATGGACGGCCAGACGGTCGACTTCCGTCCCGCTGCCACCGACAGGATGCCCGTGCTCGTCGGCGCGGTCGACGCTCCGGACGCCGACTGGTCGCCCTCGCCGCCCGTCCGGGTCATCGAGACCCGGGCCGCGCAGTCGATCCGCGAAGTCGACGAGGGTGTCTGGGTGCTCGATTTCGGGCAGAACGCCTCGGGGTGGCTTCGGCTCGCCGACCTCGGCCCGGAGGGGACGCGCACCACGATCGACTACGGCGAGCACGTCGGCGCCGACGGGGACCTCACCACGTCTCATCTGGACGCCGAGCGTGCGGGCCAACCGCCGGTCGTCTTCGTGCAGCACGACGAGGTCGTCGCGGGTCCTCTCGGTGAGGTCTTCGAGCCGCGCCACACGATCCACGGCTTCCAGTACGCGCGGGTCACCCGCCAGGATGCCCCGCTCGACCCCTCCGGCGTCACGATGCAGATCGTCCACACCGACCTGCCCCGCACGGGGGCCTTCGCGTGCAGCGACGACGACCTGAACCGGCTGCACGCGATCGCCGAGTGGAGCTTCCGCGGCAACGCCGTCGACGTCCCCACCGACTGCCCCACGCGGGAGCGTCTGGCCTGGACCGGCGATTACCAGATCTTCGCGCCGACGGCGACCCGGCTCTACGACGTGCTTGGCTTCAGCCGGAAGTGGCTGCGGTCCGTCCGCGACGATCAGCTCGACGACGGGCGCATCGCCAACTTCTCTCCCGACGGCCGGCGCATCAAGCACCACCTGGACGACCAGTTCGCGATGATGACCGGGTCCGCGGGCTGGGGCGACGCGATCGTGGCCGTGCCGTGGGAGCTCTACGAGTCCTACGGCGACACGCAGATCCTCGCCGAGAACTGGCAGGCAATGGTCCGGTGGGTCGAGTGGGCCCTCGAGAAGGCGCGCAGCGAGCGCCATCACGGGCGTGCCGCGCGCAGCCCGCGGCCGGAGCCCTTCGAGCAGTACCTCTGGGACGGCACCTTCCACTGGGGGGAGTGGACCGAGCCGAAGGAGCGAGCCGCAGACGGCTCGCCGATCGATCCCATCAAACACAATCCGATGGCGTGGTTCATGGCCGACAAGGGCGAGGTGGGCACCGCCTTCCTCTACCGCTCGACCGAGACGCTCTCGCGGATCGCCTCGGTCCTGGGCCACGACGATGACGCCAGCAGGTATGCGGGCATCGCGGAGCAGATCCGGGCCGCGTGGCAGGCCGCCTACCTGCACGCCGACGGAACCACGGTCGCCGACACGCAGGCCGCGTACGTCCGCGCGCTGTCGTTCGGCCTGGTGCCGGAACAGCTGCGGGATGCCGCCGCCAGGCGCCTCGTCGAATTGATCCGGTCCGCCGACACCCACCTGCGGACGGGCTTCCTCTCCACCGGCGACCTTCTGCCCGTGCTCGCCGACACCGGCCACGCCGACGTCGCCTACGAGCTCCTCTTCCAGCGCACCGCGCCCTCATGGCTCAACATGATCGATCGCGGCGCGACGACGATCTGGGAGGACTGGGAGGGCATCGACGAGTTCGGTCTCGCCCACGAGTCGCTCAACCACTACAGCAAGGGGGCGGTCATCCGCTTCCTGCACACCCACACGCTGGGTCTCCGGCAGCAGCCGGGTTCGGTGGCGTGGGAATCCGTGGTGATCCAACCGGTCCCGGGTGCGTCCCTCAACTGGGCCCGCGGCTTCCACGAGAGCCCGCAGGGGACCATCCGCGTGGAGTGGCGCGTGCAGGACGGCGAGCTTCTCATCTCCGCGGAGCTGCCGGCAGCGACATCCGCCCGCATCGTCTTTCCCGACGGAACGGCGCTCACCGCCGGCCCCGGCACCTTCCACGGGCGGCGACCGCTGCCGACGTCGGCGCCTGCGTTCGCGCCAGCCATCTGACCACCGGCCGTTCCGCAGCCACCCCGACAGACCAATTCCACCGAAAGGACCGAAGATGACCACTTTCCCCGAGCACTTCCTGTGGGGCGCGGCGACCGCCGGGCACCAGATCGAGGGCAACAACGTCAACAGCGACTGGTGGGCCCGCGAGCAGCTCATGCCCGGGATGGAACTCTCCGGCGACGCCTGCGACAGCTACCACCGCTATGCCGAGGACATCCAGCTGCTGGCGGATGCCGGCCTCACCGCCTATCGATTCAGCCTGGAGTGGGCGCGCATCGAGCCCATCCGCGGGCGGTTCTCCCGCGCCGAGCTCGCGCACTACCGCCGGGTCATCGACGCGTGCCTCGATCGCGGAGTCACGCCCGTCGTCACCCTGCAGCACTTCACGACGCCGCAGTGGTTCGCCGAGGCAGGCGGATGGTCGGGAGCCGACGCGAAGGAGCTCTTCTCGCGGTACGTCGAGCAGGCCTGCACGATCCTCGACGGCGTCGAGTGGGTCGCCACGATGAACGAGCCGAACATGCAGGCGGCGATCATGACCGCGATGGCGCGGATGGAGCAGTCCGGCGGGCAGTGGCAGAGCCCCACCGTCGAGGGCGAGTACGTCAGCGACGAAGAGCGGGCGCAGGCGGCCCGCAACAACTTCCTGGCCTACGCCGATCCCGCAATCAGCCGTGCCTTCGTCGAGATCCACCACGCCGCGCGAGACATCGTGCGAAAGCACACCGACGCGAAGGTCGGCTGGACGATCGCCGCCGGTGCCCTGACCGCAGCTCCCGGCGGCGAGGAGAAGCTCCTCGAGATCCGCTACGGCAAGGAGGACATCTTCTGGGAAGGCAGCCGCGGCGACGACTGGGCCGGCGTCCAGGCGTACTCGAGCCAGCAGGTCGACGCGAACGGGCTCGTCCCGCACCCGCAGCTTCCCGACAACACGCTGGTCGGCACCACCTTCCGGCCCGACTCGCTCGCGATGGCGGTGCGGCACGCGACCGAGGTGACCCAGGGCGTTCCGATCCTCATCACCGAGAACGGCATCGCCACCGCCGACGACACGCAGCGCATCCGCTACACGGACGAAGCCCTGCAGGGCCTGCTCGGCACGATCGCCGACGGCATCGACGTGCGCGGCTATCTCCACTGGTCGCTGCTGGACAACTTCGAGTGGGGCCACTGGGAGCCGACCTTCGGCCTCATCGCCATTGACCGCGAAACGTTCCAGCGCACCCCCAAGCCGAGCCTCGCGTGGCTCGGCCAGGTCGCGCAGCACAACGCCCTCCCCGCGGGGGTGCCGGCGTGAGCTACCCCTTCGCGGATCTCTCCGCCGCACCCGTCCGCGACCTCCTCTCACTCGCAGGGCGTCGCGCACTCGTCACCGGGGGTGGCCGCGGGCTGGGGAAGGCGATCGCCTCCCGGCTGGCGGAAGCCGGCGCCTCGGTCGCCGTCGCCGACATCGATGAGGCGCTCGTCCTCCGGGCGGCATCCGAAATCGCGGATCGTGTCGGAGGCCGAGTGGTCGGTGTGCGCATGGACGTCACGGATGCCGCATCCGTCCGGGCTGCCACCGACGCGGTCGTCGAAGACCTGGGCGGCCTCGACATCTGGGTGAACAACGCCGGCGTCTTCCCCAGCATCCCGGTGCTCGACACCGCAGACGACGCGTGGGAGCAGGTCTTCGCCGTCAACACCCGGGGAGTCTTCAACGGGTCCCGCGAGGCTGCGCGCCGGATGGCGGAATCCGGCTCCGGGGTCATCGTCAACATCGTCTCCACCGCCGGGTTCGCGGGGACCGCGCCGGGGCTCTCGGCCTACGTCGGCTCGAAGCATGCGGTCCGCGGCATGACGAAGCAGATGGCGCTCGAATTCGCCCCGCTCGGCATCCGGGTCCTCGGCGTCGCCCCGACGTTCGTGCCCACCGAAGGCAACATGGCCGCCGCGGCGGCCGCGATGGATGCCGCCGGAGTCGATCCTGCCGCGCTCCCGGTCATGAACCAGAGCCTGATCGGCCGCCTCGGCACCCCGGACGACATCGCCCGGGTCGTGCTGTTCTGCGCCAGCGACATGTCGATGATCATGACCGGCAGCGTGCTCCTCGCCGACGCCGGACAGACCATCTAGCCCACTGAAGACGCCCGGAGACACCGATGCTGAAGCCCAGATCCACCCCTACCCGCGAACTCGTCAACCTCGATGGCGTGTGGCGATTCGCGATCGACACCCGGCTGCCCGAACAGCCGTGGCTGGCGCGTCTCGAGACGCCGCTCGAGGCGGCCGTGCCCGCCAGTTACAACGACCTCTTCGCCGACCCCGAGGTGCGTGATCATGTCGGCTGGGTGTACTACCAACGCGAGGTGCGCGTGCCGCGGGGGTGGGGGGCCGACCGCGTMCTGCTGAGGTTCGACGCGGCGACCCACGCGGCGCGCGTGTACGTCGACGATCGCCTCGTCGGCGAGCACGTCGGCGGCTACACCCCCTTCGATGTGGACCTCACCGACCTCGTCGCGGCGGGAGAGTCCTTCCGCCTGACGGTGGCCGTGAGCGGCGACCTCACGAACGAGACGGTCCCTCCCGGCAAGATCGAGGTCGGCATGGACGGGCGCCGTCGGCAGACCTATTTCCACGACTTCTACAACTACGCCGGCCTCGCCCGCTCGGTGTGGCTCTACAGCACCCCGAAGCTGCACGTGACCGACGTGACGGTGGTCACCGACTTCGAGGGATCAACGGGGCGCATCCAGTACGAGGTGGCCAGCTCGGGTGCGAGTGAGGTGCGGGTGCGGCTGACCGATGCGTCCGGCACCCTCGTCACCGAGGCCACGGGTGCGTCGGGCAGCGTGAGCGTGGCCGACGTCGTCCTGTGGCGTCCGGGTGCCGCTTACCTCTACGACATGACGGTCGACCTCGTCGCGGGCGACGAGGTCGTCGACAGCTATTCGATCCCGGTCGGCGTTCGCACCGTCGAGGTGCGCGGCCACGAGTTCCTCATCAACGGAGAGCCGTTCTACTTCACCGGCTTCGGCAAGCACGAAGACGCCCCTGTGCGCGGAAAGGGCCATGACGACGCGTTCATGGTCCACGACTTCCAGCTCATGGACTGGATCGGCGCCAACTCCTTCCGCACCTCGCACTATCCCTACGCCGAGGAGGTCCTCGAGTTCGCGGATCGTCACGGCATCGTGGTGATCGACGAGACGGCGGCCGTGGGGCTGAACATGGGGGTCGTCGGCGGGATGTCGGGCACCCCGCCCTTTCCGACCTTCTCCGACCAGTACGCCAATGCCAACACCCAGGCCGCGCACTCCCAGCATCTGCGCGAGCTGATCGCCCGCGACAAGAACCACCCCTGTGTCGTCATGTGGTGTATCGCGAACGAGCCCGCCTCCAACGAAGACGGAGCCTTCGAGTACTTCGAGCCGCTCGTCCGGCTCACCCGGGAGCTCGACCCGACGCGGCCCGTCACCTACTCGCTCGTGATGTTCGCCACCTTCCAGAACGACAAGCTGATCGACCTGTTCGACGTGGTGAGCATGAACCGCTACTACGGCTGGTACATCGCCACGGCTGACCTCGCCCTTGCCGAGCTGTACCTCCAGGGCGACATCCAGGGATGGATCGAACGCACCGGCAAGCCGATCATGATGACCGAGTACGGCGCCGACACCCAGCCGGGCGTGCACTCCATCTGGGATGCCGCCTGGACCGAGGAGTATCAGCGCGACTACCTCGCGATGAACCACCGGGTCTTCGACCGCTTCCCCCAGTTCGTCGGCGAGCAGGTCTGGAACTTCGCCGACTTCGCCACCTCGAACGGCATCCACCGCGTCGAAGGCAACAAGAAGGGCGTCTTCACCCGGGATCGCAAGCCCAAGGCCGCAGCCCACGCCCTCCGGGAGCGGTGGCGCGGGCTCGAGGGACGCAAGCCCGGCACCACCGACTGACAACACCCCCGCACGACGAGTATCCGACCATCACAATTGACGAAGGAGTCCACAATGAACACCGATGACGACCTGACCGCGGATGAGGCGGAACGCATCACCCTCGCTGCCGCGACCGGCAGGCCTATGACGGCCGGCCCCGCGGCCGGTCCCCTGACCACGACGGTCGCGACCGTCGACGGTCCCACCGAGCCCGTGACCAAGCGMTTCATCCTGTGGCTCGTCCTGCTGAACTTCGGCGCCGCGATGGCCTTCATCGTTCCGCTGACGTACTCGCTCGCGCTGCGCATCCAGCAGCTCGCGCCGGGCCACGAGGAGATCCTCGGATACGCGACCGGCATCGCCCAGACGGTCTTCATCCTCTCGTCGCCGCTGATCGGCATCTGGAGCGACCGCACCCGCAGTCGCCTCGGACGACGCAAGCCCTTCATCATCGGCGGGATCGTGGTCGGCATGATCGGGCTCGCCATCATCGGCGTCTCCCCGAACGTTCCCGTCATGATCCTCGGCTGGACGATCGGCATGCTCGGCTGGGCGAACGCCGCCGCAACGGTGCTGTTCATCCAGGCCGACCAGCTGCCGGACGCGCAGCGCGGCAAGGTGTCGGCCCTGACCGGTGTCGCCGCGCAGGTCGCCGCCATCATGGGCATCGGCGTGGTCTACGCCGTCGTCAATGTCAGCCAGTTCCTGGTCTTCGTGCTGCCCGGCATCGTCGGCACGATCCTGGCGCTGTTCTTCGTGTTCTTCGGGAAGGATGCCGATTCCCGCCACATGGACCTGCCGAGCGACAAGATCTCGCTCAAGAAGGTCTTCGGCGCCTTCGTGTTCAACCCCCGGAAGTACCCCGAGTTCGGCTGGAACTGGCTGGGCCGGTTCATCTTCTTCGTCGGGCTCTACTTCAACACCGCGTTCGGTACGTTCTTCTACTCGCAGCGACTCGGGCTCCCGATCTCCGAGATCGCCGGCCTCGTCGCGATCATCGGACTCCTCGGCATCGTCGCGGCGGTCGTCGGCGCGATCGGCGGAGGATGGCTCTCCGACAAGCTCGGCCGCCGCAAGCTCTTCGTCGGGATCGGCGCCGCACTGTTCGCCGTCGGCGCCGTGGTCGAGGCGACCGCCTACTCGATTCCCAACCTCGTCGTCGGTGCGGTGCTCATGAACCTCGCGCTCGCCGCCTTCGGCGCCGTCGACCAGGCGATCGTGATGGCCATCCTGCCTGACCGTTCCGAAGCCGGGCGCTACATGGCGGTCGTCCAGTTCGCGCAGAAGATTCCGAGCGCGTTCGCTCCCATCCTGGCCGCGGCCGTCATCACGATCGGCGCGGCAGACGGGGTCAAGAACTACACGCTGCTGTACCTCATCGGCGGCGCCCTGGCCCTCGTGGGTGCGGCGCTGATCATGGTCAAGGTCAAGTCGGTTCGCTGACTCCGGGTCGGGTGGCGGGATCGTCCGCCACC
>NZ_JBFULL010000016.1:0-43691 GCF_056400345.1 Microbacterium sp. P5_B6 | reverse complement strand
CACCGTCGCACCCGCGATCGGCTCCGAGTCATTCGCATACCGGATCGTCCCCGAAATCGAATCCTGCGCATCCAACAGATAGAAGTCCAGGTTGGTCGCATTGGTCCCAGGGTCCAGCACCGTGTCGAAGGCGTCAGCGAACGTCAGCTGACCCGAGTACCACTGGGGCACGTACAGCGCAGGGTCCCCCGCCGCGCGCAGCCTGTACGTGCCAGACGGCAGGCCTGTCAGGCTGTATGCACCATCGGCGTCGGCGACCGTCGTGGCGACCGGCTCGGAACCGTCTCCCGACGCGTCGAACGCTTCGACCTCAGCGCCGGCTACGGGGACCGAGTCGTTCGCGTACCGAATGGTGCCGCTGATGCTGGTGTCGTCGACGGCCCACGCCGCGACAGGCCACGACATCCCGGCGACGAGCAGCGCGCCGATGGCCAGGACAACCCCGGCGAAGCGACTGCCGCGCCGGGCAGAAGCAGCGGAAGATCCGATGAAGAGCGGAGAGGACACGCTTACCTCCGTGGCATACGGCGCGACCGCACGAGCGACGTGCGCCGTGAACTTTATCCCCTGCCTCGGCGAGGTCGGGGTCATCCCGAGAAGGCGGGCGCGAACCCCGTCGGTGCCCCCACGCGGCCCCCGCCGCGCACACCGAACCGACCGCCGATCAACAGGTGCACAACCTCGTGAACCCGGCCCTCGACGGAGCATTCCCCAATGGGAACCTTCTACACCAGGGAGGGCAAGCCCCACAAGAGAGGAAGTGGACTACGTCCCCTTCGAGTCGTGATTCCGAAGGCCAAGAGGGGGCGGTACCGCCACCGTCGCGTGCGGTATGCGCGCGTGCATCACGGCGATCGCGTCGGGGTTGCCGTCAACGAGCACGGCATCCCGCCCCAGAGCCGATGCCACCGCACCTGTCGTGCCGCTCCCGGCGAAGAAATCGAGCACCCGGTCGCCCGGCCGGGTCGATGCCTGGATGATGCGCCGCAGGATGCCCTCGGGCTTCTGCGTCGGGTACCCCGTCTTCTCTCTCCCGGTCGTCGGCACGATCGTGTGCCACCACACATCCGTCGGCAGCTTTCCGCGCTCTGCCTTCTCGGGCGTCACGAGTCCGGGCGCCATGTAGGGCTCACGGTCTACGGCCTCCGAATCGAACCAGTAGCCCGAAAGGTCCTTGACGTAGACGAGGATCGTGTCGTGCTTCGTCGGCCAGCGGCGCTTCGTCTTGGCGCCGTAGTCGTATGCCCAGATGAGCTCGTTGAGAAACCTCTCACGCCCGAACAGCGCGTCCATCAGCACCTTGGCGTAGTGCGCCTCGCGGTAGTCGAGGTGCAGGTACAGCGTCCCGTCCGGGGCCAGCAGGCGCCACGCTTCAGCCAGCCGCGGCTCGAGGAACCCCCAGTAGTCGTCGAACCTGTCGTCGTACGCACGCAGGTCGCCGCGCAGGCGCTCGTACTCGCGCCCGTGGAATCCGCGACGGATGACAGCATCCCTTCCGGGCTTCTCAGGACGATCGACGGATGCCGTGTCCGCCGCGGACGCCGTGCTGCGGGCCGTCTCGACCGAGCGCTCCTGCACGCGCCCCGTGTTGAACGGGGGATCGAGGTAGATGAGGGTGAAGGACTCCGCGTCGAACCCGCGGATGATCTCGAGGTTGTCGCCCTCGTGGATCGTGACCCGTCCAGGCTGGATGCCGTCGGTCACGGCACGCGATGCAGCCACGCGTCCGTCGAGAATTTCGACCCGACGAGAGCCTCGGCTTCGGCGTATTCCTCTTCGGTGATATGTCCCGCGGTGGCGCCGTAGAGGGTGGCGAACGTCTCTTTCAGCTTCTCGATGAACGCCTCACGCGGAAGGCCGGTCTGCCGGCGAAGCGGGTCGACGCGCTTGGCTGCCGACGCCGTGCCCTTGTCGCTCAGCTTCTCGCGGCCGATGCGGAGCACCTCGGTGAGCACCTGACCGTCCATGTCGTAGCTCAGCGTCGCGTGGTGCAGCACGCCGCCGTTCGCGAGGCGCTTCTGCGCGGCGCCGCCGATCTTGCCCTGCGGGCTCGCGATGTCGTTGAGGGGCTGATAGGTCGCCTCGACCCCGAGCGAGCGCAGCGCCTGCAGCACCCAGTCGTCGAGGAAGGCATAGGAGTCGGCGAACGTCATGCCCGAGACGAGGGATGCCGGCACATAGAGGGAATAGGTGACGATCGCGTTCGCGGCCATGAGCATGGCGCCGCCGCCGGAGATGCGCCGGACGACGTCGAAGCCGTGCTTCGACGCTCCGTCCGGGTCGACCTCGTTTCGATAGGACTGGAACGACCCGATCACGACCGCGGACTCGTTCCACTCCCACAGGCGAAGGGTCGGGTTCCGGCGGCCGTCGCCCACACGGCCGGTCAGCACCTCGTCGAGTGCGAGGTTCATGTTCGGCGAGACGGGCGCCTCGTGCACGATCTCCCACTCGAAGTCGCGCCATCCCGGAGCGATCACCAGGGCACGGCGCACGGCGGTGCCGACCGACTCCGGAGTGAACCCGAGCAGCTGCGCCCCCTCGGGCAGAGCTGCGCGGACCGCTGCGGCAATCGCCGTGACGTCTGCCTCGGCCGGAAGTCCGTTGACCGCGGCATCGATGTCGTCGAGCGCTGCGTCGGGTTCGAGGAAGAAGTCGCCTGCGAGATGGAAGTCCGCGATGCGGCCGTCGCGCACCTCGAGATCGACCACGACGAGCTTGCCGCCGGGCACCTTGTATTCGCCGTGCATCCCCTCAGCCTAGGAGGCTCGATGAGCACCGGCATCCCGTGTCCCGGCCCATCTCGTGCACAACGGCGGGGATTGTGGCCGGCGCGCCGRGGCACGGACGGCGCGCCGCTCGCCATCTCCGCCGTTGTGCACGGGCGGCACTCAGGGTCGATGCCGGCTTCACCTGCCGGCGACGCTCCGGCCGGCCCGTGCTCCCGTGCGCCACGGCGGGGATTCTGGCCGACACGCCGGGGCACGGACGGCGCGCCGCTCGCCATCTCCGCCGTTGTGCACGGGCGGCACTCAGGGTCGATGCCGGCTTCACCTGCCGGCGACGCTCCGGCCGGCCCGCGCTCCCGTGCGCCACGGCGGGGATTCTGGCCGACACGCCGGGGCACGGACCGCGCGCCGCTCGCCATCTCCGCCGTTGTGCACGGGCCGGCACTCAGGGAGAGACTCCGGGTGACTGCTAGAGTGGATCCGCGGCCCCTGTGCCGATGCGTCGAAGTCTCGATTCCCGGCCCTCTGTGCCTGACGTCTTTTCGATCGGCGAACCGATGCGCGATCCCGCGCCGTCGCCCTCTTCCGCACCGCAGCGCAAACCTGCGCGCGTGCGCCTTCACGAAAGCATCCCTATGCCTACCTTCCTTGAACTCGGCGTGCCCGAGACTCTCGCCAACGTCCTCGCCGCCGACGGCAAGACCGAGGCCTTCGCGATCCAGCGCGACACCCTTCCCGATTCCCTCGCCGGCCGCGACGTCCTCGGACGCGGCCGCACCGGCTCGGGCAAGACCATCGCCTTCGCACTCCCACTGGTTGCGCGCCTGTCCGGCGCCTCGGCAGCCCGTCGCACCTCGGGCCGCCCCCGCGCCCTGGTCCTCGCGCCGACCCGTGAGCTCGCGACGCAGATCGCAGCGACCATCATCCCCCTCGCCGACGCCACCGGCCTGAAGGTCACCACGATCTTCGGCGGCGTCAGCCAGCGTCCGCAGGAGCAGGCGCTGCGCGCCGGCGTCGACATCGTCGTGGCGTGCCCCGGCCGCCTCGAAGACCTCATGAAGCAGAAGCTCATCGACCTCAGCGTCGTCGAGATCACCGTGCTCGACGAGGCCGACCACATGGCCGACCTCGGGTTCCTTCCCGGCGTCACCCGCATCCTCGCCGCCACGCCCCAGGGCGGCCAGCGGATGATGTTCAGCGCCACCCTCGACCGCGGCGTCGACACGCTCGTTCGGCGCTTCCTCCGCGATGAGGTCCGTCACGAGGTCGACGAGTCCAGCGTTCCGCAGGGCGTCATGACGCACCGCGTGTTCGTCGTCGGCGGCACCGAGGAGAAGACGGCGCTCGTCCGTCACCTCGCATCGGGCCGCGGCCGCCGCATCCTGTTCACCCGCACCAAGCACCAGGCGAAGAAGCTCGCCAAGTCGCTGACGGCGAGCGGCATCCCGGCGGTCGACCTCCACGGCAACCTGTCGCAGCCGGCACGCGAGCGCAACCTCGCGCAGTTCGGCGCCGACCCGGCCAACGGCGGCGTTCGCGTGCTCGTCGCGACCGACGTCGCCGCCCGTGGTGTGCACGTCGACGACGTCGAGCTGGTCGTTCACGTCGACCCGCCCATGGAGCACAAGGCGTATCTGCACCGCTCGGGCCGCACCGCCCGCGCCGGCGCCGAGGGCGTCGTCGTGACGGTCGCGCTCGACGCGCAGCGTGGCGAGGTCAAGGACCTCCTGCGCAAGGCGTCCGTCGGCGCCGCGCTCGAGCCGGTCTCGGCTCAGCACGCGTCGGTCGCCGAGCTCGTCGGCGAGCCGGCGGCACACGTCACCCCCGTCGCGCAGCCTGTGGAAGCGCAGCGGTCGGGTGGCCGGTCGTCGGGCGGCCGCTCGTCCGAGCGCGGCGCCTCGCAGAACGGCCGAGGCGGCTCCGGTCGCGGCCGAAGCGGCTCCGGCCAGGGCGGCTCGGGTCAGGGCGGCTCCGGCCAGGGGAACGGCGCGGGTGCGGGTTCGCAGCAGCGCCACCGCTCCGACCAGCCCGCCGGCACCCGCCAGCAGCCCTCGGGCGCGAAGCGCCACGGTCAGTCGGGCTCGCCGTCAGCCTCGAACTCCGGCTCCAAGCCGCGCTTCACGACCGGCAGCACCGTCGCCGACATCCAGCGGTCGGCGCGCACGCCGCGCCGCGCGCGCGGCTAAGCGCGAAGCATCCACCCCGCTCGTTCGGGGTGAGCGGCAGCGGGGATCGTCGCCGGCACGTCAGACCTACGGGTCTGACGGGCCGGGGCGGTCCCCGCTTCTACGTGGGCCAGGGCGGTCCGCATCCGGGTGGGCCGGTGCGGTCCCCGCTTCTGCGTGGGCTCTGGTGATCCCCGCTTCTACGTGGGCTCTGGTGATCCCCGCTTCTGCGTGCGCCAGCGATCCCGTTTTCCGTGTGCGGCGTGGGCTCTGGCGGTCCCCGCTTCTGCGTGGGCCAGGGCGGTCCGCATCCGGGTGGGCCGGTGCGGTCCCCGCTTCTGCGTGCGCCAGCGACCCCGCTTCTACGTGGGCCAGGGCGGTCCGCATCCGTGGTCGGGAGCGGTCCGCAGCCTGTTGCGAGACTGCCGTCAACGACCTTGGTCCACACCGCCGCCGGCGGCTTCCACCCGTCGCGAGCAGCGAAAAGCGGAGGGGACCGGCGAACCGGTCCCCTCCGCTCCCAGGGGGGATCAGTCGGACGTGCAGGCAGCGCCGTTCAGCCAGAAGATCCATGGCTGCTCGGCCGAGCCTTTCGCGCTCAGCACGACGTCCGGAGCCTTGCCAGGCTTGGCGGCGTTCGCCGTGACTGTCACGTAGTGACCGTTCTGGCGCACGATGCCGTTCGTGGCCTTCGCCACCTGCTGGTCAGCCGACCAGACGAACGTGAGCGGCAGGCCGGTTGCGCCATCGACGTGGAGCTTGGCCGAGAACGCCTTGCCGGCACCCGACGCATCCCAGCTCACGTGGCAGTCGAGGGGTGCCAGCGGCGGATCGGCGAACTCGATGAGCTCGCGCGCCTGCTCGGCGAACCATTGACCGGCGGCGGGATCCTGCATCCCGCGCTCCGGGTCGAGGGGGCCGCCCGTGCCGCGGAAGCACTGGCCGTCCGACTCCCCCGGCACCTTGATCCACAGGTAGGCGTCGATGAACGGGTCGCCCGTGGTCGTCGTCGGCCTCTCGCCGAGGCCGCGCGCCGGCGGGTTGCACCACACCTCAGGGTCGGCCTTGGGCGGCGCACCGGGGTACGGGGCCGCAGGCCCCGCCCAGGGGCCCTGTCCGTTGCGGCTGGTGTCGAGGACGAAGTGGGCCTGGGAGGCCGGGTCACGCGTGACCCCCGTGTCGATGTATGCCTGTTCATACGCGGCATCCGACAGCCCCCAGGTCGAGAAGTCTCCAGGGTTGGCAGGGTAGTACTGGCTCGCGCACCACGCGGGCTCCCACCAGGAGTTCTGCGAGAGGTTGATGCAGTCCGAGATCCACGTGCCGTACTTGGCCAGCCGCTCGGTCTCGACATAGTTGGACGCGTTCAGGAAGAACCCTTCGGCCTGCTCCACACCCGCCTTGATCAAGCGGTCGGAGATGTCGCCCACACCGAGCCAGCCGCTGTGCGTGCCGTCGAGATACACGGAGGTCGCGGCCAGCGCGCCGAGCGCGTCCACGGCGTAGTTGAGCTGCTCGAACCGGTCGGCGGCCGCGGTCGCAGGATCGGCTCCGGCCGGCTTGCACCACTCCGAATCGCCGTTGATGGAGGTGTACCACGGGATGATCCCGAGCCCGTCCGGCTCGAGGATCACCGTCGCCGGGCGGTCGCCGATGCCGGCAGCCAGTCCATCGATCCAGGCCTCGTACTCGGCGGTGTTGGCCGCACCCCCGGCGGAGTACTGCGCGCAGTCGCGGAACGGCAGGTTGTACGCGACGAGGACGGGCATCGCCTCGGCCTCGCTGGCACGATCGACGTAGAGGTCGGCTGCGGCCTGCACCTCGGCGGGCGTGCCCTTGGTGAACCACTCGGCCGACGGGATGCTGCCCAGCAGCTGTGCGTCGTCACGGGCTTGGCCGCTCAGCGACTGCGCGGCCCCGAGGGTGGTGCTGAACGGATTGACGAAGAGCGTCGAACCGGGAAGGTCCGGCTCTGCTCCGGCCGCTGATGCGGCACCGAGCGGGATCGCCAGCGAGCCGACCAGAAGCGCAGCGGCTCCCAGCGCGACGCGCCGACGACGGGGGGATCGGGGGGACATGAAAAGGCTCCTCCTACGGGTCTTCCTTGACCACGCCGACGGCTTCGTCGACGCTGAGCCGGTTCGTGGGAGCGCTCCCACAGCGGCACTAAGAGTCAGCATGCTCCCCGCTCCCCCTCCACGTCAATGATCGGCGTGAAGGTCGCGTCGCTCTGGGCTCAGTCCCGGTGGGGCATCCGCTTGTCGAGCCACGCCAGCACGTCGGCTCGGACATCCGCCTGCGAGACCTCGTTGAAGATCTCGTGCCTCGCGTTCGGGTAGACGAGCGTGGTGATGTCGGTCAGCCCCGAACGGGTGCGGTAGACGTCCGCGAGCTTGTGGACGCTGCGCGGCCCGCCGACCGTGTCGTCGCGCCCCACCAGGAGAAGCAGCGGGATGTCATGGCCCAGGTTCTTCCGCGGGCGACCGTAGTTCTTCGCCACCTCGATCGGCCCGAACAGCTTGATCGGCGACTCCTCGGTCGTGAGCGGATCGTCGCGGAAGGCGGCGCCGACGGCGGGGTCTGATGAGAGCCATTCCAGTCCGGTCGCGTCGGGCCCGTCCCATGGCTTGTTGTGGCCGCCCGTGCGGATCCAGCCGGGCATGCGGTAGGCCGAGCCCGAGAGGATCATCCCGCTGAACCCCTCGGGATGCTGGTTGACGACCATCTGCGCGATGAACGATCCGCCCGAGTGGCCGAGGATGACGACCGGGAGTCCCGGGTTCTCGGCGTAGATGGTCTGGGTGAGCTGCCAGATCGCGGCGACCGTCGCGCCCAGTCCCCCGCGTCCGAGGTGCCCGAGCTTGGCGGCGTCGCCGTGCTGCTTCATCCCGGTGCGGCCGTGGCCGCGCAGATCGCCGGCGTACACGGTGTAGCCCACCGAGGTCAGCGCCTCGATCAGCGCGACATACCGGCCGCTGTGCTCACCGACGCCGTGCAGCAGCTGCACCACAGCCCGCGGCGTCGTTGTGGCGGGATGGACGTCGTAGATGATCGCGATGCCGTGTGCATCGATGAACTCGGGCATGCGCCTGAGTCTAGGTGGCCGTGGATGCCCCGCCCCGCAGTCCCTCGCAGCGCTTCGACCATTTACTTAGCAACGCTAATAAGCTATGCTAACGATCACGATGACGACTGCGCCCACCGAGACCACCACCGAAGACCTCGCCGCCGAATCATCCGAACTGAGAATCGCCACCTTCCGCCTCGCGCGCCGCCTCCGGGCAGAACGCGCGATCGACTCCATGAGCGATGGACAGTTCGCCGTGCTCGCCACCCTCAAGGTGCACGGGCCGCATACCCTCGGCGAGCTCGCCGAGCGCGAGCGCGTGTCGGCGCCGTCCATGAACCGCACCGTCAACTGCCTCGAAGAGTCCGGCTACCTCACCCGCACCACCGATGAGGCCGACCGTCGCAAGGTGAGCATCGCGCTGACGGATGCCGGCCTCGATGTCGTCGAAGAGACCGTGCGTCGGCGAGACGCATGGCTCGAAGCAGCCCTCGCCGGACTCCGACCCGAGCAGCGCACGCTGCTGGCCCGCGCGGCCGAGATCATGCAGGAGGTGGCCGCGCTGTGAGTGCCATGTTCCGTTCGTTCTCGGTCTTCAACTACCGCGTCTGGTTCATCGGCGCCCTGGTGTCGAACATCGGCGCCTGGATGCAGAACACGGCGATGAGTTGGGTGGTGCTCACCGAGCTCACCGACAACGATCCCGCCGCCATGGGCATCACGATGGCCCTCCAGTTCGCCCCGCCGCTCCTCCTCGTCCCCGTCACGGGCTGGGTCGCCGACCGGTTCGACCGGCGCCGGCTGATGGCCATCACCCAGACGCTGCTGCTGCTCCTCGGTCTGGCGATCGGCATCCTTCTCCTCACCGGGATCATGACGCTCCCGATCATGTACGGGTTCGCACTGGCGCTCGGCGTCGTGGCCGCCTTCGACAACCCGGTGCGCCAGGCCTTCGTGTCCGACCTCGTGGCGCGCGAGAACGCCTCGAACGCGGTGGCGCTCAACGCGGCGTCCTTCAACGGCGCCCGCATGATCGGGCCGGCGATCGCCGGCATCGTGATCGTCGCTGTCGGCACCGGCTGGGTGTTCCTCGTCAACGGGCTGACGTTCCTCGGCATGCTCGTCGCGCTCGCGCTCATCCGCCCGACGGAGCTCGTGCCGCGCGGCAAGAATCAGGGTGCCGGCCGCCTCGCGGATGGCTTCCGCTACGTCGGCAAGCGTCCCGATCTCATCGTGACGTTCGCGATGGTCTTCATCCTCGGCGCGTTCGGCATGAACTTCCCGATCTTCGCCTCCACGATGGCCCTCGAGTTCGGCGAGCAGGCGGACGGCTACGGCCTGCTCAGCTCGATCCTCGCGATCGGATCGCTCACGGGTGCACTGCTCGCCGCCCGCCGGGATCGCGCCCGCATCCGGGTGGTCGTGATGGCGACGCTGCTCTTCGCGATCGCGGCGACGGTCTCGGCGTTCATGCCGACGTACTGGCTGTATGCCGTCACCCTCATGGTCACGGGGTTCGCCGTCGTCACGACACTGACGACCGCGAACGGCTACGTGCAGACCACGACCGATCCGGTGCTTCGCGGGCGCGTGATGGCGCTGTACATGGCGATCCTCATGGGCGGCACCCCGATCGGCGCTCCCATCGTCGGCTGGGTCGCCGGCGAGTTCGGCCCGCGCGTGGCGATCATGCTGGGTGCGGTGGCCGCGCTGGTCGCCTTCGGTATCGGAGCGACGTGGATGCTGGCATCCGGTCGCGTCCGCCGCGACGAGTCCCGGCGCTTCCGGCTCACCATCGACGAGACGGTGCCCATCACCATCGCCTCTCCGGCTCCGGAGGAGTTCAGCGAAACGGGGTCGTGGACGACCCCGATCCCGCTCGCTCGCGACGGCCGCGGGATGCCGGAGCAGCGCAGCGCCTGAGGGGACGAAGGTCGTCCCGTCTCCTTCGCCGCCGAATCCACCCACCTTCCGCGAATCCACCCAGTTCGATGCGCCGATCCGGGTGGATTCGCGAAGACCGTGTGGTTTCGCGCGTTCGCAGCGGGTCACGAGGCTCGCGTCAGGACGCGGTGACCGAGACGGATGCCGGGGCGAGACCGTCGGCCGACACGGTCACGGTGATCTGGCCGGCGCCGGTCGGGCGCACGACCGCGAGCGCGCGCCCGTCATACGTGGTGACCGAGGGGCCGGCGAGGGACTCCTCGGTGCGCGCGCGGCCGGTGCCGATGCCGGCCAGGACCGCGGGACCCTCGACCTCGACGGTCACCAGGCGATCAGCGTCGGCGGGGACGATACCGGCGCCGTCTTCGAGGGTGATCGCGACGAACGCGAGACCGTCCGAGAGGACGAGCGCGTCCTCGGCCCGCGCGACGAGCGACAGGGCAGCGGATGCCGTCCGCAACGCGTGTCGCCCGGTTTCGGCGCCGCCCGTCCTGGCGACCGCGACCAGCTTGCCCGGGCGGTATTCGGTCTCGAAGCGGGCGAGGAAGCCTTTCACTTGGCCGAGGGCGGAGACGCCGAGCGAGACGCCGTCGAGGAGGAGCTCGACCTCGTCGCCGGCGGCGTACACGTCGACGGTGACCCGGGCGCCGGGCGCGGCATCCCATGTCCACGAGGCGATGGAGTCGTCCCACGACCAGGGCGTACGGGCCGTGGGCCGCCCGTGGTGCTCGGGGCGATGCACCGCGATGTACGGGTCGGTGCGCAGGCCGAACACGATCTCGCGCCAGTACGAGACGGTGCGGCGATGACCCGTGATGTCGAGATCGCCCGATTCGGCGAGCAGGTACGGATACGGACCCGCGGTGCCGGTGGGGACGTAGCCGTCCACGTCGGTGTAGTCGACCCGGCCGATCCCCGCCTCGCCCAGGTAGTCCCAGCCGGTCCACGTGAAGTCGCCGATGACGTGGGGCAGCCGCTCGACGAGCGACCACATGACGTCGATCTTCTCGGGGAAGGTCTCCGACCCCACGATCACGCGGTGCGGAAAGAGCTCGGCATCCAGTTCGTATCGAGAGTCGGCGTAGTTGAACCCGACGACGTCGAGCACCGACGCGGACTCCTCCGTCGACTCCGTCACCATCGCAGAGGCGTTCATCTGCGCCATCTGCTCGCCCATGTCAGCCATCATCGTGTTCGGATCCGAGCCATCCGGCGCACCAGGCGCCGACGCGCTCGACGAGAGCTGCTCCGCTTCGGCTATCGCCTCATGCATGCGATCCAGGTTCGCGATGATCCCGTTTATGCCGTTCGTGACATACCGCGTGTCATCGAGGGCGCGGAAGCCCTCGGCGAGACGCCGGCTCCACGCGGATCCGGCTGGCGTCCCGAGCTCGAGGATCTCGTTGCCGATCGAGTACAGCACCACGCTCGGGTGGTTGAAGTCCTTCGCGACGAGCGCGGCGACATCCTTCTCCCACCGGTCGGCGAACGAGGGCGCACCGTCGAAGCCGGTCTTGGACCGCGTCCAGACATCGGTGAGCTCGTCCATCACGAGCACGCCATGACGGTCGCAGGCATCGAGCATGGCGCGGCTCATCGGGTTGTGGGCGCTGCGCAGGGCGTTGAACCCGGCCTGCTTGAGCAGACGGACGCGTCGATCCTCGGCCGCGTCGATCGTCGCCGCGCCGAGCGGGCCGTTGTCGTGGTGCACGCACGCCCCACGGAGGTTGACGGGCTCCCCGTTGATCCGCAGCCCGTGCTGGGGGTCGAGCTGCAGCCGACGGATKCCGAAGGTGGCGGCATCCGTGTCGATCCGCTCGCCGCGCTCGTCGTCGAGAGACGCGTCGACCACGTGGAGTGCGGGCGCATCGACGCTCCACAGGCGGGGCGAGGAGACCGCGAGCCGAGAGCGAGCTGTCGCCGAGGAGCCGGGGAGCACCGTGACGGGGGCCGACGTCGTGGCGAGCTGATCGCCGGCGGGTCCGGTGATCGACCACGTGATTCGCGTCGTCCGGGTGTGGCGGGTGGTGTTCTCGACCGTCGCCGCGACGGCGACGATGGCGCGCTCGTCATCGATGTCCGGGGTGGTGACGCGCAGTCCGTTCAGCGCGAAGTGCACGGGGTCGGCCACGAGGAGGTTCACCGGGCGATAGATGCCCGCTCCGGAATACCACCGGCTGTCCTTGTGCGCCTTCGCCTCGACGGTCAGGCGGTTGGGCTCGCCGAAGCGCAGATAGGGGTCGAGCACGGCCGTGAAGGCCTGGTACCCGTTGGGCTCATGGACGATGAAGTCCCCGTTGAGGTAGACCGCGGCATCCCGGTACACGCCCTCGAACTCGACGATCACCGACCTGTGGCGCCACTCCTCGGGGACGTCGATCGTCTTCACGTACTCGAACACCCCGCCCGGGTGGTAGCCGGTGTGCACGCCCTGGTCGCTGCCAGGCGATCGCGGGAGATCTCGGATCGCATCGTGCGGGAGCGTGACCGGGCGCGCTTCGTCGGCGGCGGCGCGGGACTCGAACGCGCCGAGCTTGGGTCCGACCGTCCAGCCGTCGTGCAGCGGAACCCGGATCACGCGGAGCCCTCTTCGAGCTGGCCGTCGGCGTCCGCGTCGCCTTCGACGGCCGTCGAGGGCGACGCCGGCTTCAGCTCGGCATCGACGAACCCCTCGAGGAACTCTCGCAGCTGCTCGGCCATATCCACCGTCGACCGATCGAGCAGCCACTGCACCTGCATCCCGTCCCAGAGCGCGATCGTGGCGACCGCCGCCCGTCCGGGGTCCACACCGGCGAGCAGCCTTCCGTCACCGGCCAGCTTCTCGAAGGCCGCGCGGATCATGCCGCGGGTGAAGACGTAGCGATTCGCGAAATAGGCGTGCGCCGGGTGATCCCGTGACGTGGCCTCGGCGGAAAGGACGCAGTACAGCTCGACGACCCCGGGAACCGAGGCGTTGTAGGCGGCCAGATCGATGAGCCCCTGCAGGGTGGCCACACCATCGGGCGAATCGACGTCGACCAGGTCGCGGGAGAGGTCGTCGCGCCGATCGAGCACCGCCTCGAGGAGCTTGACCTTGTTGGGGAAGTGGTGAAGCAGGCCCGCCTCGCTGATGCCGACGCGCGTCGCGACGTCCCGGAGCGAGCCGGCGCGATACCCCGACTCGGCGAACACCTCGAGCGCAGCATCCAGGATCTCGATGCGCCGGGCCTTCGTCTTGGCGTACTCGCCGCGGGGCCTGCGCGCCCTTGCCTGCGTTGCTGCGGTGTCCGTCATCGTCCTCACCGAATCTGTCGCACGGCGCCGTCGTCGACGTCCGTGAGGGCCAGTATTCCACCCCTCAAATGTTAAAACCTAGCGACACCTAGATATTTATTTCAAAACCTAGCGTGCGCTCGGATTTCCTGTTAGCGTCTCCCCACGGCGATCCGCAGGGGTATCGCCACGACGAATGGACAACGAATGTTCAGATGGAAGGCCACAGCAGCCGCTCTCGCGGTCGCCGCCATCGCCCTGACCGGATGCGCCGCCAGCGGTGACTCCGGATCGGGTGACGGCGACGGAGGCGGCACACTCACGCTCGGGGCGATCCTGGCGCCGACGACGTTCGACCCCGCTGGTTCCGAGTGGGGCAATCGCGCTCCCTTCTACCAGGCGGTCTACGACACGCTTCTGCTCGCCACCCCCGAGGGGACCATCGAGCCCTGGCTCGCGACTGAGTGGTCGTACAACGACGACAGCACGGTCCTGACGATCACCCTCCGCGACGACGTCACGTTCAGTGACGGATCCACCCTCGACTCGGCGGACGTGGTCGCGACGATGCAGCGCTCGAAGGACGGCGCCGGACCCGACAAGGGCTACTTCAACAACGTCTCGAACATCGAGGCACCCGACGCCACGACCGTCGTCCTGACGCTCAGCGCACCCGACCCGGCACTCCTGAGCTACCTCACCCGCACCGCCGGGCTCGTCGCGAGCTCGGAGTCGCTCGAGAGCGCCGACCTGCCCACGACCCCCGTCGGCTCCGGCCCCTACGTCCTCGACACCTCGGCCACCGTCACCGGCACGAGCTATGCGTATACGAAGAACGACGACTACTGGAACGCCGACGCGCAGCACTACGACAAGGTCGTCATCAACGTCCTGGGCGACGTGACGGCCGCACTCAACGCCATCAAGGCGGGCGAAGCGAACGGCGTCAAGCTGGCCAACAACGACAACCTCGCCGAGGTCGAGGGCGCCGGCTGGACCATCAACGCCAACGAGCTCGACTTCCAGGGCCTGCTGCTGCTGGATCGCGCGGGCACTCAAGCACCCGAGCTCGCCGACGTCAAGGTGCGCCAGGCGATCAACTACGCCTTCGACCGCGAGGGGCTGCTCAGCGCGATCGGTGCCGACAAGGGCACCGTCACGACGCAGGTCTTCAACGCCGCGAGCGACGCCTACGACCCCGCGCTCGACGAGTACTACACGTACGACCCCGAGAAGGCGAAGGAGCTCCTTGCGGACGCCGGCTACCCGAACGGCTTCACCCTCAGCATGCCCTCGGTGACGGCGTTCGGCACCGCCGCCCCCACGCTCGTCCAGCAGCAGCTGGCCGACGTCGGCATCACCGTCGAGTACACCGAGGTCCCCCTGAGCAACTTCATCGCCGACCTGCTGGCCCCGAAGTACCCGGCATCGTTCATGGCCCTCGAGCAGAACCCGGACTGGCAGCTGGCCCAGTTCATGATCGCGCCGCAGGCCGTCTTCAACCCGTTCCACTATCAGGACCCCCAGGTCGACGAGTACCTCCAGGAGATGCAGTTCGGCGACGAGGCTGCGCAGGACTCCGCGGCCAAGGAGCTCAACGCGTACATCGTCGAGCAGGCCTGGTTCGCCCCGTTCTTCCGCGTTCAGGGCAGCGTCGCGACGGATGCCAACACCTCCGTCGAGATGCTTCCGACCAACGCCTACCCGGMCATCTACGACTTCGTCCCGAAGTCCTAGCAGGCCACCCCGGCCCGCCCGTGCGCGGGCGGGCCGGACCCCTCTCGTCCCTGAGACCTGGAGCGCAGCATGCTCACGTTCATCATCAGACGCATCATCGCCGGCGTCATCCTCCTCTTCGTCATCTCGGCGCTCTCGTTCGGCCTGCTGTATCTCGACAGCGCCAACATCGCCCGCCGGATCCTGGGTCAGAACGCCACGGCCGAGGCCGTGGCACAGAGGACCGAAGAGCTCGGCCTCAATCGACCCCTCGTCGTGCAGTACTGGGATTGGCTCACGAACGCCCTGACGGGCGACCTCGGCCGGTCGTGGTTCAACGGCCAGCTGGTGACGGTCAGCCTCCAGGGTCGCGTGGCAGTCACCCTCTCGCTCGTCATCGGCACGACGATCGTCACCGCGATCTTCTCCGTCATCCTCGGCGTCTGGGCTGCCCGCCGCAGCGGCGCGGTGGACGGCACCGTGCAGTTCTTCTCCGTGCTGGGCTTTGCGATCCCGGGCTTCCTCATCGCCCTGTACCTCGTCCTGATCTTCGCGATCAACCTGCACTGGTTCAAAGCCACCGGGTACATACCCCTGACGCAGTCCTTCACGGGATGGCTGTCGTCCGTGACGCTGCCGATCATCGCTCTCTCCATAGGCGCGATCGCCGCCGTGACGCAGCAGGTGCGCGGCTCGATGATCGACGCGATGTCGCGCGACTACGTCCGGACGCTCCGCAGCCGCGGACTCGACACGCGCAGCGTCGTGTACAAGCACGCACTGCGCAATGCGGGTGGCCCCGCCCTTGCCATCCTCGCGGTGCAGTTCATCGGCCTCCTCGGCGGCGCCGTCATCGTCGAGCAGATCTTCGCCCTCCCCGGGATGGGCCAACTGACCGTGCAGGCCGGAGTCCAGGGAGACATCCCCGTGATGATGGGGCTCGTCGTCGCGACGGCCGTCATCGTCATCGTCGTCAATCTCGTCATCGATCTCGCGCAGGCTGCGCTCAACCCGAAGGTGCGACTGTCATGACCGCCATCGAAGTCCCACCCGCAGTTCCCATCCCGCACATCCGCACGTCGCTCTTCCGGCGCCTCGTGCGCAAGCCCGTCGGGCTGATCGCGCTCGGCTACCTCGGCTTCGTCATCCTCATGGCGATCATCGGGCCCTTCATCGCCCCGTACGACCCGAATGAGGCCTCGCTGCAGCTCGTGCTCGCGCCGCCGAGCCCCGAGCACCTGCTCGGCAACGACAGCGCCGGTCGCGACGTCCTGTCGCGGCTGCTCTGGGCGACCTCCACGACGCTGGCGGCAGCATCCGTCGCCATCGTCACAGCCCTCCTGATCGGAGTCATCGCGGGTCTCATCGCGGGCTACTTCAAGGGCTGGTTCGATTCGGTCGCCTCGTGGGTGACCTCGCTCATCATGGCGCTGCCCGGCATCGTCGTGCTGATCGCGGCCCGCGCCGTGCTCGGCCCGTCGGTGTGGTGGGCGATGCTCATCTTCGGCATCATCCTCTCCACGGCGTACTACCGGCTGACATACGCCGCCGTCGTGGGCGTCCGCAGCGAGCTGTACGTCGACGCAGCGCGCGTCGCGGGCCTGTCCGACATGAGCATCATCGGCCGGCACATCCTGTCGGTCGTCCGCGCGCCGATCATCATCCAGACCGCGATCATCGCGGGCATCGCGATCGGCATCCAGTCCGGGCTCGAGTTCCTCGGCCTCGGCGACATGAGCGTGCCCACGTGGGGATCCATGCTCAACGACGGCTTCGCGAACATCTATCGCGCGCCGCTGCTGATGCTCTGGCCGTCGCTCGCGATCGCCACGACGTGTATCGCGCTGGCCCTCCTCGCCAACGCGATGCGCGACGTGCTGGAACGCACCGCGACGGTTCGCCGCCGGCGCCGGGCGGTCTCGTCCGCGACCGGCTCGATCGCCTCGGTCACCACCTCCATCGCCACAAGCGGAGCGGATGCTGCGCCCATCGACGACTCGATGGAGCTGCCGATCATCACCGAGACGATCGTGCACCCCGACGACGAGCAGACCGCGTTCAACCGGCACGAGGTGGTGCTGAGAGTCCGCGACCTCCGCGTGGCGTACCAGCAGCCCGAGGGCGCCGACATCGAAGTGGTCCACGGCGTCTCGCTCGACGTCCGCAAGGGCGAGATCCACGGCCTCATCGGTGAGTCCGGATCGGGCAAGACCCAGACGGCGTTCGCTGTGCTGGGGCTCCTCCCCCGCGGCGGGCACGTCTCCGGCGGCACCATCGACTACGAGGGCACCCAGCTCGCCGATGCCTCCGAGCGGGTGTACGCAGGCATCCGCGGCAAGCGCATCGGCTACATCCCCCAGGAGCCGATGTCGAACCTCGACCCGTCGTTCAAGATCGGGCACCAGCTCGTCGAGCCGCTGCGCAAGAACCTCGGCCTCAGCACGAAGGAGGCGACCGCCAAGTCGCTCGCCCTGCTCGACCGGGTCGGCATCCCGAATCCGCAGCGGACGTTCGACGCGTACCCGTTCGAGGTCTCGGGAGGCATGGCGCAGCGCGTGCTGATCGCCGGCGCCGTCTCAACCGACCCCGACCTCATCATCGCCGACGAGCCGACGACAGCCCTCGATGTGACGGTGCAGGCCGAGGTGCTCGACCTGCTGCGCGACCTGCAGCGCGAACGCCAGATGGCGATGCTGCTCGTCACGCACAACTTCGGGGTCGTCGCCGATCTCTGCGACCGGGTCTCGGTCATGCAGCAGGGCCTGTTCGTCGAGCAGGGACCGGTCCGCACGATCCTGGGCAGCCCGTCGCACCCGTACACGCAGTCGCTGCTCGACGCGATCCTCGACGAGGGTCCCGCCCGGCCGGCATTCGCCACGAGCGGCGGCACTGCCGTCGCCCTCGAAGGAGGACGGTCATGACCGCTCTGCTCGACGTCAAAGACCTCGAGGTCGCGTACCCCGGCAAGGGCTTCCGCGCCAAGCCCTTCCAGGCGCTCAAGGGGGTGTCCCTCGACATCCGCGCGGGTGAGACCGTCGGGCTCGTAGGCGAGTCGGGGTCGGGCAAGACGACCCTCGGCCGCGCCGTGCTCGGGCTCGCACCCGTCACCGGCGGATCGATCGCGTACGACGGGCGGGATATCGGCAACCTGAGCCGCCGCCAGCGGCGCGATCTCTCCAGCGAGATCCAGGTGGTCTTCCAGGACCCGTACTCGTCGCTCAACCCGTCGCTGACCATCGAGCAGATCCTCGCCGAGCCGCTCACCGCGCGTGGTGTCGCGGGCAAGGATGCCAAGGCCCGCGTCCGCGACCTGCTCGACCGCGTCGGCCTCCCCGCCAACGCGGCAGGCCGCCTTCCCCGCGAGTTCTCCGGCGGCCAGCGCCAGCGGATCGCGATCGCGCGGGCCCTCGCGCTCGACCCGAAGCTCATCGTCTGCGACGAGCCGGTGTCGGCGCTCGACCTCTCGACCCAGGCACGGGTGCTCGACCTCTTCATCGAGATCCAGGAGCGCACCGGGGTCGCCTACCTCTTCATCTCCCACGACCTCGCCGTGGTGCGGCACATCTCTCACCGGGTCGCCGTGATGTACCGCGGCGAGCTGGTCGAGACAGGCGACGGTGACCAGGTCACCGCCCGCCCCGAGCATCCCTACACCCAGCGACTGTTCCTCGCCGCGCCGGTGCCGAACCCTGATCACCAGGCGGCGCGGCGCGAAGCGCGCCGTGCGCTGATGGCCGAACAGGCGGCACAGACCATTCAAGGAGAAGCAGCATGACGACGCCCGCAACGTCCACCCAGCCCGACACGGTGCAGCACCTGATCCCCCTCCTCGAGAAGCTCACCCTCGAGCAGAAGGCGTCACTCATCCAGGGCGCCGACTTCTGGACCACCGTGGCGCTTCCCGAGATCGGACTGCGGTCGATGACCCTCTCGGACGGTCCCGCGGGCGTCCGCGGACCACGGTGGGACGAACGCGAGCCCTCGCTCAACCTTCCGTCGGGCTCGGCCCTGGCCGCCTCGTGGGATGTCGACCTCGCGTACCGGTACGGCGCGGCAGCGGCATCCGAAGCTCGTCGCAAGGGTGTCGACGTCGTGCTCGGGCCGACGATCAACCTGCACCGCTCTCCGCTCGGCGGCCGGCACTTCGAGTGCTTCAGCGAAGACCCGGAGCTCTCGGCCGAACTCGCGGCCGCGTATGTGCGGGGCCTCCAGGACAACGGCGTGGGCGCGACGCCCAAGCACTACATCGCGAACGACTCCGAGACCGACCGCTTCACCGTCGACGTCCTTGTCGACGAGCGCCCGCTGCGCGAGCTCTACCTCGCGCCGTTCGAGCGCGCGGTCGAAGCCGGTGCGTGGGCGATCATGAGCGCCTACAACTCGGTCGACGGCGTGACCATGACCGAGAACGAGCTGCTCGAGACGCCGCTCAACTCCGAGTGGGGCTTCGACGGGGTGGTGATCAGCGACTGGACAGCCGTCCGCTCGCTCGATGCGATCCCCGCCGCCCAGGACCTCGCCATGCCGGGCCCGGCTCCCGCCTTCGCCGATCTCGTCGAAGCCGTCCGCGATGGGCGGGTGAGCGAGGCGGATGTCGACCGCAAGGTGCTGCGGATGCTGCTCCTCGCCGAGCGCGTCGGCGCGCTCGAAGGGTCCGCCACGATCGACCCCGCACTGCTGGACGGCGTCGCATTCACGCGCGAAGCCGGCATCGCCGGCACGGTGCTGCTTGCGAACGACGGCGTGCTGCCGCTGGATGCCGCATCCCTCACGAAGATCGCTGTCATCGGTCACAACGCACGCGAGGCCCGCACGCAGGGCGGCGGCAGCGCGACCGTCCTCCCCGAGCACATCACCTCGCCGCTCGAGGGCATCCGCACCGCCTTCGCCGGGGCCGAGGTGCGTTACGAGCTGGGCGCCGTCGTGCAGGACGGCGTGGCCGAGATTCCGCTCGAGCACCTCACGAACCCCGTGACGGGCACGCCCGGGGTCCGCGTCACCTTCTTCGACGGCGATGGAACGGAGATCTTCGCCGAGGACCGCCGCGCCACCGCCCTGGTCTGGTTCGGCGGCGACGCGCCCATCGTCGCGAGCCGGCGCGTCACGGTCGAGGGCCTGTATACGCCCGCCGAGTCGGGCCCGATCCTGCTGGGCTTCGCCGGCGCGAACCCCGGACGGCTGTTCGTCGACGGCGAGCTGCTCGTCGACGACGTCCCGGTCATCGAGGGCAGCGACCTCGGCGCAGCCTTCCTCAATCCTCCGTCGGTGACGGCGCCCATCACGGTGACGGCCGGCGAGCAGCGCCGGGTCCTCGCCGAGATCACGCTCGCACAGGACGGCGCCCTCGTCGGCGCCCTCTCGCTCACCGTCGGCATCGCTCCCGATGACTCCGACCCGGACGCGCTCATCGCCCGCGCCGCAGCGACCGCGGCGGCATCCGAAATCGCGATCGTGGTGGTCGGCACCAACTCCAAGGTCGAGTCCGAGGGCTACGACCGCGTCGACCTCGACCTCCCCGGCCGCCAGGACGACCTCGTCCGCGCGGTCGCGGCGACCGGCACGCCGACGATCGTCGTGGTCAACGCCGGCTCGCCGGTGGTCCTGCCGTGGGCTGACCAGGTCTCGGCGGTCGTCCAGGGCTACTTCGGCGGCCAGGAGTTCGGCTCGGCTCTTGCTGCCGTACTGAGCGGCGCCGCCGAGCCGGGCGGCCGCCTGCCCACGACCTGGCCCGCCGCGCTCGCGGATGTGCCGGTCACGGATGTCACTCCCGACGACGGCGTGCTGCGCTACACCGAAGGGCTCCACATCGGCTATCGCGCCTGGCTGCGGACGGATGCCGAGCCGGCGTTCCCCTTCGGCCATGGCCTGGGCTACACGTGGTGGTCATGGGGCGTCGCGCAGCGCGACGGCGATGTGCTCGAGGTCACCCTCGCGAACACCGGGGCCCGCTCGGGCAAGCAGGTCGTGCAGGTCTACGCCTCCCGGTCGGACTCCGCCGTCGAGCGACCCGAGCGCTGGCTCGTCGGCTTCGCCACCGTCGAGGCCGCAGCCGGCGAGACGGTGACGGCCCGCATCCCGGTGCCTGCCCGTCGCCTCGCGCACTGGGCCGGCGAATGGGCGGTGGAGCCGGGTTCCTACACGCTCCGGGCCGGGGCATCGGTGGCCGACCTGCCTCTGGCCACGGAATGGGAGGTCGCATGACCCCGCTCGAGGGGATACTGCGGGGCACCGCCGACGACCGGCTTGAGGAGATCGTCACCAGGCTCGAGAGGTTCCTCGCGGAGGATCCCGATCTGTCGTTCCAGGCCGCGGCGTTCCACGACGGCGTGCCCGTGCTCGACGTCTGGGGCGGACCGCACCTCGGCGAGGATTCGGTCACGGTCCCGTTCTCGGTCACCAAGAACACGATCGGACTGTCGATCGGCCTCCTCGTCGAGCGCGGCGAGCTCGACCTCGACTCACTCGTCGCCGAGCACTGGCCCGAGTTCGCGCGGCACGGCAAGGGCCGGGTCACCGTCCGCCAGCTGCTGTCGCACCAGGCCGGCCTCCCGCAGGCGACACCCGCGCTCACCGCTGACGAGCTGCTCGATCCCCACCGTGCGGCCGAGCGCCTTGCCGCGAGCGCTCCGTTCTGGCAGCCGGGGAGCGCCTTCGGATATCACGCCCTCACGATCGGCAATCTCGCGTCCGAGCTTGTGTTCCGCGTGACGGGTCGCACGCTGCAGGAGTTCTACGAGCAGGAGATCCGCGCGCCGCACGGCATCGACTTCTACCTCGGGCTGCCGCCGGAGCACGACCCTCGCAAGGCTCGGACGCTGCCGATGATCCGGCCGGTCGCCGACTCGTCGACCATCTACGAGTCGACCCTCGGTCCCACGGTCTGGATGACGCCGGGACCGCCGGTGGATCTCGCCAACGACGAGATCAGCTGGCGCTTCGGCCACCCGGCGGTCTCGGGCACCGGCACGGCGCGGGGTCTCGCGCGACTCTTCGCCGCCGGCGTGACCGGCGTCGACGGCGCCGCACCCTTCCTCTCGACCGACACCGTCTTCGCGATCGGCCGGCAGCAGGTGAGCGGCTACGACCAGGTGCTCGGCCAGCCGCTGCGCGCGCACTCGATCGTGTTCCAGAAGCCGACCCCGTCCCTCGCGTTCGGCGGGCCACGCGCGTTTGGACACGACGGCGCGATGGGGGCGCTCGCGTGCGTCGATCCCGACACCGGGGTCACGTTCGCGTGGACGATCGCGCGCGGTCCGTGGCCCGGCGGCGCCGACCCCCGAGCAGTCGCGCTCGCCCGCGACCTGGGCCGCGTCCTCTCCTCCTGACAGCTCGACCCAAGGACCCCATGACCACGCTCTACAACCCGCTGCTCAACGGCTTCCACCCCGACCCGTCCGTCGTGAAGGTCGGCGATGAGTGGTTCCTCGCCACCTCGACCTTCGAGTACCTGCCCGGCATCCCGATCCACCGCTCGCGAGACTTCGAGACGTGGGAGCTCATCGGCCACGTCGCGACACGCGCAGGGCAGCTGGCCGTCGAGGACGTGCCGACGGCAGGGGGCGCATGGGCGCCGACGATCCGCCACCGCGACGGCATCTTCCACCTCGTGATCACCGACGCGATGGGGCGCGGGATGCTGCACTTCACCGCCACGGACGCCGCGGGCCCCTGGAGCGACGGCGACCTCATCCTGAAGCAGGACCGCTCGGGCTCTGTCGACGGCATCGACCCCGACATCGCCTGGGATGCCGACGGCACCGTCTACATCACCTACTCGGGTCTGATCCTCAGCGGTGAGGGGATCGGCGAGCACCTCGGCATCCTCCAGGTCACGGTCGACCTCGACAACCACGTCGCGCTCGAAGAGCCGCGGTCGCTGTGGTCGGGAACCGGCGGCGGCTTCCCCGAGGCGCCCCACCTGTACGAGGTCAACAGCCGCTGGTACCTGATGATCGCCGAGGGCGGCACAGAGCGCGGCCACGGGATCTCGATCGCCCGAGGCGACTCGCCCGAGGGGCCGTTCGAGACGGCGCCGCAGAATCCGCTCGTCTCGGCGCGCTCGACGACCCGGCCGATCCAGAACACCGGGCACGGCGACCTCGTCGTCGGCCCCGAGGGGGACTGGCTCTGCGTCCTGCTCGGCGTGCGCCCGCGCTCGATGACCCGCGCCTTCTCGGCGCTCGGGCGCGAGACGTTTGTCACGCCCGTGCGCTGGGAGGACGACGGCTGGCCCGCGATCGACCCCGTGCTGCTCAACGTCCGCCCCGGCACCCGCGTCGAGATCTCATTCGACGAGCCGCTCGACGCCGAGTGGATCGCCGTGCGCGCCCTCCCCTCCGCCGTCTCCGAGGTGTCGTCAGGGACCCTGGTGCTCCGCGGCGACGGCTCGACCCTGAACGACCCGCGCCCCGTCTTCGTGGGGCGGCGGCAGGAGCACCTCACCAGCTCGGTGACGGTGACGATGGATGCCTCGGCCGGCGTCGGCGGTCTGGCCGTCCGGTATGACGAGCACTTCCACGTCGAGGTCGAGGCGGGCGGCGGCTCGCTGACGGCCCGTGCCGTCGTCAGCGGTCTCGTCCAGGAATGGACGGTTCCCTTCTCGGGCGGCGTCCTCGACCTGCACATCGATTCACGAAAGCCCGCGCCCACCGGCGGCTTCCCGCGCACGGGCGACGAGTTCCACCTCGGCGCGATCATCGACGGCGAGCGCATCGACCTCGCGACCGTCGACGGCCGGTTCCTCTCGTCGGAGACGACGGAGTCCTTCACCGGGCGGGTCATCGGCGTCTATGCGGTCGAGGGCGTCGTGTCGTTCCAGCGATGGATCGCCGAGGGCGACGACGACTGAGGGGCTCCGGACGACGGAGGTCGTTGGCGGAGCTGACGCGGGGCGGAGTGGGGCGGAGCTGACGCGGGGCGGAGTGGGGGCGGAGCTGACGAGGGACGGAGCCGCCAGCGGACGGTGACTCGCACAGGACCGCAGCCACTGCCGGCGCAGCCCCCTACTGACGCGGGCTGACGGCCGACCCGCCCGCCCGCGTCAGCGGACGGTGAGGATGACGCGCGCCCAGGCCTTGAGCGGACGCGGGGCTGCATCCTTCGCCTCGGCGATGACGTGGATCGTGTCGCCCGTGCGCGCGTCCGCGGGGATGCGGACGCTCGTCACGGGGCCCTCGCCGGCGCCGAGCGCAGCATCCCGTTCACACGTACTTGCCTCGCGGTCGATCGACCACCGGCACCGGACGTCGTCCCCGTCCGGGTCACCCAGGCCAGCCGTGAGGGTGACGACTTCCCCGGGATCGACGAAGCGGTCGACCCCCTCCTCGATGAGCACCGTGGGGTGGTGATTGGCGTTCTCGAACCGGGGCGTCGCACTCCAGCGCAGGCGTCCGGCGAAGTCGGCCTGCGCGTCGGCGAACCAGCGGACGACCGACCCCTCGTCCCCGGGCGGCGGGGCGTTCATCCAGTCCGGACCGTCCCCGCCGACGTGGAACGCGGCATCCGCGAGCCGCCAGGTGTCCACGCCCTCATCCGTCCGCTCGTAGCGGCCACCCCACCCTCCGAAGGAAGGGTGCTCGTGGCCGCGCAGGCCGGGCACGATGAGGTTCAGCATGTTGGTCGTGTCGCCTTCCGAGATCCATTCCCCGGCGGGTTGCGGCTCAATCCACACGCCGTATCCCTGCGAGCGAAGTTCGTCGGCGCTCTGACCGGACAGGTGGAAGTAGTCCGTCATGTCGCCCGGGACCATCTGCCGTCCGTCACCCCAGACCCGGTAGAGCGCGCCCAGGGGGCTCACGCTCGTGACATTCTCGCGGGTCCACTCGGCTCCCAGCAGGTCGTGGTCCTCCGAGCGGATCGTCTTGCGCGCCATGTACCCCCAGGCGAGGGTCGCCACCTCGATGACACGGATGCCGGGCCACACCGGGGCGATGTAGTCGTCGTAGCTCGTGTCCTGCGAGGCGAACTTCGTGATCACCGCCTTCGCGGACACCTCGGCGTGGACGCGCGGCCAGTCCTCGGAGTCGCGAAACCGCTCCTCGATCGACATGAGAGCGCGCGCCACAGTGCTCGGTCCTGCCCACAACTGCAGGTGCAAGGGTCCGGGATGCTGGTCGAGCAGCGCATCGGTGATCAGGAGCGAACCCGGCGTCTCGTGGCTGGTGTCGCCTTCGAAGTCCACGTTGCCCTCGCGGATGAGGGAGCGGAGCCTGGATGGCGCGGGATACCGGGGGTCGTGCACGACGAGGTTCTCGTAGACCTCCTCGTAGGCGTCGACGGCGTCGTCGATGAATCGCTCGCCGGGCGCCCAGCGCCACGATGTCTGGGGCTCGTCGTACTCGCGTCCTGGCAGGAAGAACGAAGTCCCCCGACCGTCGCCGCGCCAGTGGAACCGGCTCGAGGCGTAGATCAGTCCCTCGACCTCCACCTCGTTGCTGTAGAGCAGGAAGCGGATCATCGAGTTGAGGTCGTCGAGCTCGGGGTCGGCGGTGACGATCGTGCGCGGCCGCGCCGGCGTGGCGGTCACGAGACCACACCCGCCGCGTCGGCGTCGGCCTCAGCGTCGGCCTGCCAGTCGCTGAACTCGGCGAGCTTGAGGAAGAAGTCCTCGAACATGAGCCGCGTGTCGACCCACGTGTACACGCGCATGGAACGCGCATCCGGCCGTGCCTCATACCGGCCGTCGGCGGTGATCGCCGGTGTGGGCTGCGTGACGTACCGGCTGGAGGTCGGGTCGGGCTCGAAGAGCGACTGCAGTGCGGTCAGCAGCACCAGAGGCGAGTCGCCGAGCGCATACGTCTCGCTCGCGCCGCCGAGGTGCTCGGCGACCACATCGACGAGGTGCGCGACCTCGTCGTACAGGAAGCGGCCGAGCGGACCCGTGGCGGCGACACGCAGCCGGAGCTCGGCATCCGACACCAGGCACTGTCGATACACGTCGCGGGGAACCTGCCACACCGGGAGCGCCGAGTCCTCGAACACGACCTGACCCGCGACCACGTCGATGAGCAGGTTGTATTCGATCGGCATCGCGTTCGGCGGCGGCACGGCGAGTCCTTCATGCTCGGCGCCGCCGATCCAGATGAGTGTCAGGCGGTCGGCGATCCGCGGCTCGACGAGCACCGCAGAGGCGAGGTCGGTGAGCCCGCCGCCGGCGACATAGAAGAGCGGCCGGGGGTCCTCGCGCAGCGCCTCCGCGATGATCGCGTCGACGGCGGGGGCGGGCTGCGGAGTGTGCCGGTCATCGAGCGGGATGTCGGAGCCCCGCCGGATCACGTCGGTGGAGGCCAGGCCCATGCGGGCGAACACGTCCTCGACGACCGTGGCCGCGTTCTGGGCGCTGCGCCCCGACGGGTCGAGTGGATCGTCGGCGCGCAGGTGCGAGGCCACGATGAGGCTGATCTCGACGCTCGGCGAGAGCAGGTGGTGCACCAGCTGGTACAGGTCATCGGGATCGCCCGAGAAGTCGTTGTCGATGATCACGCGGGCACGTGCGCCCCCGTGCTGTGGGATCGTCTGCCACGGTGCGGTGCCGAGCGTCCATGACGCCGCGCCACGTCGCGTCGTCAGCTCATGGGGTAGTGGGACCCGGGTCATCTTCGACGTCCTTCCGACCTCTCGACCCTATCGCCCTCGGGCCCGTCTGACAAACCGGTTGACCTCTTCCCCTCCCTCCCTCCCTCCCTCCCTCCCTCCCTCCCTCCCTCCTCCCTCCCTGCCTCCCTCCCTCTCGAGTGGAGGGATGCCGGGGCCACCCTCGCGTGCGCCGCCACCACTCCATCCCTCCGCGAGTCCACCGACATCCCCCGAGTCCACCCATTTCGATGCGCTCATCTCGGTGGATTCGGGCCGAGTGTGTGGACTCGCGTGCGCTGCGCGATCCTCCCCAACCGCGACGGGGAGGGGGAATGACACCGATCTCCGGGAGCGGGCGTCGGGAGCGTCCCGCAGATCGAGAGTCGAACGATGGATGCCCATGCAGCCGCCGCTCTGATCCGCACCGTCGATGACCTCGAGCGCGAGGGGAGAGGCATCCGATCGATCAGGCATTGGATCGCGTCAGGTGAGATCGTGCGCGTGCATCCGGGCCGGTTCGTCGATGCTCGACGGTGGCAGTCGCTCTTCCCGGAAGATCGCCATCTTCTCCGCGTCGTCGGAGCCGAATCCGCCCGTCGCGGAGGGGATGCCGTGTGGTCGCATGTGTCGGCCGCCGCGCTGCTCGGACTTCCGCTGTTCCGCCACCGTGAAGGAACCCCCCACCTGAGTGGAGTCGGCACGAACGGCCGAGTGGGAGGCGCAGACCCTGTCCGCCGCCACGGCGTCCACGTGAGCGACGACGACCGCATTGAGGTCACCGGGATCGTCTGCACCTCACTCGAGCGGACCGTGTTCGATGTCATCCGCACCGTCGGCCGCGAGACCGCCGTCGCCTGCGCTGATGCAGCCCTCCGCCTCGTCGGATGGCGCGAATCGGATCGTCGCTTCGACGAAGATGCTGCGGAGGCCTGGCGTGACTCGCTGCTGGAGCGGGTGGTGGATTCAGCAGGAGCACGCGGCATCCGGCAGGCACGGTGGGTCGCACGATTCGCTGACGGTCGTTCGCAACTCCCCGGTGAAAGCGTGAGCCGCCTCTACCTCAACGACCTCGGATTCGCCCCTCCGCAGCTTCAGGTCCCGTTTCCCGGACCCCGCGGTCAGGACTATGCCATCGACTTCGGACTCGACGACGTGGATGCGTGGGGGGAGTTCGACGGCGAGGGAAAGTACTTCGACGTCGCCCTCGGGGGCGATCCGGAGGGGCGCAAGGCGCTTCTCCGCGAAAAGGAGCGCGAGGACTGGATCCGAGGCCGCAGCGGGCGGGCCTTCGTCCGTTGGGGGATGAGCCACGTGGCGAACGCAACGACCTTCCGCAGGCACCTGGCCTCCTTCGGCCTGTCGCCGGGACGCCGGCCCCCTCCACCGAATCCACCCATGTCCGGCGAAGCCACGCAGTTCGGCGCGCCAAAGTGAGTGGAGTCACGCGAAGTGGGTGGAGTCGCGCTCAAGGCAACGGGAGAACGCCGTGCGCGGGTCCCCCGACCGGCCTCAGCCGCCGGTCGAAGCCCGGACCACCAGCTCGGGCTGGAATCGCACGTTGCGCTCGTGGCCGGCGCCCTCGCCGAGCTCGGCGAGCAGCACGTCCACCGCCGTGTATCCGATGAGGGATGCCGGCTGCCGGATCGAAGAGAGCGGCACGACGGTCGCGGACGCGAAGTCGATGTCGTCGTAGCCGATGAGCGCGATGTCCTCGGGCACCCGCAGATCGGCCATCAGGCTCAGACCCTGCAGGAGCCCGACGGCGAGCAGATCGTTCGCCGCGAACACGGCATCGGGTCGGTCTGCGGCATCCCGAGCGACCAGCGCCTCACCGGCGGCGCGACCCTGCAGGACCGTCAGCGCAGGAGTCTCGATCACCTCGAGCGAGGCGCCCTCCACCCGCTCGACGGATCGCCGCGCCCCTTCCAGGCGGTCGGCGACCTGGCGCGTGGCGAGCGGCCCCCCGATGAAGGCGATCCGCCGCCGGCCCAGCCCGAGCAGGTGCGAGACCGCGAGCTGGCCACCCTCGATGTCGTCCACGGCGACCGAGAGATACTCGCCGCCGCTCGTCTCGCGGTCGACGAGCACGACCGGCACGCCGGCGTCACGCAGACGAGCCAGGGGCGCGAGGTCGTCGGTAGCCGGCGTCACCAGCACTCCGTTGACGCGCTGCTCCTGAAACAGATCGAGGTAGGCCGACTCACGGTCGAGGCGCTCGTCGCTGCTGCCCAGCAGCACCGTCATGCCCTCCTCCGCTGCGCGCGCCTCCGCGCCGCGGGCAACCTCGGCGAAGAAGGGGTTTCCGACATCCAGCACGACCAGACCGATGCAGCGACTGCGGCCGGCACGCAGCTGCCTCGCCGCGTCGTTCCGCACATAGCCGAGCTCGGCGATCGCATTCATGACCCGCTCGACCGTCGACGCCGCGACCTTCGACGGCTGATTGAGCACGTTCGAGACGGTTCCCACCGAGACGGATGCCGCCGCGGCGACGTCCTTCACACTCACCGCCATGAACCACCCCTTGCTCCGCTTGCGTGAAACGATACAACCCAGGTATGATTTTGAAACGATTCACACCGTCGGTTTCCGGCGATCACCGAAGGAGCCCGATGGCGAGCACCTCCCCCACCCGGGTCTGCTTCCAACTGCAGGTCCATCCCGGGCTGCTCGACGAGTACATCGAGCGCCACAGTCCGGTGTGGCCCGAGATGCTCGCCGAGATCGCCGCGGCCGGGCGCCGCAACTACTCGCTGTTCCTCGGCGACGGCGGCAGGCTCATCGGCTACTACGAGACCGACGACGACGAGGCCGCCCAGCGGTACCTCGCGGCGTCCGCCGTCGCCGCGAWGTGGGAAGCCGAGATGGCCCGGTTCTTCGTCGGCCTCGAAGGCCGACCCGACCAGGCCGCCACCCCCCTCGCCGAAGTCTTCAACCTCGAAGCCCAGCTCGCCACCGCCGGCGCAGCATCCGACCAAGAAAGCGACGCATTGTGAGCATCCTCACTCCCGACATCCTGTCCGAGCTCGAGCTGCAGGGCATCGAACTGCCCTCGTGGGCGTTCGGCAACTCCGGCACGCGGTTCCGCGTCTGGACCACGGGCGGCACGCCCCGTGACCCGTACGAGAAGATCGCGGATGCCGCGAAGGTCAACGAGTACACCGCCCTCGCACCTAGCGTCGCGCTGCACATCCCGTGGGACAAGGTCGATGACTACGCCGACCTCCGCCGTCACGCCGAAGACCTCGGGGTGTCGCTCGGCACGATCAACTCGAACACCTTCCAGGACGAGGACTACAAGTTCGGTGCGCTGACGCACCACGACGAGCGCATCCGGTCCAAGGCGATCGCGCACCACATCGAGTGCATCGACATCATGGATGCGACCGGCTCCCGCGACCTCAAGATCTGGCTCGCCGAGGGCTCCAACTACCCCGGCCAGGCTGACATGCGCGGCCGCCAGGACCGCCTGCAGGACTCGCTGCAGCAGATCTACGCGCGCCTCGGCGACGACCAGCGCCTCGTGCTCGAGTACAAGTTCTTCGAGCCGTCGTTCTATCACACCGACGTTCCGGACTGGGGAACGTCCTACGCCCAGGTGGCCGCTCTCGGCGACAAGGCACTTGTGTGCCTCGACACGGKACACCACGCGCCCGGCACCAACATCGAGTTCATCGTCATGCAGCTGCTCCGCCTCGGAAAGCTCGGCTCGTTCGACTTCAACTCGCGCTTCTACGCCGACGACGACCTCATCGTGGGCGCGGCCGATCCCTTCCAGCTGTTCCGGATCATCTTCGAGGTCGTCCGCGGTGGGGGCCTCAACAACCCCGAGGTCGCGTTCATGCTCGACCAGTGCCACAACATCGAGGACAAGATCCCCGGCCAGATCCGGTCGGTGCTGAACGTGCAGGAGATGACGGCGCGCGCGCTCCTCGTCGACCGTGCCGCCCTCGCCGCGGCGCAGGAGTCGAACGACGTCCTCGCGGCGAACGCCGTGTTCATGGATGCCTTCTACACCGACGTGCGTCCGGCCCTCGCCGAATGGCGCGAGTCCCGCGGACTCGCGGCCGACCCCATGGCGGCGTACGCGGCATCCGGCTACCAGGAGAAGATCACGGCCGACCGCGTCGGCGGCGTCCAGGCCGGCTGGGGAGCGTAACCGGCATGGCAGATCCGTACGCCGCCGCCGAGGGGCTCGTTCGCGTGTACCCCGCGCGCGAGCCCAACGGCTCGGGACTCGTCTGGGCGCACGGCGGCGCGTTCGCCTTCGGCGACCTCGACATGCCCGAAGCCGACTGGGTGGCACGCTCGCTCGCGACTCGCGGGACGACGGTCATCTCGGTCGACTACCGGCTCGCGCCGACCCCGGCCGGATTCCCCTTCTCGCCCGACGGCGCCGCCAGGGACGGCTTCGTCTACCCCTCCGGGTCGGACGACATGCTGACGGCATGGTCGTGGGCGGTCGAGAACGCGGCGCGGCTGCGTATCGACCCCGAGCGCCTGGCGATCGGCGGCGCGAGTGCGGGCGGCAATCTCGCTGCGGGCGCGGTGCTGCGCCTGCTGGCAGCGGATGCCGCTCCCCGGCCCGCGCTGGCCGTGCTCGCCTACCCGACACTGCTCGCCGTCCAGCCCGCCCCCTCGCCCGAGCTGCGGGCGGCGCTCGACGCCCACCCCGAGGCGGACGGCTTCGGCCCGGAAAGCGTGCGGGGGATGTACGAGCTCTACCTCGGCGGACCGTTCGACGATGCCCCGCTGTACGCGGTGCCGGGCACGGCCACGACCGATGACGTCGCCGGGTTCCCGCCCACGCTCATGATCAACGGCGAGGTGGACGAGCTCCGAGTGTCCGGAGAGGTCTTCGCCGCCACCCTCGCCGAAGCCGGCCGCGAGATCGAGGTCGTCACCGAGGCCGGGACGACCCACGGTCACCTGAACAACCCTCAGCAGCCCGCAGCATCCGTCTCGATCGATCGCATCGCCACGCGCCTGGCCGCCTTGCGCTCCCCGGCGCTCACCCCGGCCCCCTCCCCCTCGAGCAGCCAAGACCCGCCGACCGGCTGACGCCGCCTCGGCGTGTCTTGACCACTCGACCCACGAACCCACACCCCCGAAGGATCCTCCCCATGACCAACCCCGCAGCCGACGAGCTCATCGCGCGCAGCAACCGACTCGGCGCCGACCCGAAGAACACGAACTACGCGGGCGGCAACACGTCCGCGAAGGGCACCGAGACCGACCCTGTGACGGGCGAGCCCGTCGAGCTGCTGTGGGTCAAGGGCTCGGGCGGCGACCTCGGCACCCTCACGGAGGCCGGACTCGCCGTACTGCGTCTCGACCGCCTGCGCGCGCTGCAGAACGTGTACCCGGGGGTGGATCGCGAGGACGAGATGGTCGCGGCGTTCGACTACTGCCTGCACGGCAAGGGCGGCGCTGCGCCGTCGATCGACACGGCCATGCACGGGCTTGTGGATGCCGCGCACGTCGACCACCTGCATCCCGATTCCGGTATCGCGATCGCGACCGCTGCGGACGGCGAGGCGCTCACGGGCACCATCTTCGGCGACAAGGTGGCGTGGGTGCCGTGGCGGCGCCCCGGCTTCCAGCTCGGGCTCGACATCGCCGAGATCAAGGCGCAGAACCCCGAGGCGATCGGCTGCATCCTCGGCGGACACGGCATCACCGCGTGGGGCGACACGTCCGAAGAGGCCGAGCAGAACTCGCTCTGGATCATCGACACCGCCGCCGCCTACATCGCCGAGCACGGCAAGGCCGACCCGTTCGGCGGCGTGCGCGCCGGGTTCGAGGCGCTTCCCGAGGACGACCGCCGCGCGAAGGCCGCTGCCCTCGCGCCGACGATCCGCGGCCTGGCCTCGCACGACAAGCCGCAGGTCGGCCACTACACCGACTCCGACGTCGTGCTGGACTTCCTCGCGTCCGAGAACGCTCCTCGTCTGGCGGCGCTCGGCACCAGCTGCCCCGACCACTTCCTGCGCACCAAGGTGAAGCCGCTCATCCTCGATCTCCCGGCATCGGCGACGGTCGAGGAGTCCATCGCGCGCCTGCACGAACTGCACGAGGAGTACCGCACCGACTACCAGGCCTACTACGACGCCCACGCCACGGCCGAGAGCCCCGCGATCCGCGGCGCCGACCCGCTCATCGTCCTGATTCCGGGCGTGGGCATGTTCTCGTACGGCGCGAACAAGCAGACGGCCCGCGTCGCCGGCGAGTTCTACGTCAACGCGATCAACGTCATGCGCGGTGCCGAGTCGCTCTCGACGTACTCTCCGATCTCGGATGCCGAGAAGTTCCGCATCGAGTACTGGGCGCTCGAAGAAGCCAAGCTGCAGCGCATGCCCAAGCCCAAGACCCACCAGGGGCGCATCGCGTTCGTCACGGGCGCAGCATCCGGAATCGGCAAGGCGATCGCGGTGCGACTGGCTGCCGAGGGCGCCTGCGTCGTCGTGGCCGACCTCGACCTCGAGAAGGCGCAGGCCGCGGCCGCAGAACTCGGGGGGACGGATGTCGCCATCGGCGTCGCTGCGAACGTCGCCGATGCTGCCGGCGTCCAGGCCGCGATCGACGCGACGGTGCTCGCGTTCGGCGGCATCGACCTCGTCGTCAACAACGCCGGACTCTCGCTCTCCAAGCCGCTGCTCGAGACCACCGAGAAGGACTGGGACCTGCAGCACGATGTGATGGCGAAGGGCTCGTTCCTCGTCTCGAAGGCGGCCGCGAAGGCGCTCATCGAGCAGAAGCTCGGCGGTGACGTCATCTACATCTCGTCGAAGAACAGCGTGTTCGCCGGCCCCAACAACATCGCGTACTCGGCCACCAAGGCCGACCAGGCCCACCAGGTGCGCCTGCTCGCGGTCGAGCTCGGCGAGCACGGCATCCGCGTGAACGGCATCAACCCGGACGGCGTCGTGCGCGGCTCCGGCATCTTCGCGGCCGGCTGGGGCGCCAACCGCGCCGCGACCTACGGCGTGAAGGAAGAGGACCTCGGCCAGTACTACGCCAACCGCACGATCCTCAAGCGCGAGGTCGTGCCCGAGAACGTCGCCGACGCGGTCTTCGTGCTCACCGGTCCTGAGCTCTCCCGCACCACCGGCCTGCACATCCCCGTCGACTCCGGCGTCGCGGCCGCGTTCCTCCGATGACTCGGCTGTCAGGCGTGGCTCCTGCCCCGATCCCTTCCTGTCGACAGAGCGCTCTCTCGCCGAGCGTGCACCTTATCGACGTGAAGAAGCCGCTCTCTGGGCGACAGAGCGCACTGCCGACCACCGCGGACAGGGCAGGCGTATGAGCATGAGCACGGGCGCCGTCGCTGCCGTCGACCTCGGCGCGACCAGCGGCCGGGTGATCATCGGGCACGTGGGGCCCGACACGCTCGACGCCACATCGGTCGCACGCTTCCCGAACCACCCGGTGCAGGTCGGCGACGGCCTGCACTGGGACATCCTGTCGCTCTACGGCGCGGCGGTGAAGGGGCTCCGGGAGGCATTCCTCGCCGAACCGGGCATCGCGAGCATCGGCGTCGACTCCTGGGCGGTCGACTATGGGCTGCTGCGCGGCGGACGGCTTCTCGGCGACCCGTTCCACTACCGCGACACCCGCACGGCCCGAGGGGTCCAGACCGTTCACGACCGGATGCCGCATCCCGAGCTCTTCGAGCGCAACGGGCTGCAGTTCCTGCCGTTCAACACGCTCTACCAGTTCGCCGCCGAGCCGCACGACATCCTCGAGTTCGCAGACACCGCGCTGCTCATCCCCGACCTCGTCGGGTACTGGCTGACCGGTGAGGCGCGGGCCGAGCAGACGAACGCCTCGACCACCGGCCTCCTGCGCGTGCTGAATGGCACCTGGGACGACGAGCTGATCAGGGCCCTCAGCATCCCGCGCGGCATCCTTCCCCCGCTCATCGCGCCGGGCGACCGCCTCGGCGCTCTGCTGCCCGACGTCGCGTCGTCGATCGGCGCCCCCGCAGGCACGCCGGTCACCGCCGTCGGATCGCACGACACCGCCTCGGCCGTCGTCGCCGTGCCGATGCAGCCGGATGCCGCCGCCTATATCTCCTGCGGCACCTGGGGGCTCGTCGGGGTCGAGGTCGACCACCTCGTCCTCACGCCCGAAGCGCTGGCCGCCAACTTCACGAACGAAGGCGGGGTCGACGGTCGCGTGCGCCTGCTGCACAACGTCATGGGGCTCTGGGTGCTCAGCGAGGCCGTGCGCACGTGGGAGCGCCAGGGACACCCGATCGACCTGCCGACCCTGCTCGATTCGGCGGAGGAGGTCACCGCATCCGTCCCCGTCTTCGATGTGAACGACCCGCGGTTCCTCGCCCCCGGCGACATGCCCGCCCGCATCGACGCGTGGTGCGACGAGCACGGCATCCCCGCTCCGCGCACGCGCGCCGAGTACGCCCGCAGCATCGTCGAGTCTCTCGCCCAGGCCTTCGCCGACACCGCCCGCGAAGCCGGACGCATCGGCGGAGTCGATGTGCGCACGATCCACATCGTCGGCGGCGGCTCGCTCAACGAGCTACTCTGCCAGCGCACCGCCGACCGAGCGGGCCTTCCGGTGCTCGCGGGCCCGGTCGAGGCGACCGCGCTCGGCAACGTCCTCATCCAGGCCCGCGCCGCGGGGCTGGTGTCGGGGTCGCTCGAGTCGCTGCGCGACCTCGTCGCACGCACGCACGCTCCGCGCCGGTACGCTCCCAAGGCATGACCGACTCCTACTCCGCAGCCTTCGACTGGGCCCAGCGTCATGTCGATGCCGGGCGCCTCCCCACCGCCGTCCTCGGCATCGCGACAGCCGGCGGCATCGTCGCCCTCGACGCCTTCGGCGAGACCGCCGGGCGCCCCGCGAAGGTCGACGACCACTTCCGGCTGTTCTCGATCACGAAGCCCCTCGTCGGCCTGGCCGCGGCCCGAGCGGTCGAGCGCGGCCTCCTCGGCATCGAGACCCCGCTGACCGCGGCGGTGCCCGAGTTCGGCCAGGGGCGCGATGACGTCGTGCGGCTCCGCCACCTCGTGAGCCACACCTCGGGCATGATCGAGCCCCCGCTGGATGTGCCGCAGGGGCTGGCCGCAGCGCTCCGCACTCCTGGTCGCGACTTCGCAGCGGGCGAGGCGTCGCGCTATTCGTCGATCGCCTTCGAGGGGGTCGCCGAGCTCATCACGCACACCACGGGACTCTCGTGGGATGCCGCCGTCGCGGACTGGGCCGATTCGGTCGGCGCCGACGGGCTCACTCTCGACGAGGCATCCGATCCCCACACGATCACGGATGCGGAGGCCTCGGGCGTCGACACCGCGAAGTTCGTCGCCCTGCGCCACCCGGGCGCGGGGCTCATCGGCCGGGCGTACGACCTCCTGGCGGTCGGGTCCGCGCTGCTGCGTGACGACGGGGAGATCGTCCAGCCCGCGACGCTCGCGATGATGCGCCGGCCGTTGACGGGTCACATCCCCCGCCTGGAGCCGTACCCGGCCGAGCGCGGCCAGGACTGGGGCTTCACCTGGAACCTGCGGACCCGCGCGCCCGGACTCATCGACCGCGACACCTATGGCCACGGGGGCTGGTCGGGCACCGAGTTCTGGGTGCATCCGACGGCGGGAGTCGCCTGGGTGCTGCTGACCAACCAGGCCCAGCGTCCCGGAGTCGACGCCGACGAGCTCGACAACGCCGTCATCGCCGCCCGCTGACCCCACACCGGCCCACCATCCCGTGAAGAGCGGGGCGATCGCGGCTACCCAAATCACTTATTGCTAGATAAGCTAGCGAAATGATTCAGACGTCGCGGCGCCGCTGGGCAGGACTCGTCTTCATCAGCGTCGCTGTGGCGCTGATCATCGTCGACTCGACGATCGTCAATGTGGCGATCCCGGCGATCGTCGACGACCTCGGCATCACCTCGACCCAGGTGCAGTGGGTGCAAGAGGCCTACACCCTCGTGTTCGCCTCGCTCCTGCTCGTCTTCGGGAGCCTCGCCGACAGGATCGGACGACGACGGATGCTGCTCGCCGGCGTTGTGATCTTCACCCTGGCCTCCGTCGGCGCAGCTCTGGCGAGCACCGGCGAGCTGCTGATCCTCGCGCGGTTCGTCCAGGGCGTCGGCGGTGCGCTGATGCTTCCGACGACTCTCTCGCTCCTCAACGCCACGTTCCGCGGCCGCGAGCGCGCCATCGCGTTCGCCGTCTGGGGATCGACGATCGGCGGGATGGCGGCCGTCGGACCGCTCCTCGGCGGGTGGCTCACCACCGAGTTCTCCTGGCACTGGGCGTTCCTCATCAACGTGCCGCTCGGCATCCTGATCTTCATCGGAATCCTCCTGACCGTCGACGAGTCCCGCGGCGGGGCCACGTCGATCGACGTCGTCGGAGCACTCCTGTCGATCGTCGCGACCGCGGCACTCGTGTTCGCGCTGATCGAGGGCCGCAGCTACGGCTGGTGGACCATCGACAAGCCGTTCACGATCGGCGACTGGACGTGGCCGTGGAACCTCTCCCCCATCCCGGTCGCCTTCGCCATCGCGCTGGTCGGCATCATCGCCTTCGTCGCCTGGGGAAACCACCGGCGCCGGCAGGGCAAGTCGACGATCATCGCCTTCGGGCTGTTCCGCATCCCGTCGTTCCGCAACGGAAACATCGCCGCGATGGTCGTCTCGCTGGGCGAGTTCGGGATCATCCTCGCCCTGCCCCTCTGGCTGCAGTTCGTCCTCGGATTCGAGGCCGTGCAGACGGGCCTGATCCTCCTTGCCCTCGCGATCGGCTCGTTCGTGGCGAGCGGGCTCGCCGGAGCATTCAGCGGGCGGTTCTCGCCGGTGTGGATCGTGCGGGCGGGACTCATCGCCGAGATCATCGGCGTCACGGCGGTCGCGTTCGTCATCGCCCCGGATGCCTCGTGGGTGCCGCTGATCCCCGCGCTCTTCGTGTATGGACTCGGCGTGGGCCTCGCCACCGCGCAGCTCACCGGAGTCGTGCTCGCCGACGTGCCGGTCACGGAGGGCGGCCAGGCATCCGGAACCCAGTCGACCTCCCGCCAGCTCGGGGCAGCGCTGGGCATCGCCATCCTGGGCACGATCCTCTTCTCGAGCACCGCCGCGGTCTTCTCCGCGTCGCTCGACGATCGCGGCATCCCGTCCGATCAGCGCGACCAGGTCGTCTCGGCCGTCGTCGACAGCGCGGGCGGTGCGATCGCCGGCCTCGAGCAGTCGCCGCAGACCGAAGCGGTCGCCGAGGACGCGAAGGCTGCACTCTCGCAGGGAACCAAGTACGCCAGCTTCGCGGCAGCCGGCTTCCTCGTGCTGGGTCTGCTCGCGACACTCTCGCTCGGCTCGGGATCGCGACCGCGGGATCCGGATGCCGAGGCCGACGCGCCGCCGGCCGTGCCCGAGCTCAGTGAGTCCTGAGGCCGCCTCCCACCCTCGCCGGGAGCGACCTCGCCCCTGTCAATCCCTGTCGGCGGATGCAGGCCCCGGCCTACCGTGAGGCCATGGACGAACGACGAGCAGAAGACGGCCCCATCGAAGAGGACGCACCCACCGGCGGCGACGAGACGACCGAGGAGCAGCTCCAGGCCGACAACCCGGCCGAGGAGGACATGCTCAAGGCTCTCGAGCCGGGCGCGCCCTCCGCCTGACCGTCGGAGAATGGGCCGTTGGTCGGAGCATCCGGCGGCATCGCACCGACATCCGCGGGAATGTCCGACGCGAGCGCCAGCCCAGCGGCCGACCCGGATCGACCCGCCGTCTCAGGCGTCCTCGAACTCCTCGAGCCGCCACTCGTCGCGCCACTCGATGACGGGCCGGTCGCCGTCGAAGCGGATCGGCAGCCAGACGTAGTCAGCGATCGACGAGTCGACGTGCGCGAACTCCTCCATCGGCTCGTCGCTGTCGCGGCCGGGTGCGAAGTGCCGCGTGAAGGCCTCCTGGGCCCGCGCGCCATGGTCGAGGTAGCCCGGAAGCCACCGATCCGCGATCGCGATGTAGAGATCCTTCTTGCCCGGATGCCGGAACACCGACGAGATCTGCGAGTGGAACGACGTTCGCGACTCGTCGGACGGATGCAGGTCCCCGAGCACGTCGAAGGGCCCGTGGTACGACGGAGCCACCGCCGCTTCGGAGGGATTGGGGTAGTACCCGGTCGTCCCCGAGGTGAGCAGGTAGTGCCGACGGTTGCGCGAGAAGTAGGCGGGAGCCTCGCGGACGAAGGGCGGCTGCGGCTGCGGGAAATGCGTCGAGTAGTAGCCCGTGACATCGGTGTAGTCCGAGGTCAGGTCGGCGCAGATCATCTCGGAGTGCACGCGCTCGAAGTAGTAGTAGGCCTTCCCGTCGTGCGGGTCCACCACGAGGTCGAAGTCCCCGGCGCTCATGTCGAGCGGCCGCAGCCACGTGCGCACGATCTCGTACGGCCCGAGGATGCTGTCGGCGGTCAGCACGGTCGAGCGCTGAATCGAGCCCTTGGTCATCACCTTGATCCAGCAGACGTACTTCTGCGTATGCGCGTTGTAGATGATGTGCGGACGGTCCAGCAGCTGTGACGGATGCAGCGGCGAGGCCTCGTCGTGTTCGTCAGGGGGAATGATCAGCCCGCGGTCCTCCCAGTTGCAGAGGTCGGTCGACGAGTAGCAGCGCACGCCCCAATGCCAGATGCCGCTTCCGGGCGTTGAGAACTCCTTGTTCTCGCCGTACCAGTAGTGCACGCCGTCGGCGGTGAGCACCGAGCCCCCGTGGGCGTGGATCCGCTCACCCTTCGTGTCGAGCCAGGGCCGGCCGGGCGTGATCGACGTCTTGCGTTCGTTCATGAGTCCTCTGCTATCTGCCGGTCAGGCGTCGACGGGCTCGCGCCGCCAGCCGAAGAAGGGGGCTTCGGGATCGTCGGCGACAGCCCGGAACGAGGTGCGGAACGAATGCGCGCCCGGTCCGACTGCGATCTCCTCGCCGCCGCCGCCAGGCAGGACGACGACTCCCCGGGATGCCGCGGGCACCGTCACCTCGATCGTCAGCGTCTCGCCTTCCCGGCGCCAGGCGATGGCCGCCGTTCCCCTGACGCTGTCGAACCGCGCCGACGCATGCTCGAGCCCGCCACCGGGGCGCGGCTCGAACCGCACGACCTCCCAGCCGGGAGCATCCGACGACAGTCCCGCGACGGAGCGGTGGAGGAAGTCCGCCACCGCGCCCAGCGCGTAGTGGTTGAACGACGTCATATCGCCGGGGTTGATCGACCCGTCGGGCAGCATGCTGTCCCAGCGCTCCCAGATCGTCGTCGCCCCCATCGTGACCGGGTACAGCCACGAGGGCAGACCCTCCTGCAGCAGCAGGTGGTAGGCGTAGTCCATGCTCCCCGAGAGCACGAGGGCGTCGCAGATGATCGGCGTGCCGACGAATCCCGTCGAGATGTGGAAGCCACCGTGGCCGACGAGCTCGCGCAGCCGTTCGCCGGCGCGCGCGGCCTGCGCCGCCGAGGCGAAGAGGTCGAAGACCAGCGCCACGGCGATCGAGGTGGCGGTGTCGCTGACGACCCGGCCGGAGGCGCTGATGAACTCGTCCTGGAAGGCCCGCGTGGCGCGTGCGGCGATGAGCCGATACCGCTCGGCGCCCGCGGCATCGCCGAGCAGCGTCGCGGTCTCGGCCACGATCCGCGCGGTCTTGACATGGTAGGCCGTGGCGACGAGATGCCGGTCGGTGTGCGAGTCGCCTGGGCTCTCGGGGGGAGCCGTCGGGTCCAGCCAATCGCCGAGCTGGAAGCCGGCGTTCCAGAGCCCGGTATGTCCAGTGAGACCGTCGACGAGGTCGACCCACGCGCGCATGCTCTCGTACTGCTCGGCGAGGATCTGCGTGTCGCCGTCGTCCTGGTACATCGTCCACGGCACGATCACCGCGGCATCCCCCCAGGCAGCCGTCGGGAAGTTCGGGAACCCGCACTCGACCCACGGCACGAAGTTGGGCACGTGCCCCTGGTCGCGCTGCTCGTGGGCGAGATCCCGCAGCCAGCCGGTGAGCGTCCCGTGCGCGGCGAACAGCCTCAGTGCGGTCGGCGCGAAGACCTGGATGTCTCCCGTCCAGCCGACGCGCTCGTCGCGCTGCGGGCAGTCGGTGGGCAGGTCGACGAAGTTGTCGCGCATGCTCCACACCACGTTCGAGTGCAGCTGGTTCAGGCCCGCGTGCGAGCTCTCGAACGTGCCGGTGCGCCGCATCCCGGTGTGGATCACGACCGCTTCCACATCGCCGTCGCGCAGTTCTCCGGGCCAGTTCTCGAGCTCCGCGTACTGGAAGCCATGGATCGTGAACCGGGGCGAGTACTCCTCCCCCGGCGTGCCCGCGGCGACATACGTGTCGACGGATGTGGCCGTGCGGAGGGGCCGGATGCCGAGCTCCCCGTTCTCGATCACCTCGGCGTGGTGCAGCACGATCGTGTGCCCGCGCTCCGCGCGGGGCCGGATCCGCAGCACACCCGAGATGTTCTGGCCGAAGTCGAGCCGGATGCGTCCGTTCGGTCGGCGGTCCACCGACACCGGGCGCAGCACCTCCGTCTCCTGGACGGGCAGCGCGGTCGGCGCCTCGATCGCAGCCGTGAACGATTCCCGCGGCAACGGGATCGCCGGTGCCCAGCCGGAGCCGTCGAAGCCCGGCGCCGACCAGCCCTGGGGAAGCAGCCGGGCGTCGTGCGTCTCGCCCTCGTAGAGGCCGACTGCGGTGATGGGCGACTCGCTGAACGTCCACTCGAGCGGCACGATGAGGTGCTCGCCGTCGACCGTCGTCAGCTCGAGCTGCGCGAGCAGGGCGACATCCGTCCCGTACAGGTCCCAGAGGCCGCCGTCGAAGCCGATCCGACCGCGGTACCACCCGTCTGCGAGCCACGCGCCGAGCACGTTCTCTCCGTCGGCCAGTGCTGCCGTGAGGTCATAGGTCTGATACCTCAGCCGGTGGCTGTAGCTCGTCCAGCCGGGTGCCAACCTGTCTTCGCCGAGGCGACCGCCGTTGACTTCCAGCTCGTAGACGCCGTGGGCGGTCGCATAGAGCCGCACCTTCGCGATGCGCTCCACGGGCACGCCGGGGTCGAAGCTCGCCCGCAGCAGGTACCCGGGACGCAGGATGCCCTGCGCCGCCGAGGTCGAGGGCGACGCGAAGTCCACCCGCCAATCGCCGGCCAGGCCGCGTTCGATCGTCGTGGCCGGGGTCCAGGCATCCGTCCCCGCGGCCCGCAGGCGCAGGGCACCGCCTTCGCGCGGAGCGAGCGAAGCGAAGGGCCAGGCGATTCGGGTGGTGCCGACTGCTCTCGCGCGCTCGACCCTTCCGCTGTCGCGGGTGAACTCCAGCTCGAAGTCCGTCCCGTGCTCGGCGGTCGTGAACGAGATGCGGGGAGCATCCTCGTCGATTCCGACCGTGGTTCCCGCACGTCTGTTCTCGAGCCAGATCTCGGTGATGTCCGTCACGTCAGCCCTTCACCGATCCGGCCGTGAGGCCCTTCATGACCTGCTGGTTCAGGAAGAGGTAGATCAGCAGCGTGCCGAAGACGCTGACGGCGATCGCGGCGAACGTCGGCCCGTACTGCACCGCGCCGTACTGGCCGGTGAAGTTGAGGAGTCCCACCTGGATCGTCCGCAGGTCGCTGCTGGTCGTGAAGGTCAGCGCGACGAGCAGATCGTTCCAGAGGAAGAAGAACTGAACGAGTCCGACCGTGAAGAGCGCATTGCGGACGAGCGGGATGCCGACCGACCAGAACATGCGGAAGATGTTCGCGCCGTCGAGGGTCGCCGCCTCGAAGATCTCGCGGGGCACCGCCCGGAAGAACGTGGCCATCATGAACACGGTCAGAGGAAGGCCCGTCGCCACGTAGGTGAGGATGAGCGGCCAGAACGTGCCCGTGAGGTGCAGCCGGAAGTAGATCGTGAACAGCGGCAGCAGGATCATCTGCGTCGGCACCATGATGCCGATGAGGAAGAGCAGGAGGACCGTCGCCTTGCCGCGCCAGACCATCACCTCCAGGGCGAAGCCCGCGGCGACGCCCAGAATCAGGATCGCGGCGAGGGACGGGAAGACGACGAGGATGCTGTTGCGCACGTACGTGCCGAAGCCGCCGGTCGTGAACACCTCGACGTAATTGTCGAGCGACCAGTTCTCCGGGAGAGCCCAGAACGGAGCATTGAGGAACTCGTCCTGGGTCTTGAACGACCCGAGGAACATCCACACCATCGGGTAGATCACGACGATGAGCAGGATCGTGATCAGGATCCATCCCGGGATGCGGGACAGGATGCCTCGCACCGAGCGCGGACGCCGAGGCGGCGCCTCATGGATGTCGGGCAGATCCTCACCCGTGACGAATGCTGTCGTGGCGGACATGGTCACTCCTTCGTGAGGTCGCGGCGCGTCGACCGGAAGATGAACACGGTGAACAGCAGGCAGAGGATCGTCAGCATGAGCGCGATCGTGCTGCCGTAGCCGTAGTCGCCGTAGGCGAACGAGGTGCGGAACATGTAGAGCGTGAGCGGCGTGGTCGCATTGCCCGGCCCACCGGCGGTGAGCGCGACGACGGTGTCGAACACCTTGAGCGTTCCGTTGATGCTGAAGATGAGGCTCGACAGGAGCACCGGGAGTGTCAGCGGGATGATGATCGTGCGGATGAGCTTCCAGCCCGAAGCGCCGTCGATGCGGGCCGATTCGATGAGCTCTTCCGGGATGTCGACGAGTCCCGCGTAGAGCAGCACGGCGTAGAAGCCCATCGAGCGCCACAGATCCATGAGGATGACGACCCAGAAGGATGCGGCCGGCATCCCGAACCAGTCGACGGTGTCGCCGCCCAGCAGCATGATGAGCGAGTTGACCGGACCCGTGGTCGGCGCGGCTTCGAACAGCCGCTGGAAGAGCAGCGCGATAGCCACCGTGGGAAGGACCACGGGGAAGAACACGATCGTGCGCACGAGACCCGAGCTGCGGCGCAGCCAGAACACGTACATCAGCGCCAGTCCGTAGCCGAGCGCCACTTGGAGCCCCGTGAGGACGACGGCGTACTTGAGGGTGAAGAACACCGCATCCCAGGCCGCCGGGTCCTTGAAGAACTTGACGAAATTGCCGAAGCCGTTGAAGGTGAACCCGATGATCGGGTTGCCGTCCTGCACGGTGTAGTACAACGACCACACCATCGGCACGAGGATGACCAGGGTGTAGATCAGCAGGGCGGGGCCGAGCAGGATGAGTATGGCGCGCTTGTCGCCGAGCACCTGTTTCATGTCGGGTGTTTC
>NZ_JBFULL010000015.1:0-59358 GCF_056400345.1 Microbacterium sp. P5_B6 | reverse complement strand
AGCGACTCGCGAACCTCGAACAGCTCTTCGACGTCGCGAACGGCCAGGTCGTTGACGATCGCTCCACGCCGGGGAACGATGCGGATGAAGCCATCGGCTTCCAGCAGGGGGAACGCCTCTCGCACCGGCACCCTGGATACGTTCAGAAGTTCCGAGATCTCTCGCTCTTTCAGGCGTGTGCCAGCTTGCAGTTGCCCGCTGACGATCTGCTCGCGGATCTCCTCGTAAACGAGCTCCGGGATCGACCGGTAGGCGACTTCTTGCATGGCTTCAGACTCCGCTTCGTCGGTAGATCGTACACCGGCGCGCCACGGAGCTAGGCGCAATTCCCCGGTTTCTCGCCTGCGGTGCCACGATTCGAGTCGTCAAAGCTATGTCTGGTAGCTTGTATACCAAAATCGATGCTTTTGAGTCGGACAGACGTGCGGCTGCTACCGAGCGCATCGTGTCCAGCAATCACATGCCTGCGACCGTAGCGGCCGCAGCAGATGTTCTATGTCTCGCGGCGGTGCATTAATCACCGCCAGCGGTACCGACTCCGGACAAGCAGCCCAAGGGGCGGCCTGATCGGGCCTCCCATGCGAAGTCAAACACCGCCCCTGGCTGGGCGGCCAGCGGTTCCCTCACAAGAAGAAGGCTCTCATGTCCAGTGAAGGTCACCGCCCATCAATCGCCATCACCTCCTTCGCCCAGCTTCAGGCATTCGTCGCGGCAGCGGACCTCGAGAGCTTCACGAAGGCCGCAGAACGTCTCGGGGTAACGCAGCCCGCGATCTCCATACTCATTCGACGACTGGAACAAGAACTCGACGCCACGCTCTTCCACCGCGGTGGCGGGGTCTTCGCACTCACCGACCAGGGGCAGCGCCTGCTCCCCCACGCGAAACAGGCGGTGCACGCCGCGCAGACCGGTGCCAAGGCTGTACGGGTGCTCGAAGGCGGTTGAGTGGTCCCCGGCCGTGCCCGTCGACCAGCCAAACGCGATTGATGTTGACAATGGCCTCCGCGGCTACGTTCCGAGCATCATCGCCTCATCCCCTGCGCAGTCAAGGGCGAGAAGGCCGCCTCCACAACCCACGTCGCATATCACAACGCTGCCGATCAACAGACGAATCGCGCATCCCGACGGCCAAGTGCCGAGCCAAGGCGCATTCGACGCGCGGCATCGCGTGCTGTGGTCCGCGCACCCCAGCTCATGCCAAACGACCGGCCGGCAAAGCTCGCAGCCGTTCGGCGGCAACCCAGTCCGCCAACCTGTTCACGCCCTCGGAGGGACACCACCTGTGGAGGGGTGGTGCACCCCAATCCCTTGAGTCCTGCGACTTCCGCGGAATCACGCGGCAACGAGCACACACGCAGGCGCGATCTTGGGTGTCGCTTGCCTCCAAGTGACCCCCAGGTGACCCCCCCCGGGGGTCACTTCGGGGTCATCTGCGGCGACGAGAACCGTCGAATCGGCTCCTCGGGCCAACAAGAAAAACCCCAGCTTGAACTGGGGTTCTTATCGCGGAGACGGAGGGATTTGAACCCTCGGTCCCCGTAAGGGGACTCCACCTTAGCAGGGTGGTGCACTAGGCCGAACTATGCGACGTCTCCAGGCGTCCGAGCGAAAACGAACGGACGCGCGCACCAATCATAACCTGCACGCGGGCATCCCCAAGACGCCCACATCGACCGCGAGCGCTCCACCCCGTGACGCGTCCGGCGGCGAATAGCCCAGGAGAATACGACGAGATCCGCCGCCTGGCAACCMTGAAGCGGAACTTCAAGGTCGACCAATAGCGTCGCGGCATGAGCACAGACACCCCCGAGCGCCGTCAACCGGCCACCCCGGTTCAGGGCGACTATGACACTGATTCCACCCGTCAGGCGGCCAGGCCGGTTCAGGGCGCCTACGACACTGACACGACACGGCCGGTCGCGGCTACCAACGTGAGCCTGCACGACGAGGTGCTGTCGCGAGAAGAGGAGCGCTTCGGCGGCTTCAAGTTCGGGTCGGCCTTCTTCGGCTGGCTGACCGCGATGGGACTCACCGTCCTGCTCACCGCGCTCCTCGCGGCCATCGGTGCAGCGATCGGCCTCTACTCCCCCGAGACGGTCCAGGATGCTGCGGACGCCGCGGCAGACAATATGGGCAGCGCCACGATCATCGGCGCCATCGCGGTCGCGGTCGTGCTGTTCATCTCGTACTTCGCCGGCGGCTACGTCGCGGGACGGATGGCCCGGTTCAGCGGCCTGAAGCAGGGCCTCGCGGTGTGGCTGTGGGCCATCGTCATGGCGATCGTCGTCGCCGTGATCACCGCGATCGCCGGCAGCCAGTGGGACATCTTCGCGAACCTCGGCGGCGTGCCCCGCATCCCCGTGACACCCGAGACCGCGACGACCACCGGCATCCTGACAGCTCTGGGTGTCGCGATCGTGACGCTCGCCGGGGCACTCCTCGGCGGCGTGGCAGGCATGCGCTATCACCGGCGCGTCGACCGCGAGGGCCTCGGCGCCTGACCGGCGATGACGCCGGTCAGTCCTTGACGTTGCCGTTCGAGCAGGTCTCCTGCGCCGCGGTCTGACCCGCGATCGCCTCTGGCAGCTCGACGGTCGTCGGGGTCGGCCCGGGGGTCGCCGAAGCGTCGGGGGCCGCCGTCTCGGCGGGGCTCTCGGCCGGCGTCTCGGGCTCGACCACGACGACGCCGTCTCCCTGGCTCACGTCACCCGTCAGTTCGAGCGCCTGATTGGCCTCGAGCGCGGCCCACAGGTCCTCGGCCGCGGACTTGTTGGGAACGACGCGGTTGGCGTCGGCGGGATCGTCGACGACGGGGTACTGCAGGAACACGATCTCGCTGAACGGAACGTTCTTCACCGCGAGCGCGATCTGCACCAGCGTGAGCGGGTTCGTCAGCGTCTGCGATGGTGTGATGTTGTCGACCGCCGTCGTGGCGAGCTTGTAGAGCGTCGCGGGATTCGTCAGGACCTCTTCGCTCACGAGTTTGCGCGCCAGCCGCGACATGTACTGCTGCTGGTTGGAGATGCGGCCGAGGTCGCCGCCGTTGCCCACGCCGTGACGGGTGCGGAGGAACTGCAGAGCATCCATGCCCTGGATGTTGCGCGTCCCGGCGGGCCAGTCAATGCCCGTGTAGGGATCTTTGATGCCGTTCGCGAGGCACACGTCGACTCCGCCGATCGCGTTCGTGATCTCGATCACGCCACCCCAGGTCACCTTGGCGGCGTACTGGATGTCGAGCCCGGTCAGCTGTGAGATCGTCTGCACGACGCAGTTCAGGCCTCCGTACGTGTATGCCGAGTTGAGCATCTGCTTGGTCATCGCCGACGTCTGAGAGCCGTCCTCGGCGGTGCACGAAGGGATCGGCACCATCAGGTCGCGGGGGAACGAGATGACTGTCACGCGTCGCGGAGCATCCGAGATGTGGACGAGCATGTTGACGTCGTTGAGCTCGCCCTCGGCGTCTGCGCCGCTGCAGCGGTCGCCGAAGAGGGCTGCGTACTGCTTCTCACAGGCATCCGTTCCCGCGAGGAAGAGATTGACGCCACCCTCGATCGCCCCGATGTCAGGCGGAACCGAGGCCTGGCCATCGAGTTCGACCGCGTCGCTGGTGAAGCTGGCGGTGATGTCGTAGGCGGCATAGGCCGCGACTCCGAGACCCGAGACGAGCACGACGGCGACGAGGATCGCCATCATCTTCAGCAGCTGCGAGAACGGATGCGGCGAGCGCAGCTCGCCGTGACGAGCGACCGTGCGACGGCCGCGCGGAGCGGGCTTGGTCGTCTGGCTCATCGGGTCCTCTCGGATGTGGCGGGGGTCCGGGCTCGCCCCCACCCAGCACACCCGTTCAGCAAGCGGAGGGTGTGGGATTCGAACCCACGGGACATTGCTGCCCACTGGTTTTCAAGACCAGGTCCATCGGCCGCTCGGACAACCCTCCCGACGGATGCACGCATCCACCGAACGGCGTCGAGTCTATCGGACCCGGCTATCCCGCCATTCTCCCAGCGGCGCCTGGACGGACTCTGAGCGCACGGTCAGAGGTTTCGAAGCACCTCGGCCACGCCGCCCTCGTGCACCGAGAGCGTGGTTTCGCCCGCGGCATCCCGGACCTCCTGAGGGCCCTGCTCCATCGCGACCGCACGCCCGCCGTTCTCGCGCGCCCACGTGAACATGCCGACGTCGTTGCGCCCGTCGCCGATCACGAGCACGTGCGCCGGGTCGAAGCCGGTCCACTCGCGCACGCGCTCGAGCGCCGTCGACTTGTCGACGCCCTTCGGCGCGATGTCGAGCCATGCGGTCCATCCCACGGCGTACGACACCTGGTTCAGCCCGATGCGCGAGACGAGGTCGACGAAGTCCTGCTCGCTCTGCCCGGGTGAGACGACCACGACTCGGCACAYGGGCTGCGCGCCGAGCTGTTCGAAGCTCACCCGCTGTGCGCCGGCCAGGTTCCAGTCTTCGAGGTACTCCGTGTACAGCCGGTCGCCGTCCGCGAGCTCGACCATGTAACGGGCGTCCGGCAGGTGCTCGCGCAGGAGCGTCAGCACTTGGTGGGCGTCGAACGTCTCGATGTGGAACCGCTCGTAGCGCGCTTCCTCGCCGTTCACGCGCTTCATGATCACGGCGCCGTTCGAGCAGACGATGAATTCCGGCGCGATACGGAGGACCCGGACGATCCCGCGCGTGCCCTCCCACGAACGACCCGTGGCGAGCATGACCTCGTGGCCGGCGCGATGGGCATGCTCGACAGCATCCACCACTCCCGGAGAAAGCGTTTCATCCTCGAGCAGGATCGTCCCATCGATGTCGAGCACGATGAGCAGTCGGTCGGTCGCGAGGTCGGGGTCCTCGGTCTCGCGGGCGATCTCCTCGACGATCCTGGCAGCCTTCTTGGGCTTCACCACCCGGATGCTGCCTGTCGGCGGGAGATGCGCTTCGGTCACGACACAGGCTCCATGATCTCGAGACCGCCGAGGTACGGGCGAAGGACTTCGGGGACGGTCACCGAGCCGTCGGCGCGCTGATGCGTCTCGAGGATCGCCACGATCCAGCGGGTCGTCGCGAGCGTGCCGTTGAGCGTCGCCACGTGCGCGGTCTTGCCGCCGTCAGGGCGGTGACGGATGTCGAKGCGGCGCGCCTGGTAGGTCGTGCAGTTGCTCGTCGAGGTGAGCTCGCGATACGCCTCCTGCGTGGGGACCCACGCCTCGACGTCGAACTTGCGGGCCGCGCTCGAACCGAGGTCGCCGGCCGCCACGTCGATCACCCGGTAGGCGAGGCCGAGGTCTTGAAGCATGCTCTCCTGCAGCTGCACGAGCCGATCATGCTCGGCTTCGGCGGCATCCGGTGTCGTGTAGATGAACATCTCGAGCTTGTTGAACTGGTGCACCCGGATGATGCCGCGGGTGTCCTTGCCGTACGAACCGGCCTCGCGGCGGTAGCACGTCGACCATCCCGCATAGCGCTTCGGCCCATGGGCGAGGTCCAGGATCTCGCCCATGTGATACCCCGCGAGGGGCACTTCGCTCGTGCCMACGAGGTAGAGGTCGTCATCCTGCAGGTGGTACACCTCGTCGGAGTGCTGGCCGAGGAAGCCGGTGCCGCGCATGACCTCCGGGCGCACGAGCGTCGGCGGGATCATCGGGATGAACCCCGCGTCCAGAGCACGCTGAAGCGCCAGTGACATGAGCGCGTACTCGAGACGCGCGCCGATGCCCGTGAGGAAGTAGAAGCGGCTTCCCGAGACCTTGGTGCCGCGCTCCATGTCGATCGCGCCGAGGAGCTCGCCGAGCTCGAGGTGATCGCGCGGCTCGAAGTCGAACTCCGCGGGCTCGCCGTGCGTGCGTAGGGTGATGAAGTCCGCTTCGCCGCCGGCGGGGACCCCGTCGATGATGATGTTCTCGAGCCTGGCGAACGCGGAGTCGGAGGCCTCTTCGGCGGCGGTCACCGCGTGCTGCGCCTGCTTGACCTGCTCACTGAGCTGCTTGGCCTGGGCGACGAGCGCGGCCTTCTCTTCTTTGGGGGCCTGCGCGACCTTCTTGCCGTGCGCGTTCTGCGCAGCCCGCAGCTCTTCGAACGCGGTGATGGCGGCACGGCGGGCACGGTCGGCCGCCAGCGCTTCGTCGACCGTCTCGGGCGATTCCCCGCGCGCCTCCTGCGAGCGCTTGACCAGCTCGGGATTCTCGCGGAGAAGAACGGGATCGATCATCCGTCAAGTCTAGAGTCGGGCGACGGAACGCCCGCCCCCGCCCCTCAGCCTTTGACACCGCAGCGCCGGTCCCGCCGTCGACGGTCACTGCGGGATGCCGCGGCTCTATGGTTGACCCATGACAGCGGGCCTCCCCACCGACGGCGATGACGCGCGTCCCGGCGACGTGCCGCCCGAGGTGCGCCAGGTGGGGGTCGACGGCGAGACGCGGCCCTTGGAGTCCGGCAAGGATCGCCCGAGCCCCAAAGCCGCTCTCGTGTACAACCCCATCAAGGTGGATGCCGCGACGCTGCGCGCGTCGGTCGAGCGCCTCGCTGTCGAGGCGGGGTGGTCGGAGCCTCTCTTCTACGAGACGACGGTGGACGACTTCGGCGACGACGTGACCCGGCAGGCGCTGGAAGCGGGAGCGGATGCTGTGCTCGTCGCCGGCGGCGACGGCACCGTGCGTGCGGTGTCCGAGGCGATGAGCGGCAGCGGAGTGCCGCTCACCATCGTGCCGAGCGGCACGGGCAACCTGCTGGCCCGCAACCTGCGGCTGCCCCTCGACAACGCCGAGACGATGATCTCGGCCACCTTCCACGGCGACCGCCTGGCGATGGACGTGGGGTTCGCATCCCTCATGCGCGCCGACGGCACGACCGAGGAACGCGCGTTCGTGGTGATGGGCGGCATGGGGCTGGATGCCGCGATGATCGCCAACACCAACCCGATCTTCAAGAAGGCGTTCGGGTGGATGGCCTACATCGACGGTGCGGCGCGCTCGCTTCCGAACGCGAAGCCTTTCCGTGTCATGTACGAGATCACCGGACGCCGGCTGCATTCGGCGCGCGTGCAGAGCGTGCTGTTCGCCAACTGCGGCTCGCTCCCCGCCGGGCTCGAGCTGATCCCCGAGGCGTCGATCATCGACGGCGCGATGGACATCGTCATCTTCCAGCCGAAGGGGCCGCTCGGCTGGATCCTCGTCTGGCGCCGGGTGGCGTGGGACAACAGCGTGCTGCGGAGGTTCCGGGCAGGGCGCAAGGTGCTCGCGCTCCGCACGAAGGACAACGCCGTGCGCTACGCCCGAGGCGCGGCCCTCGATGTCGGGACTCACGAGGCCCAGCCTGTGCAGCTCGACGGCGACGAGTTCGGTGAAGCAGTCCGCGTGCGCGCTCGCGTCGAGCCCGGTGCTCTCCAGCTCGCCGTGCCGAAGGGGCACAACATCGGCGGACTCTGAGTCGCCGCGACCTGTCGCACCCTTCTCGTCGTGACCGCGCCGCATGTCGCAGGACGATGACAGGATGACGGGATGGTGAGCCCGAGCATCGTCTGGCTGCGAGACGACCTGCGCCTGAGCGACAACCCGGCACTGCGGGCGGCTCTGGATGCGGGCGGGCCGGTCGTGGCGCTCTTCGTGCTCGACGAGGAGTCGCCGGGCATCCGTCCCCTCGGCGGCGCCGCCCGATGGTGGCTGCACCACTCGCTCGCCTCGCTGGCCGGCCGGCTCGAGGAGAAGGGCGCGCGGCTCGTGCTGCGGCGCGGGCCGGCGGGTCGCGCGGTGCGAGAGGCGGTGACGGATGCCGCAGCCGGCGCGGTCTTCTGGAACCGGCGCTACGGCGGTGCCGAGCGAGCTGTCGACACCGAGCTGAAGGCCGGGTTGCGGGCGGACGGGGTGCGCGTGGAGTCCTCGGCGGCGTCGCTCCTGTTCGAGCCGTGGACGGTCGCCACCGGGGCCGGCACGCACTTCTCGGTCTTCACGCCGTTCTGGCGCGCGTGCCTGAACGGCCTCCCTCCCCGTGCGCCGCTGCCCGAGCCGCGCGAGATCGCCGGGTGGGCGGGATCGATCGCGAGCGACGCACTGCCGGAGTGGGACCTCGTGCCGCAGCATCCGGACTGGGCCGAGGGCCTGCGCGAGCGGTGGGAGCCGGGTGAACCGGCCGCTCGAAGGCGCCTGCGGAAGTTTCTCGACGACGAGCTGCCGAGCTACGGGCGCACGCGAGACGAGCCCGCCGCGGGGTCCACCTCCCTTCTCTCGCCGCGCCTGCGCTGGGGCGAGCTGAGCCCGCACACGGTCTGGCACGAAGGCGTTGCGGCGGGCGGCGGCGACCGCTTCCTGTCGGAGCTCGGCTGGCGCGAGTTCGCGTGGCACACGCTCTTCCACTTCCCCGATCTCGCCACGAAGAATCTGCGTCCCGAGTTCGACGCCTTCCCATGGCCGCCGCTCGATCACGCCCAGCTCGCCGCCTGGCAGCAGGGCCGCACCGGCATCGCACTGGTCGACGCCGGGATGCGGGAGCTCTGGCGGACGGGCTTCATGCACAACCGGGTGCGGATGGTCGCGGCATCCTTCCTCGTGAAGAACCTGCTGATCGACTGGCGCCTCGGAGAGCAGTGGTTCTGGGATACCCTCGTCGACGCCGACGGGGCGAGCAACCCCTTCAACTGGCAGTGGGTCGCGGGGTCGGGAGCGGATGCCGCGCCCTACTTCCGGATCTTCAACCCCGAGCTGCAGGCGAAGAAGTTCGACCCGGACGGTCTGTACGTGAAGGAGTGGGAGCCCGAGCACGCCGCCGCGGAGCCGCCCGAGCCGATCGTCGACCTGCGCGCCACGCGAAACGCCGCGCTGGACGCCTATGAGCACGTGAAGCAGGCCGCGCGGACGCGCTGAAGAATCTCGGAATGCCCGCGGCCGAGCCGTGGTTCTGATCGGGGATGAGTTCCACCGCCTCCGCTCCAGCCCTGTCCGTTCTCGACCTCGTTCCCGTGCGCACCGCGCAGACCAGCGCACAGGCGGTCGCGGCATCCCTCGCCCTGGCACAGCGAGCGGACGAGCTCGGCTATCGGCGCTACTGGTTCGCCGAGCACCACAACATGCCCGCCGTCGCCTCGACGACCCCGCCCGTGCTGATCGCGGCCGCGGCCGCACGCACCCGCCGGATCCGGGTCGGCTCGGGCGGCGTGATGCTGCCGAACCACTCGCCCCTCGTCGTCGCCGAGCAGTTCGCGGTCCTCGAGGCGCTCGCGCCTGGCCGGATCGACCTCGGAATCGGCCGGGCCCCGGGCAGCGACCCCGTCATCACGCAGCTGCTGCGGATGTCGGGGACGACGAGCGATGTCGAGCGCTTCCCCGAGCATGTGCGCGACATCGCCCGCCTCGTGCAGGCCGAGGGGGCCACGGTGCAGTTCACCTCGGGCGGCACCTACGACGTGCACGCCACCCCCGCGGCCACCGGCGCGCCCGACCTCTGGCTGCTCGGGTCGAGCGACTATTCCGCCCAGCTCGCGGCGAGCGTCGGCCTTCCGTACGTGTTCGCCAACCACTTCTCCGGCGAGGGCCTCGAACGTGCGCTCGCCCTGTATCGCTCGCAGTTCCAGCCCAGCGAGGAGAACCCGGAGCCCCGGACCTTCCTCACGGCGAACGTGCTCGCGGCGGCGACTCAGGAGGAGGCCGAGGAGCGCGCGCTCCCCCACCTGCGCATGATGGCCCGCCTCCGCCAGAACAAGCCCCTCGTTGCGCTCGAGACCGTCGAGCAGGCGCAGGCCGCCGCATCCGAGTTCGACGGACTGGGCGCGCAGATCATGGCCGGCGCCCGTGCCAAGTGGTTCGTCGGAACCGGCGACTCGGTGCGGGCCGAGCTCGCGGCCTTCGCGGCGCAGCACGGCGTGGATGAGGTCATGATCGCGCCGATCGCGGCGTCGTATGAGGACGAGCCGATGGATGCCGCTCCCGGCCGGGCCCAGACGCTGGAGCTGCTGGCCGGTTGAGCCGCCTCAGCGCTGCAGCACCACCGGGATCGCCTCGGTCATTCCCGGCGTGAGCCGGAATGCCGCCGAGCCCTCCGGGGTGGTCACGCGGTAGTCGCCGGCGAATCCGCGGACGCGGACGAGGCCGTCGGCATCCGGAGCGAGCGCACGAGGTGCGTGCCACCACTCACCCCGCACGAGATCGTGCAGGGCGTCGTAGGCGGGCTTGCGGGTACCGTCGACGCGCAGCAGCCCGGCAGGGGCGCCGAGCCACGACCCCTCATCGGTGATGCCCCAGTACGTGAGCGACTCCACCGCGGGATGGCCGACCACGGTGCGGTAGTGCCGCACGATCTCGTCAGCCTGCCGGGCCTCTCCCTCGGGAGTGGAAGGCCACGAGTCGACCACGTAGTCATTGAGGTCGACGATGTCACCGGGCATGAGGTCGCCCGACACGAGAGTCGTCTCGGTCAACTGCAGCGGCACACCGAACCGGGCGAATCGCTCGAGGATCCCGTGAAGCTGGTCCTCACCGCGGAAACCCTGGTGCATATGGGTCTGGAGGCCGATCGCGTCGATGAGGATGCCCGCCTCGAGGCACTCCTCGATGAGGTGCTCGTAGTCCTCCGACAGGTCGAAGTCGTTGAGGACGAGCCGTGCCGAAGGATTCGCCGCCCGTGCCGTGTCGAACGCGAGCCGCACCATCTCGACACGACCCTTGCGCTGTGCGAGCCGGGTGACGGCGTTGTCCTCGGCGGTGAAGTCGGGGAGGATCACGACTTCGTTGATGGCATCCCAGAGGTCGATCACTCCTGCGAAGCCGGCGACCTCGCGGGTGATCCGGTCGCGGATCGCTCTCTCCACAGCGTCGTCGTCTCTGCCGAGCAGCCACTCCGGCGCGAGGGTGTGCCAGACGAGCGGGTGGCCCTTCACGCGCACGCGCCGCTCGGCGAACCAGCGAGCGGTGGCGAGCAGGCGGGCGCTGTCGGGATGCCCCTCGGCCGGTTCGAATCCCCTCCAGTAGAACGGCAGCGTGACGGTGTCGAACAGCGCGAGCCAGGCATCGAGGATCCGCCCTGCTCGGTCGGCGTCGGCGCCGCCGAAGACCCGCAGCTGGCCGCCGGATGCTGAGGCAGGTCCGGCGAGCAGATCGATGAAGTCGAACCCGATATTTCCGAATCCGAACGCGTGGCGGGTCTGCTCGACGGTGAAGGGGCCCTGGGCCGGGGCCTCGGAGCGCGGGTCGAGGATGCGGAGCGCCACGTCGTGGAAGCGGTGGGCAGGGTCAGGACTGGTCACGGCTTCGGCTCACCTCGTCGTTCTTCGCACGAATTGTTCTCGTTCCCGACATATTCGCACGTCTGGAGGGGAAGCGTCCCCATCGAACGCAATTCAGCTGCCTCGGGCATCCGCTCTCGGCCTGTGGTCTGACAGCGCGCTGAGCATTGTATTTCCACCTGCTGAGACTCCAGGAGGATGTGGTCTGACCTCAGCTACGGTTAACGAGAAGCAGCCGAGCCGTCTCGTAAGGCTGCAGCAGACGCGGGATCGGTACCTTCTTGGGGCAGGTGCCGCTTCTGATGTGCACGACGGAGACCGCAGCCCACCTCGCTGAGCTGCGGCCTTCGTCGCCCGCGGGCGAACCTCAAACGGCGCTGCGGGTCCTCACACCCTCACGCCGCAGGCCTCAGGCCTCAGGCCTCAAGCCTCAGGCCTCAGGCCTCAGGCCTCGGGCTCGCCGCTCAGGATGCCGCGGAGCCAGTCGCGCGCCTCGATGAACACCTCGTCGGAGTAGCGGTCGGGATACCGCACGATCGCACGGTCTGCCCGCGGATACGATCCGAGGAAGATGACTTTCGGGCTGAAGCGCCGCAGGCCCATCAGGGCGTCCGCCATGCGCTCGTCCTGAATGTGACCGTCGGCATCGATGACGAAGCGATACCTGCCCAGCTCGTCGCCGATCGGGCGCGATGCCAGCAGCGACAGGTTGATGCCGCGGGTCGCGAACTGCTCGAGCATCTCGAGCAGGGCGCCCGGGTGATCGTCGGGCAGCTCGACGATGAGGGATGTCTTGTCGGCACCGGTCGGCGACGGCGCCACCACCGGACGCGACACCAGCACGAAGCGGGTGACGGCGTTCGCGTTGTCGCCGATCTTCTCTGCGAGCAGCTCGAGATCATGGTGCTCGAGGATTCCGGGTGGGGCGATCGCGGCATCCGCGTCGCTCGTGCCGTCGATCAGCCCCATCGCGCTCGCAACGTTGCTCGACGCGGGGATGTGGGCATGCGCCGGAAGCGCGGCGGTGAGCCACTGCAGGCACTGCGCATAGGCGACGGGATGCGCCGCGACGAGCGAGACATCCTCCAGCCGGGTGCCGGGCCGGGCGACGAGCACGAAGTCGACCGGCACGAGGTACTCGCCCACGATCCGGATGCCGGGCATGGTGGCGAGGGCGTCCTGTGCGGTCGAGACGCCGCCGTCGACGGAGTTCTCGATCGCGATCATCGCCGCGTCCGAACGACCCTCGACCACATCGGCCAGCGCTTCGCCGACGTTGTGGACCGGACGCCACTGCTGTCCGCGGGCCTCAGGCACCTGCGCCAGCGCCGCCTCAGTGAAGGTTCCGGCGGGTCCGAGGAAGCTGTAGGTGCGGCGCGGGGATTCCTCGGGCTCGAAAGTCACGCATTTCAGCCTAGTCGGCACCGTGCGCGCGCCCTGCGGGTGCAGAAGCTCGCACGACCCGGCAGACTGGGCACATGAGCCGCGCAGGACAGCCCGCAGAGGCATCCGACCTGATCGACGTCGACGACCTGATCGCCGCCTATTACGACCGAAAGCCGGACACCTCGGTGCCCGAGCAGCGCGTCGCGTTCGGCACGAGCGGCCATCGGGGGTCGTCGCTCAGCACGAGCTTCAACGAGGACCACATCCTCGCCACCACTCAGGCGATCGTGGACTACCGGAACGCGCAGGGGATCGCCGGTCCCCTGTTCCTCGGTCGCGACACGCATGGACTCTCGCTGCCCGCCGAGCGCACCGCGATCGAGGTGCTCATCGCGAACGGCGTGGATGTGCGAGTCGACTCGCGCGACTCGTGGGTGCCCACCCCCGCGCTCAGCCACGCGATCCTCGCCTACAACCGCGGCCGTGCCCTCGACGACCCGGGTCGCGCGGACGGCATCGTGGTGACCCCCTCGCACAACCCGCCCCGCGACGGCGGCTTCAAGTACAACCCGCCGAACGGCGGACCGGCCGACACGGACGCCACGGGCTGGGTCGCCGACCGCGCCAACGCCCTGATCGCCGGCGGCCTCGAGGGCGTGCAGCGCACCCGCTACGCCGATCTCGACGCCGACACGCTGGGCGAGTACGACTTCCGCGACGCGTACGTGCGCGACCTCGCGAACATCATCGACGTCGAGGCGATCCGCAAGGCCGGCGTCCGCATCGGGGCTGACCCGCTCGGCGGTGCATCGGTGGAGTACTGGGCGCTGATCGCCGAGGTGCACGGCCTCGACCTCACGGTCGTGAACCCGGATGTCGACCCGACCTGGCGCTTCATGACGCTGGACTGGGACGAGAAGATCCGGATGGATCCGTCCTCCCCCTCAGCGATGGCGTCGCTTGTCGCGCGGCGCGAGGAGTACGACATCCTCACCGGCAACGACGCCGACGCCGATCGCCACGGCATCGTGACGCCCGACGCGGGACTCATGAACCCGAACCACTTCCTCGCGGTGGCGATCGACTACCTCTATGCGCACCGCCCGGATTGGCCGGCGGATGCGGCGATCGGCAAGACCCTGGTCTCGTCGATGATCATCGACAAGGTCGCCGCGTCGCTCGGCCGGACCCTGCTGKAGGTCCCGGTGGGCTTCAAGTGGTTCGTTCCGGGGCTGCTCGACGGATCGGTCGCCTTCGGCGGCGAGGAGTCCGCCGGCGCATCGTTCCTGCGGAAGGACGGCACCGTCTGGACGACCGACAAGGACGGCATCCTGCTGTGCCTGCTGGCCTCCGAGATCCTCGCGGTGACCGGCAAGACCCCCTCCCAGCGGTACGCGGAGCTCGAGGCTGAGTTCGGCGCATCGGCCTATCAGCGCGTGGACGCCCCGGCCTCACCGGCACAGAAGGCGGCGCTCGGCAAGCTCGCCCCCGAGGCGGTCTCGGCGACCGAGCTCGCCGGAGAGCCGATCACCGCCAAGCTGTCGCACGCACCCGGAAACGGCGCTGCGATCGGCGGGCTCAAGGTGCAGACCGAGCACGCCTGGTTCGCCGCGCGCCCTTCGGGCACGGAGGACGTCTACAAGCTGTACGCCGAGTCGCTCCGCGGCCCCGAGCACCTCGCCGAGGTGCAGGAAGAGGCGCGTGCCGTCGTGACCGAGGCACTGGGCGGCGCCTGACCTTCCGCCCCAGTCTCGCTCGACCGCTCCACGAGCCGATGCAAAGCGCGCGAGCCCATACGGTACGCGCAGGCCGACATGTATCGGCTCGTCGCGCATGTATCGGCTCGACAGCGATGGCTGAGCCGCACTCGGCCGGGCCGGCGCGGGGGTCAGAGTGCGAGAGCGAGCGCGGCGCCTGCCTCGCGGAGCCAGCGCGATGGGTCGGCGATTGCTTCGGCTGGCGAGCCGGCGAGGACCGTCAGCGACGCTGACGCCTCGAAGGCTGAGGTGTCGGCATCCGGAGCGATACGGCCCGCGGCGAGCGCGACCGGCACCCCGGTGCCTGCGGCGAGCGAAGCGACGTGGGCCGGCGCCTTGCCTGCCGCCGATTGACCGTCGTACGACCCCTCACCGGTGACCACGACGGATGCCTGGGCGAGGGCCTCGCGAAGACCGACGAGCGCCGCGACCTCGGGTGCGCCGGGCACGAGGGTCGCACCCCATGCGAGCAGTGCGAAGCCCGTCCCCCCGGCGGCACCGGCCCCGGGGGTGCGCGCATCGGCCGGGAGGAGGCCGCCGAGCCGGGCGAGACCATCATCGGCGTCGGCGATCTCGTCGGGCGCGAGACCCTTCTGAGGGCCGAAGACCGCGGCGGCGCCGAGCGGCCCCAGCAGCGGGTTGGTGACGTCGGTCAGGACGACCGCCCCGCCGGGCGGAAGGGGCCGCAGCCGGTCGAAGTCGGCGTGCGCGACGACATGCAGTCCACGGGCGCCTGGGACGATCAGCTGGGCCGCGCAGTCGGTGAACTCGACCCCGAGCGCCGTCAGCACTCCGGCGCCCCCATCGGTCGAGGCGCTCGAGCCGATGCCGAGCACGAGCCGCGAGACGCCGTGATCCAGGGCGGCGGCGATCGCCTGGCCGAAGCCGAGGGTGCCGGCATCCCACGGCAGGCGGCGGTCGCCGAGAAGCTCGATCCCCGACGTCGACGCGAGCTCGACGACACCCGTGCCCTCCGGCGCCTCGGGGGTCGGGGGGAGCAGGAGCCACGCGGCATCCGTCCACTCGCCGTCTGGCCCTGTGACCACGATGGGCATGCGGCGGGCGCCCGGCACCGCGGCGGCGAAGGCGTCCAGCGTGCCCTCTCCCCCGTCGGCGACGGGCCGCAGGATGAGTTCGTCTTCCGGCCGCTCTGAGGACCAGCCCTCGGCGAGCGCGCGAGCGGCGTCGGCGGCGGCGATCGAGCCTTTGAAGCTGTCGGGGGCGAAGACGATCGTTCGTCGTGGCGTCGTCATGCGGTCGTCAGCGCTCGGGTGTGCTCGCGCGCAGGAGCACCTCGAGTCGGATGGCGGCCGGGTCGTACTGCCAGCCATCGTCGACGGCCGCCCGGAGCGTCTCGTACCCGACGGTCTCGAGCGGGACGTGCACGGTCGTGAGCGCGGGACTGACGTCCCGTGCGGTCGGGATGTCGTCGAAGCCGGCGAGCGCGATGTCGGCCCCGACCGCTCGGCCGGCTTCGCGCATCGCCGTCAGTGCGCCGATCGCCACGACGTCGCTGATGGCGAAGACCAGGGTCCCGGATGGGATGCCGTCGGCCAGAGCCTGCCGCATGGCCGCCTCTCCGGCATCCCGCGTGAAGGCCCCGCGGTAGACGCGGTCGACCGAGCCGCCGCCCGACCCGAACCCGTCCGTGAAGCCGGCGATGCGGTCGTCGGACGTGCGCACGCCCTCCTGCGCGGCGACGATGACCGCGCTGCGGTAGCCGCGCTGCGCGAGGGCCGCGCCGAGCGCCCGCGCCCCGCCCTCGTTGTCGATGAGGACCGTGCGGACGTCGCCGGCCCCGGGACCGAGCGCGACGACGCGCCCGCCTGTGCGGCTGAGGGCGTCGATCTCGTGCTGGAGGTCGGGTGCCCCGGACTCGGTGCTGCGAGACGCGGCCAGGATGAGGGCGCGCGGGCGCTGGCCGCGAAGAGCGCGGACGAGCCGCGTCTCGCGGGCCACGTCGCGCTCGGTGATGGCGATCGTGACCACGAGCCCGGCCTCGTCGGCGCCGCGGGCGACTCCCGAGGCGAGCTGGCCGAAGTACGGGTCGGCGATGTCGGCGACCAGCAGGGCGATGATGGCCGACGTACCCCGGGCGGTGGCCTGCGCGGACAGATTGGCGGTGTAGCCGAGCTGATCGGCGGCGGCCTGGACCCGATCGCGATACGACTCGGCGACCTTGCGGGCCGAGCCGTTCAGCACCCGCGATGCCGTCGCGAGCGAGACACCCGCCGCCGCCGCCACGTCGTGCAGCGTGGGCGCGGAGGCGCGGCTGCTCGTGGGCGAGGAATCGAGCGAGGTGTCCGTCATCAGGCCGAGTCTACGGTCGCCGCCAGCCACGGAGACACGGCCGCGCCGAAGCTCTCGGCCGTGCGGCGCACGGCCTCGCCCGGCTCGGTCGCCCACACGTCCTCGTTGAAGATCTCGACCTCGATGTCGCCGGTATAGCCGGTGTCGAGGACGGCCTTCGTGAGTGACCCGAAGTCGATGACGCCGTCGCCCGGGTAGTGGCGCGAGAGCAGCACGTCGGCGGCAAGGGGGGTCTTCCAGTCGCAGACCTGGTAGGTCGCGATGCGTCCCTCGCGGCCGGCCCGCGCGATCTGCTCGAGCACCTGCGGGTCCCAGAAGACGTGGAACGTGTCGACCGTCACGCCCACGGTGGCGGGATCGAAGTCGGCTGCGAGGTCGAGTGCCTGGCCGAGCGTCGAGACGACCGCGCGGTCGGAGACGTACATCGGATGCAGCGGCTCGATGGCGAGTGTGACACCGGCGGCCGCGGCATCCGGAGCCAGCTCCCCCAGCGCGTCGCGCACGCGTTCGCGGGCGCCGACGAGATCGCGCGAGTCTTCCGGAAGCCCGCCGGCGACGAGCACCAGCACGGCGGCCGACCCTGCGGCACCGGCGGCAGCGAGCGTCGCGGTCTCTTCGATCGCTCGGCGGTTGTCGTCGATCGCGGCCCGGCGGGCGGGTCCCTCGGGGATCGTGAAGAAGCCTCCGCGGCAGTGCGTCGTGAAGCGCAGGCCCGAGTCCGCGAGCATCTGCGCCGCGGTCACGAGGCCGACCTCGAGGACGGGCTCCCGCCAGAGCCCGATCGCCTGCACGCCGTTGCTCGCCGTCGCTTCGAGCGCCTGGGCGAGGTTCGCCCGCTTGATCGTCGCCTGGTTGATCGAGAGGCGGGGGTCGGGGGCGCTCATGCGTCCAGTCCGTTCAGGCGAAGCATCCCGTGCCAGCGCTCGGCCGCGAGGTCGGGGCGCTCGAGGGCGCCGGACGCGTTCGCCAGCTCGACGATGCGCGAGAGGTGCGGAAGGCTGCGGGCCGAGTGCAGTCCGCCGACCATCTGGAACGCCGTCTGGTGGCCGTTCAGCCACGACAGGAAGGCGACACCCGTCTTGTAGTAGAAGGTCGGGGCGGCGAAGACCTGGCGGCTGAGCTCTTCGGTCGGGCCGAGGATCTCGAGGTACCGCGCGGGGTCACCCGCGTCGAGCGCCTGAATGGCGGCCGAGGCCACCGGAGTGATCGCGGCGAACGCGCCGAGCAGGGCGTCGGAGTGCTGACGGGTGCTCTCGGGGTTGCGATCGGGCTGCGACGCGTCGGGCACATCCGCCCCGCCGATCAGACCGACGTAGCTGAAGTCGTCGCCGGTATACATGCGCACACCCTCGGGGAGGCGCTCCCGCACGGCAACCTCGGCTGCGGCATCCAGCAGGCTCATCTTGACGCCCGCGACCTTGCCGGGGTTCTCGGCGATGACCCGCAGGAGGACATCGGATGCCTCGCTCCAGTCGTCGGAGCCGAAATAGCCCTGCAGTGCCGGGTCGAAGGCTGTGCCCAGCCAGTGCAGCACGACCGGGGTGGTCGCCGACTGCAGCACCGCGCCGTAGACACGCAGGTAGTCGGCACGGGAGTGTGCGGCGCGGGCGAGGTGCCGCGAGGCCATCAGGACCGGGCCTGCGCCCTGCTCCTCGGTGAAGTGCAGCTGCTCCTTGTAGGCGTCGATGATCTCGGCGATCGAGATCGACTCCGCCTCGACGTGGTCGGTGTTGACGCCGACGACGACGGATCCGCCCTCTTCGCGCGCGACCTGCGCGGACCGCGAGATCAGCTCGCGTGTGGCTGCGGCATCGAGCCCCATGTTCCGCTGCGCGGTGTCCATCGCATCGGCGACGCCGAGACCCCACGAGTAGACGGCGCGGCGGAAGTCGAGCGTCGCATCCCAGTCGACCTGCGCCGGCCGGCCGGGGGTGTTGTCGGCCCAGGTCACCGGCACCACGTGCGCCGCTGCGTAGGCGACCCGCGAGCGCAGGGGCGCCGTGGGCTTGGCGAAGGCGGGTGCGGCTGCCAGCTCGACCTGCGGCAGCGAGCCGTCCGGGGCGAGGAGGGTCAGGCGATCTCCGCGACGGGATGCCGCGATGCGCGCGGGGGCCTCGAGAACCATGGCGATCAGTCCAGGTTCAGCGCGGGGAGCTCGATCTTGCGGCCCTCGCGGCTCGACTGCAGGCCGGCCTCGGCGAGCAGCACGCCGCGGGCGCCGGAGAGGAGGTCGAACTCGTAGTCGGTGCCGAGCACGTACGACGCGAGGTACTCCTCCCACTGCTGCTTGAAGCCGTTCTGGAACACGTCGTTGGTGGGCACCTCGGCCCAGTCGGCGTCGTAGTCGTGACTGTCGGCGAGGTCGGGGTTCCACACGGGCTTCGGCGTGCCGTTGCGGTGCTGGATCTTCGCGCCGAACAGGCCGACGACAGCGGAGCCGTGCGTGCCGTCGACGTGGAACTCGACGAGCTCGTCGCGGTTGACGCGGACGGTCCAGGACGAATTGATCTGGGCGACGATGTCTCCCTCGAGCTCGAAGATGCCGTACGCGGCGTCTTCGGCGGTGGCGGTGTACGGCTCGCCGTTCTCGTCCCAGCGGGTGGGGATGTGCGTCGACGCCTGGGCGTAGACCGACTTGACCTCGCCGAACAGGTTCTCGAGCACGTAGTTCCAGTGCGGGAACATGTCGACGATGATGCCGCCGCCGTCCTCGGCTCGGTAGTTCCACGACGGGCGCTGCGCGGGCTGCCAGTCACCCTCGAAGACCCAGTACCCGAACTCGCCTCGGACCGAGAGGATGCGGCCGAAGAAGCCCGAGTCGATGAGCCGCTTCAGCTTCTGCAGGCCCGGCAGGTACAGCTTGTCGTGCACGACGCCGGCCTTGACCCCGGCGGCGGCGGCGAGCTTCGCCAGCTCGAGCGCCTCGTCGACCGTCTCTGCCGTCGGCTTCTCGGTGTAGATGGCCTTGCCCGCGGCGATCGCCTTGCGAAGAGCTGATGCCCGCGCCTTCGTCACGAGGAAGTCCGCGTAGATCTCCCAGCGGGGGTCGGCGAGCGCGGCGTCGAGGTCGGTCGTGTAGTCCTCGATGTCGTGCTTCGCGGCGAGCTCTGCGAGCTTGAGCTCGCTGCGGCCGACGAGGATCGGGCGCACCGTGACGCGGGAGCCATCGGGCAGTTCGACCCCGCCCTGGTCGCGGATCGCGAGGATCGAGCGCACGAGGTGCTGGCGGTAGCCCATGCGGCCCGAGACGCCGTTCATGATGATGCCGATCTCGCGCACCTGGGGACGGGAGACGGTGGCCCCGGCGACGGCCGGGGCGAGAGTGGTGTCGGTCATGGGGTCCTGCTTTCGTTGAGTCTGCGGGGCGCTGTCCTGATGGACTTCTGCGTCTGGGTAAGCGCTTTCCAACAGTGTGCCATGGGATGGGGCGGGGCGCAAGCGGTGCGGGAAAGGGCTTTCATGCGATGCGAAGGAGGCGTGCGGGAGCGCGCGCACTGCGCGCGTTGGCGGTGAGGATGAGCGGCTGGCTCATGGCAGCGGATCAGCGACCGGCGAGCGCCGAAGCGGCCGCGACACCGTCCGAAGCGAGGGCCACGGGAGACAGTGCGAAGAGCACTCCCTGCGGGTCGAGCACGCGGCGGCCGAGCGCCTCGCCGGATTCGGCATCCGTCCCCTCGATCGTGATCTCGACCGGTTCGTCGCCGTGGTTGATGACCGTCACGAGGTCGCCGCGTCGCGCAGCCTCGACCCCGGGAGGAAGGTCGTCCACCATCGGACGGACACCGGATGCCGCCACCACGGCTGCCATGACGGCATCGAGTCCCGCGGGGTCGGGCATCGTCGCGATGTACCACGCTTCGCCCAGGCCCGATCGGTTTCGCGTGAGCGCGGGCGACCCGGCGTTGAGACCATCCTCGAAGGCGGCGACCACCGTCGCACCCTCGGCGTGGACGGACTCGGCGACGAGCGTGCCGGCGAACGACTGGTCGCCGAAGCGCACGGAAGCGGTCCCCCCGCCGGCCGAGCCGCGCGCGGTCTGCGCGCCCACGCCCATTCCGCCGGTGCTCGCCCCGCCGAGGGCGCCGAAGTCCTCGAACCGCACGCCCAGCACGGGGCCGAGCTGCGTCAGGAAGCCGCCCGTGCGGAACTGGTCGTGCTCGTCGACGACGTCGGTGAAGGGGCCGGCGAGCAGTGTGCCGCCGCCTTCGACGAACCGGACGAGCGATGCGCCGCCTTCGCTCCGCAGCAGGTACAGCGCCGGCGCGATCGCGAGGTCGTAGCCGTCGTCGACCCGCTCCGGCGGCACGATGTCCACCATGATGCCGCGCTTGTGCAGCGCTCCGTACCACTCGAGCGAGAGGGCGAGGTAGTCGACCTCGGTGGGGTGGTCGCGCTCCTCGGCGGCCCACCAGCTCTCCCAGTCGAAGATCAGCGCGACCCGAGCGTCACGGCCGGGCGGGGGCAGCTCGGGCAGGGCCGCGAGCCGGGCTCCGAGATCGGTGACGGCATCCCATGTCCGCGTGCGGGTGCCGGCGTGCGGAAGCATCGCCGAGTGGAACTTCTCGCTGCCCGATCGGGACTGGCGCCACTGGAAGAACATGATGCCGTCGGCTCCGCGCGCGATCGACTGCGCCGTCTCGGCCATCAGGGCCCCGGGCTTCTTGCCCGGGTTCGCGGGACGCCAGTTGACGGCATCCGTCGCCTGCTCCCACAGGAGCCACGGCACGCCGGGCTTCAGCGATCGCACGAGGTCGCGCTGGAAGGCGGCATCCCGCACGCGATGCGGGTTGGTCGGATCGGGGTAGCAGTCGTCCGCGATGACGTCCATGTGCTGGGCCCACACCGAGTAGTCGGCGGGCTTGAACGGCCCCATGAAGTTGGTCGTGATGGGCTGCGTCGCCCCCGCCTCGAGCAGGATCCCGCGCTCCATCAGGTAGCACTCGAGCAGCATGTCCGACGTGAAGCGCCGGAAGTCCAGCATCGATGACGGGTTGTGGCTGTAGGGCGCCAGGCGCGGCGGGAAGATCTCGCCGAACGCGGCGTACCGCTGCGACCAGAAGTTGGTGCCCCAGGCCTCGTTGAGCGCGTCGATCGTCGCGTACCGCTCGCGCAGCCAGGTGCGATACGCGTCGCGCGCCGCATCCGAGAAGTCCATCGGAAGGTGGCAGCCGAACTCGTTGCCGACGTGCCACATGACGACGGCGGGATGCTGGGCATAGCGCTCGGCGATGCGCCGGACGAGCTCGCCCGCGAGGCGCCGGTACGTCGGCGACGAGGGTGCGAAGTGCTGGCGGCTGCCCGGCCAGTACGAGGCCCCGCTCTCGTCGGCGGGGAGGGTCTCGGGGTAGCGGGAGCTCACCCACGGCGGCGGAGACGCGGTCGCCGTTGCGAGGTTCACCTGGATGCCGCCCGTGTGGAGCTTGGCGATGACCCTGTCGAGCCAGCCGAAGTCCCAGACGTCCTCGGTCGGCTGGATGCGCGACCAGGCGAAGATTCCGAGGCTGACGATGTTGACGCCGGCCTCGCGCATGAGGCGCACGTCCTCATCCCAGACGTCTTCGGGCCACTGATCGGGGTTGTAGTCGGCGCCGTACAGCACGCGGCAGCTCCTTGGTCTCGGCGAAAGGCGTGGAGGCGAACAGGTCAGCGCGCGTGGCGTCGACGCTCGGGGATTGCAATGACGGCGAGGGCTGCACAGCCCAGAGCCGGGATGAGAAGCGGGGGCAGCGCCCACGTGACGACGCCGACGAAGCCGACGGTTGCGGTGAGGTACAGCCCGCCCACCGGGTCGTCCCTCAGGGCGCCGGGCACGCCTCGCAGCGCCGAGCGCCAGCCCCTGCGGTCGGGCGTCCACGCGCCCGCGGCGGCGAGGAGCGTGACGCCGGTGGCTGCCAGGCCGACCCATCCGACGGCGGCGATCACCACGCCGCCCGGCAGAGCGCCGGAGTTCGCGAGATCGATGTCGAGCGTCAGGAGCAGGACGAGAGCGAGTGCGGCCGCCCCGACGCCGACTCCGCCGGGGAGCGCCTTCCTCACGTCACCCCAGAACAGTCGCGCGGGCGAGCCTTCGGCCGCGAGGTAGCGGCGCAGGTGACGGATGCCGGCGGCCAGCGCCGCGGGCAGTGTCACCACGAGGATCCCGGCCGCCAGGACGAGAACACCGACCAGCAGCACCTCGCCGAAGAGGGCGAAGGCCCCTGTGACGCCGGGGAAGCGAGCGGGAGGGCGCTCCTCGAGCGTCGGGCCGCTCCCGGAGGCGTCGGCCCGGCGAGCGATGCGCTGTTCTCGGCGGTTCATGCGGGTCAGCCTTTGAGTCCCTGGGTCGCGACACCGTCGACAAGGAAGCGCTGGAAGACGAGGAAGAAGAGAAGGACGGGCAGGAGCGCGATGAAGCTGGCCGTGACGGTGGCGCCGTAGTCGGCGCCGCCGGAGGAGGCGTCGTTGTAGAGGCGGAGGGCGATCGGGAGAGGATAGTTGTCGGGGCTCGTGAGGTAGAGCAGGGGGCCGAGGAAGTCGTTCCAACTCCAGATGAACGCGAAGATCGCGCAGGTGATCAGGGCGGGTTTGATCAGGGGCAGGATGATCGACCAGAAGATGCGCCAGTGCCCGGCGCCGTCGATGCGGGCTGCTTCGTCCATGTCTCGGGGCATCTGGCGGATGAACTGGACGAGCAGGAACACGAAGAACGCCTCGGTGGCGAGGAACTTCGGCAGCAGGATCGGGACGAACGTGTCGATCAGGCCCAGCTTGTTGAAGATGATGTACTGCGGAATGATCACGACGTGGAACGGCAGCAGCAGCGTGCCGATCATCGCGGCGAACAGGACGCCGAGTCCTTTGAACTGGATGCGGGCGAACGCGTAGGCGGCCAGTGACGCACTGAACACTGTGCCGATCACCGATCCGCCGGCGATGATCAGGCTGTTGAGGAAGAACTTCCACATGGGGACGCCGGCGATGCCCTGGGCGACGGTGGCGTAGTTGTCCAGGGTGGGGTTTCGGGGCAGGATCGCGATGGACTGCCCGAACTCCGCGTTCGGCTTGAACGTGGCGAACAGCAGCCACACCAGCGGGTACAGCACGAGCGCGGTCAGCGCCACGAGGACGATCGCCCAGATCACGGTCTGCCAGGTGCGCCGCGTCACTCGGCGGCGGCGTGAGGTGGGGGTGGTGTCGAGGTTGTGCGCGAGGGTCTCGATGGCCGGCTGGCCGAATGTCGTGCTCATCGGTTGTCTCCGGAGTAGTGCACCCAGGAGCGCTGGGTGCGGAAGAGGATGAAAGCGATGATCGCGACGACCACGAGCAGCACCCACGCGATCGCGGCCGCGTAGCCCATCTGCCCGTCAGCGAACCCGCGCTTGTACAGGTACAGGGTGATGAAGTTCGTCATCCCGGCCGGCCCCCCGGTGCCGTTGGAGATGATGTACGCCGACGCGAACACCTGGAACGCCCCGATCAGACCGAGCAGCAGGTTGAAGAAGATCACCGGGGACAGCATCGGAATCGTCACCGCGCGGAACCGGTGCCAGGGGCCGGCGCCGTCCATCTCGGCCGCCTCGTACAGCTCCTTCGGGATCTGCTTGAGCCCGGCGAGGAAGATCACCATCGTCGCCCCGAACTGCCACACGTGCAGCAGGATCATCGCGGGCAGCACCAGCGCGGGGTTGCCGATCCATCCGCCCAGGTCGATCCCGAAGAACGACAGGGACTGGTCGACCGGGCCGTCGTTGGCGAACATCGCCCGCCACACGATCGCCACACTCACGGATCCGCCGATCAGCGAGGGGGCGTAGAACGAGGAGCGGAAGAACCCCGACCCCCGGTCCCGGTAGTTCAGGAGCATCGCCACGGCGAGCGCCGCAGCCAGGGTGATGGGCGTGCCCACCAGGACGTAGATCAGCGTGATCTGCGCTGCCTGCATGAAGCTGGGATCGTTCGTGAACAGCCGGACATAGTTGTCCAGCCCGACCCACTTCGGCGGGGTGAAGATGTTGTACTTCGTGAACGACAAGTACAACGACCAGCCCATCGGGATGATCGTCAACCCGAAGAACCCGATCAGCCACGGCGTCAGGAACCCATACCCGGCCAGGGACTCCCGCCGCTGACGGGCACGGATCCCCGGCCTGGTGTCCAGCTCCGGACTGCCCTTGCGGAACAGGCTCCGGCCCGACGGCTTCCTATCCGTCACGATGACTCTCGTCGCTGTCGTGCTCACGTCGATTCTCCCGATCGGTTGGAGGTGGTGTCCGAGGGGCCCGGGCGATGGCGCCCGGGCCCCTGGAGGCCCTACTGGTTGAGGACGACATCCATCTCACTGAAGAACTGGTCCACAGCGTCGTCGACCGTGACGGTCCCGAAGTTGAGCTCTTTTCCAAGCTCCAGGAACTTGTTCTCAAGGGTGCCGTAACCGACGATCGGCACGGGCGGGGCATCGCCGAGGCGGTCCTTGATGGATGCCTCGTAGTCGGCGATCTGCTGGCTCAGCGGGTCGAGCTCGGCCGCAGCCAGCGCCGTCTCAGAGGCCGGCAGACCACGGTTGGTGCCGAAGATCTCTCCCGACTCGGGTGAGTTGATCAGGAAGTCCACAAGTGTGGCAGCTGCCTCGGGGTGCTTCGTCTTCGCCGAGATCGCCTCCAGCATCGACGGCTTGAGGTAGAGGTCCTTCGCGCCGTCCTTCGTGACGGGCGGGGCGAGGAGACCCAGCTCCGGGTAGTCGGCGCCCAGGTTGCCGAGGTAGCCCGAACCGAAGTTGTCCCAGGTCAGCTCACTCGCCGTCTGGGCGGTGTCGAACCCGCTCTTGGGAGAGACCTCCTCGAGGCGCTGCTGCGGGATGACGACGGCGTCCTCGCGGTTCGACGCACCCGACTCCCAGAACTTCTTCAGGCGCGCCTTGTCGAAGCCGGGCTTGCCCTCTTCACTGAACAGGTCCTTGCCCTCGGCGCGCAGCTGCAGTTCGAAGTTCTGGATGCGGCCGGTGTAGTCCGTGCCGCCGTAGAAGGCGCCGCCCGAGGCATCCGTGACCTCCTTCATCCAGTCGCTGTAGTCGCTCCACGAGCCGCCCGCGAAATCATCCACGCCCGCCTGCTCGAGCAGCTTCGGGTTGGTGTACATGCCCCACGCGTTGGTCGAGGTCGGGATTGCGGTGGTCGTATCGTCGACCACGCCGATGCTGAGGATGTTGTCAGCCAGGGGCTCCGTGTCGATGATGTTGCCGAGGTAGGGGTCGAGGTCGAGCAGCAGACCGTTCTGCGAGTACTGCCGCAGGTACGAGTAGTCGAACTGCATGACGTCGGGAAGACCGCCGCCGGCCGCCTCGGTCTGACGCTTCTCCCAGTACTCCGGGAACGCGAGGAATGACGAGTTGACCGTGATGTTCGGGTACTTCTTCTCGAACTCCCCGATCACCTTGTTGTACAGGTCCGCGCGCACGTCATTGCCCCAGAAGGACATGTTGAGCGTGACCTCCTCGTCGGGGTTGAACGTCGGCGCGGCGTCTCCCGTACCGCCGGCTCCGCCGCCGGCGCAGCCGGCCAGGGTCAGGGCGGCGCCGGTCGCGAGTGCGATTCCGGCGAGTGTCCGCTTCTTGCTGAACATCCTTGTCCTCTCTTGAACGTCCCTGTTCATCCTGCTCGGCGGGACGATCCGTTGTCCGTGTGCGGTGTCTGGCGCAGTCCGTCGGTGCTGGGAAAGCGCTTGCCAGAAAGCTAGCACGCCAAAAAACGTTTCACAAGGGCCGAGAACGACTAAATGACACGATTCAATTACGGCCCCTTCGCGACAAGCCCGTTGACAGAGCGCACTATCGACGAGCGAGCACGTTGTTCACGCGAACAAGCCGCTCATTGGGCGACAGAGCGCACTCTCCCTCTGCCCGGGGACTCGCCAACCCTCCCTCTGCCCGGGGACTCGCGAACCCTCCCTCTGCCCGGGGACTCGCGAACCCTCCCTCTGCCCGGGGACTCGCGAACCCATGAACCAGCTCCGAACCCATGAGTTGTTCCGCATGGTTTCGGTAGCAACTCATGGGTTCGCGAGTCCGACGAAAGCGGGTCGTAAGGGAATGGGCGACAGAGCGCGCTATCGCCGAGCGTGCACGTTGTTCACGCGAACAAGCCGCTCACTGAGCGACAGAGCGCACTATCGACGGATACGGGGCGGGCCTCGGCGCTCTCAGCCGCGAAGATCGCGCTTGTCGGTCACCGGGCTCGCGAACCCCGCCCGATGGGTGGGATGCACAGCCAGGTCCGATGGCGTGACGCGGGCACCGTCCGCGGCGGCCGACGCGTAGATGGCCGCCACGATCTCGAACGAGCGCGCCGGCGCATCGGCGGTCGCCGGAAGCGGAGCGTGCGTCAGCAGCGACTCGAACACATCGCGCAGGAGGGGGGCGTGGTCGCTGCGCTCCTCCTTCTCGGGCAATGCCCACCCGGCGGCTTCGTCCTCGCAGCCCGCGACGGGTGTGATGGACCAGTTCTCGTGGCCGTGGCCGTACAGGTGGTCCACCGTGATCGTGGCCTTCTGGGTATCGATGCGGATCGAGCTCGTCTCCCGTGGAGACACGGCGCTGGTCACCACCTGTGCCACGACGCCGTTCGCGAACACGATCGTCGCCGTCGAGGCATCCTCGGTCTGCGTCTCACGGTCGAGCCGCCAGAGTCGTCCCTGAACGCTCTCCCAGTCCCCCAGCAGGAACGCCAGGAGATCCAGCTGATGGATGCCGTGGCCCAGGGTGGTGCCGCCGCCCTCGGTCTCCCACTTGCCGCGCCACGGGACGGCGAAGTAGGCCTCATCGCGGTACCAGAGCGTCTGGCAGACCGCGAGAAGCGGACGTCCGAACGCGCCCTCCTGCAGCAGCCGGCGAACATGGGCCGCCGCCGTGCCGGTCCGCTGCTGGAAGACGACCGCCAGCTGCCTGTCCGCGGCTTCGGCGGCGGCGCGCATCTCGTCGAGCTCGTCCAGGGACGGCGCCGGCGGCTTCTCGACGATGACGTGCGCCCCTGCTGCGAACGCCGCGAGGGTCTGGTCGCGGTGCGCGCCGGGCGGAGTGCAGATGTGCACGACGTCGGGATGCTCCGCCGCGAGCAGGTCGCCCAGCGTGTCGTGCACGGTCGGGCCGCCCCACTGCGCCGCGAAGCGCTCCGCGGCCGGACGGGAGAGGTCGGTGACCGCGATGAGGTGCGCCTGGGTGCTGGCTTCGATGGAACGAGCGTGGGAGTGCGCGATGGCGCCCGTCCCGACGATGGCGCAGCGCAGGATGTCGGTCATCGGTGCGACTCCGTCTCGGGGGTGTGCTCGTGAGCGGGCAACGGCTGGGCGCGCAGCTCGGCGACGAGGTTCGCGCCGCTCGTGGGGGCGAACCTCGCGACGTCGGATCCACCGATCACGAACGCGGCGGCGAGGACGAGGGTCTCGCCGGGAGCGAGGACCTTTTCGTCGGAGAAGAACGGCGCGGGGTTCAGTCCCGCGTACTCGTCGCTGCGCGCGAACCACGGGTTCTCGGCTTCGCTCGCGTCGAGCACGAGGACGCCGGCGGACTCGTCGGGAGCGACGAACGCGAGCCACGGTCCCGGCCGCCCGCGGGCGGCATCCCCCACCTGGCCCTCCGGCCCGAGGATCGCGCCGCCGGCGAACTCGGCGGGACCGCGCCAGAAGAGGCCCGCGTACCCGGCGTTGTCGCGGCCTTTGGTCGTGGGCGAGCCGAAGGCGACAGCATCCGTCGATTCATTGCGAAGCGCACTCCGCCACGTGAGCGCCCAGGCGTCGTCCGAGAGCAGGCGAGCGGTGATGGTGCGGGCTTCGCGGAGCACGGGGTCGCCCTGCTGCGAGACCCAGTCGAGGCGCTCGTCGAAGCGTGCCACGCTTCCGGCCGCTTCGGCGACCGGAGTGTCGGATGCCGCGAAGGACGTGTGGACCTGGGCGCCGTTGTTCGGGAGCTGCACGTAGCCCTCGCCGCGGACATACGTGGGACCGCCCCAGAAGTTGTGCCGCCCGACGACCGGCAGCGCGAGGGAGAGACCCTTGTGCCAGACGTGGTCGTCCGGCCGGTAGGCAGTGACGTCCTGGCCGCCGCGGGTGCGCAGCAGCAGATAGGGCCGCGGCGACTCGAGCTGCGGCTCGCCGGGCTCATACGCGTATTCGGCCAGGACCGTATCGGCGTCCCGAAGGACGAGGCGGCCGGGGTCGCCGGGCTCGAAATGCATGGGGTCTCCGGGTCGAGAGGGGCTTCTTCATCGTAGAGCCTCATGTGGGAAAGCGCTATCCAAGCGCTGTCGTCTGCAGATCAGCCGACCTGGGCGGTGTGCAGCGTGGCGTAGCGCCCGTTCTGCCGCAGCAGCTCGTCGTGCGAGCCCTGCTCGACGATCCGGCCCTCCTCGAGCACGACGATGCGATCGGCCTCCCGGATGGTCGACAGTCGGTGCGCGACCACGAGGGTCGTGCGTCCCTTCATGAGCCGGCCGAGGGCGTCCTTCACGAGCTCCTCGGACTCCGGGTCGAGTGCGCTGGTCGCCTCGTCGAGCAGCAGGATGCGCGGATCGCGCACGAGCGCGCGGGCGATGGCGAGTCGCTGGCGCTGCCCACCGGAGAGCCGCGCGCCCCGCTCGCCCACGACCGTGTCCCATCCGCCGGACTGAGCATCGACGAACTCGAGCGCGTTCGCCGCGCGCAGAGCCTCTCGCACCACATCGTCGGAGGCGGCCGGCAGCCCGTAGGCGACGTTGTCGCGGATCGTCCCCTCGAACAGCACGGACTCCTGCGGCACGACCGACACCGAGCGGCGGACGGTGCGCAGGTCGAGCTGCTGCATGTCGGCGCCGTCGAGGAGGATCCTTCCGCCGGTCGGCCGGACGAAGCCGAGCACCAGGTTGAGGAGCGTCGACTTGCCCGAGCCGGACGATCCGACGAAGGCGACAGTCTCTCCCGGAGAGATGTCGAGGTCGAGGTCGCGCAGGGCGTCGGCCTCGGCATCCGGATACCGGTGCGTCACCCGCTCGAGGGTGATGTGTCCAGCGACGCGGTCGACGGGGAGCTTGCCCTCGTTGTGCTCGAGGTCGGGCTCCTGCAGCACCTCGGCCATCGAGCGGACCGACTCGATGCCGCGAGCCCCGACGGGGATGAGCATGAGCAGCTGGGTGAGGCCCTGGGTGAGCAGCGCGAAGTAGGTGGAGAGGAGCACCACCTGGCCGGGCGTGATGGGGAGGAACCCCGTCAGCGAGAAGAGGGCGGCGAGGACGAGGCATCCCACCCCCAGCAGCTGCATCGTGACCCACGAGATCGAGGCGACGTGCCCGTTGAGCATGTCGAGGTGGAGGCCCGCCTTGCGGACGCCGTCGGCGCCCGACGCCACCCGCGTGACCGCGGTGTGCTCGAGGCCGTGGGCACGCGTCACCGGGATGAGCGAGGCCATCTCGCCCACACGCGCCGCGAGGCCCTCCATCTCCCGACGGAACACGGCGTTGCGCGCCTCGGTGCGCCGCCGGAGGCTGGCGCGCAGGCCGATGGCGATGGGGACGGCGAGCGCGTACACCGGAAGGAACGCGGGCACAGCGATGGCGGTCATCGCGACCGCGCCGATCAGCACCATGAACGACGAGAGGAGCGGGTGGGTCACCTGCTGGAGCATGAGCTCGACGTTCTCGACGTCGCGGACGACTTTGCTCTGCACAAGCGAGGCGCTGACCCGCGTGTGGTACCCGATCGACAGGCTCTGCAGTCGGGCGGCGAGGGCGTTGCGCAGGTCGGCGCCGGTGTCGCGCACCACGGTCATGAAGCTGCGGGTGTAGAGGATGTGGTTGGGGTAGTTCTGCACCAGGAGCACCACGGCCACGGCGAGCCAGCCGAGAACGGCCGACACCTCACCTCCGTCGGCGACGATGTCGATGATCGCGGCCGTCACCACCGGCAGGAACCACAGTGGGATCTCCTTGAGCGCGAACGCGAGCACCGCCACGGTCATGCGCCCGGGGCGACGCAGCAGCAGCCGCAGGACCGACCGTGTGGGATGCTCGCCGTCGATGACGTCCGTTGCTCGGGTAAGCGCTTTCTGCCGCATCATTACATGGTACCCAGCGCTGTGCTTCGAGAGGTCGGAATTCCGGTCGAGTGGTCAAGACACGCCGATGCGACGCGAGGTGGTTGGGGTGTGTTGGCTACTCGACGGGGAAGGGAAGGAACGTCTCACGAGTGCCGCGGTGACAGTCACTCAGTACGGCCGGGTGACGGGGCGGTCGAGTGCGCCGACGCGCACGGTCGGCCACCGCGGATCGACGGTGAGCACCTCGATCCCGGCGCTCGAGGCGAGCACCGTGTCTTCGACCTTGACGCCGGGAGCGCTCGGGTTCCAGGCGAAGGCGTGGTGCTCGTGGACGAGGTCGTCGGTTGAGGGAGTCGCCCGAGGGTCGCGGCCTGCGTACCCCGTCGGGCCGCCCTGGTGGTGGCGGCGCCATTCATCGGGGCCGAAGCCGTGCCCTGCGTAGGCGCGGGTGCCGGCACCGAAGACCTCGTCCAGATGGGACCCCGGCCGCGTGGCGTCGAAGAAGGCCTCCTCGACACGCAGGATTGCCTCTTCGCCCGGATCGGATGCCCCGACCCAGCGCGTGACGTTGGCGATGAGTCCGTGCCGGCGCCCGCAGACGACGAGCATCGCTCGGCGGCCGAGCGCAGCATCCGTCGGCAGAGGGTGGCGATGAGCGAGCCGCGACTGCCCCGCGACGAGGATCACCAGCGGGTCGATGCCCCGCGCGACGAGGCGGTGCGCGAGCTCAGCGGCGATCGCGCGCTCGCTCTGCTCGGGGCGGGCGTCGGAAGCGGCATCCGTCAGCACCTCCGCCGCGTCGCGACCCAGCGCCCGGTAGCGGTCGCGTTCCGCGGGCAGCAGGCTCGCGCGGGCCGCGCGAAGGGCCGGAGCGACGGATGCCTCGGCAACCGCCTCGGCCGCTGCCGCAGCGGCCTCGGCCGGTGGGGTGAGCCAGGGGACCCGCACGAGTCGATCGGCGTCGCTCGGCAGCAGCTCCTCCGCGAGGAGCCGGTCGGCCTCGTTGTCGGCCACGAAGAGCGTGTCGCCGTCACGGTCGGCGCGGACTGCGGCGACCGGCGGACCGGCGAGCGACACGTGCGAACGGATGCCCTCGAGGTACCAGGAGACGGCCTCGTGCGAGGTCAGAAGGAGCGCGTCGGCCCGCGCAGCCTCACGCACGGCGTTGAGTCGCGCCCGCTTCTCGGTGCGATCGGCTTCAGATCCCGGCATCCGCTCACCCTCTCATAGAACGCTTTCTCGCTAGTATGGCCAAGGATCCGCAGCGGCGGATCGCCGGTTCACTCAAGGGGGTGCCGTGGCGCGTTCGAACGGGAAGCCGGCGACGATCACCGAGGTCGCCAAGCACGCCGGGGTGTCGCTCGCCACCGTCTCGCGGGTGATGAACGACAACCCGACGGTCGACCCGGTGCTCGCCGAACGGGTGCGGACTTCGGCGCTCGAGCTCGGCTACGCGGCGAGTCCGCTCGCGCGGAGCCTGGTGCTCGGACGCACCCAGACGGTCGCGGTGGTGGTGCCCGATCTCGGCAACCCGACCTTCCAGGCGGTGCTCCGCGGCCTCAGTCGAGCCGCGGCGGCCGACGGCTACCACGTGCTCATCGCCGACTCCGCCGAGCAGGTCGCCGAGGAGCGGCTGCTGGCCGTCGAGACCCGGCGGCGGACGGACGGGCTCATCCTCTGCGCGCCTCGCATGCCCGACGACGAGCTCGCCACGCTGCTGCCGCTCGTCGGGCCGGTCGTGCTGGTGAACCGCTCGATCGACGCCGCCCCGAGCATCGCGGCGGACTACGGCACGGCGCTGCGGGGCCTGGCCGACCATCTGCACGCGCTCGGTCACCGGCGGCTCGTCTACCTTTCGGGCGTCGCCGGCAGCGCCTCGAACGCGGCCCGCCTCGACGCTCTCGCCGAATTCCACGCCGCGCACCCGGACGTGGAGCTCTCCCGACTCGACTCGGGGGTCGACTTCGACAGCGGCGCCGCCGCAGCCGACGCGGTCCTCGCGACCGGGGCGACCGGCGTGCTGGCGTTCAACGACCTCGTGGCGATGGGGCTGCTCTCCGCCCTCTCCGACCGCGGCGTCCGCGTGCCGCACGACCTCTCGATCACGGGCTTCGACGACATCCCGTTCGCGCGGTACACCTCTCCCCCGCTGACGACCGCCTCGGTGCCCGCGGCCGAGCTCGGCACGCTGGCCTGGCGCGCGATGAACGCGGCGCTGACGGGGGGCGAGGCATCCGGAGCCGTCCGTCTCACAGCCGAGGTCGTGCTGCGCGGGAGCACCGGCCCGGTAGCGGGCTGAACCCGTCTCGCCCGGTGTCGACACGGTCTCGAGAGGTGCCGCGCGGAAGGAACTGAGGACCAGCCGACCCTTCCAGCCTCGAGACGGGCGGGAAGCGCGGAATCAGCCTGAGCAGTTTCCGTGTCGCCCCTGGTAGGCCGAGGGTCCGGCTGATCGGAGAAGATGCCGCGGGGACTCCGCGAGCGGTGCCGCGCGGAAACAACTCAGGACCAGCCGGCGCTTCCGGGCTCGAGACCGGCGGGAAGTGCGGATTGAGCCTGACCAGTTTCCCGTGTCGCCCCGGTAGGCCATGGGTCCGGCTGATCGGGAGAAGATGCCATGGGGACTCCGCGAGCGGTGCCGCGCGGAAACAACTCAGGACCAGCCGGCGCTTCCGGCCTCGAGACGGCCGGGAAGTGCGGATTGAGCCTGAGCAGTTTCCGTGTCGCCCCCCGGCGCCGATGAGCGGACCGCAACGCAACCCGGTGACACGTTCGCGGCCCCGTGATAGCCTGAGAAAACGTTTCCTGAAAACGCTTCCCCATCGAAGGAGCCATTGATGAGCCAGCGCCGGTACGCCGTCGTCGGGGCGGGACACCGCTCGCACATGTACGTCGATGCGATCACGGGCACGTACGCCGACCGGGCGGTGCTCGTCGCGATCTGCGAGCCCAACCCCGTGCGGACGGCCTTCTACGTCGACCGCGTGAAGGAACGCGGGCTGCCGGCGCCGACCACCTGGTCGCCTGAACAGCTCGAGGAGATGATCGTGGCCGAGAAAGTCGATCGGGTCGTCATCTGCGCGCGGGACGACCAGCACGCGCCGCTCATCGTGCGTGGCCTCGAGGCGGGTGCCGACGTGGTCGTCGAGAAGCCGCTGACGATCGACGCGGCGAGCGCCGCCGCCATCGAGGACGCCGTGGAGCGCACCGGCCGCGAGGTCGTGCTGACCTTCAACTACCGGTACTCCCCCCGCAACAGCGCGCTGCGCCAGGTGATCCAGGACGGCCTCATCGGGCAGGTCACCTCGATCGACTTCTCGTGGATGCTCGACACCAAGCACGGCGCCGACTACTTCCGCCGCTGGCACCGCGAGAAGAGCAACTCCGGCGGTCTGCTGATCCACAAGGCGAGCCACCACTTCGACCTCGTGAACTGGTGGATCCGCTCGACTCCGCGGCGCGTCTTCGCGTCGGGCGGCCTGCGCTTCTACGGCGCCGAGAATGCGGCGGCCCGCGGCATCGGCGACCGTCCTGAGCGCGGCACGCACAACAACGCAGACCCGTTCGAGCTCGACCTCCGCACGGACGAGCGCCTCAAGGCGCTCTACCTCGACGCCGAGCAGCACGACGGCTACCTGCGCGATCGCGACGTCTTCAGCGAGGGCATCACGATCGAGGACAACCTGGCGCTCGTCGTGGACTACGCCAACGGCGCCACCCTCAGCTACTCGCTGAACGCCCACGCGCCCTGGGAGGGCTACCGGGTCGCGGTCAACGGCACCGAAGGACGGGTCGAGCTCGAGGTCGTCGAGCGCGGCGCCGTCCTCGCCGACGAGGGCCTGCACCCCGTGCTCGACCCGAGCGCGGTCGACGCCGGCACGGCCGGATCGCTCCGCCCCGAGGGTGAGCGGCTGCTCCTCCAGCGACACTGGGAGCTGCCCGTCGAGGTGCCCATCGACGGGCAGGCGGGCGGTCACGGCGGCGGCGACGCGCTGCTCCTGTCGGACGTGTTCGTCGGCCCCGGCCACGACCCGCTGGGGCGCCCCGCGGACTGGCGGGACGGCGTGCAGTCGATCGCCGTCGGCATCGCCGGCAACAAGTCGCTCGAGACCGGGCTCCCGGTCGAGGTCGCCGAGCTCGGCATCCCGCTGCTGGAGAAAGCCCGCGTATGAGCCGCATCATCGTCACCGGCGGGGCAGGGCGACTGGGCCGCAGCCTCGTCAGGGGGCTCGGCGACGCCGGTCATGACCTCGTGTCACTCGACCGCGACCTGTCGGATGCTCCCGAGCTCGCCGGCGCCGAGCAGGTCGCGGTCGATCTCTCGGACGCGGATGCCGCGGCCCGGGCCATCGCCGAGGCCCGGGGTGACGCCCTCATCCACCTCGCGGCGATCGCCGTCCCGTTCAGCGCGCCCGAGGACGTCATCATGCGCACGAACACCGGGCTCGCCATCTCGGTGCTCGGGGGCGCGGTGGCGGCGGGCATCCCGAAGGTCATCGCCGCCTCGAGCCCGACGGTGCTCGGCTACGGCGCTCCGACCGGCTGGATTCCCGAGCGGTTCCCACTGGACGAAGAGACGCCGGCCCGGCCGTGGAACGCCTACGCGCTGTCGAAGCTGGTCATCGAGCAGTCGATCGCGATGCTCGCCCGTCAGGCCGGCGATGCCACCCGGTTCGCGGCATTCCGGCCGTGCTACGTCATCGCGCCGGAGGAGTGGGCCGGTGCACCGACGCAGCAGGGCCACACGGTCCGCGATCGGCTCGACGACCCGTCGTTGTCGGCCCCGGCGATCTTCAACTACGTCGATGCGCGCGATGTCGCGACCTTCGCCGCAGCCCTGCTCGACGCGCTCCCCGCCATTCCGAATGGCGAGGTGTTCTTCGTGAGCGCCGACGACGCGCTCGCCCGCGAGCCCCTCGCCGAGCTCATCCCCCAGTTCCATCCCGGGACCGCGGAAGCGGCATCCGTCCTCACGGGCACCTCACCCGCCTTCTCGAACGCGAAGGCGAAGCGCCTGCTCGGCTGGCGACCACGACACGACTGGCGCTCCGAGCTGGAGTTCGCCGAGACACGAAAGGAGTCGGCGGCGTGAAGTTCGACGGCATTCTCTTCTTCCCTGTGACCCCTTTCGACCCGCAGGGCCGCATCGACGCGGACATCCTCGAGCAGCACCTCGCCCGTGCGCTCGAGCACGCGCCGGGTGGGGTCTTCCCCGCGTGCGGCACCGGCGAGTTCCACGCCCTGTCGGCGACCGAGGTGCAGACCGTGGTGCGCGCCACCGTCGAGGCCGTCGACGGCCGAGTACCCGTGGTCGCCGGAGCCGGCGGCCCGCTCGGGCACGCCCTCGAGGTCGCCCGGTCAGCCGCCGACGCGGGAGCGGACGCGCTGCTCGTGCTGCCGCCCTACCTGGTGAGCGGACCGCAGCCGGGGCTCGCCGCGTACGTCGAGGCGATCGCCGACGCATCGCCCCTCCCGGTCGTGGTGTACCACCGCGGCAACGCCCAGTACTCGGTCGAGACGGTGCGCAGGCTCGCCGCGAACCCGAAGGTGGTCGGCTTCAAAGACGGCGTCGGCGACATCGGCGCCGCCCAGCTGACCGTCCGCGCGGTCGCCGAGACAGGGCGTGACCTGGCGTTCTTCAACGGACTCCTCACCGCCGAACTCACTCAGGCCGCCTACCGCGGCATCGGCATCCCGCTGTACTCTTCTGCCGCCTTCGCGATGGCGCCCGAGATCGCCAACGCCTACTACCGGGCGTATGTCGACGGCGACGAGGAGCGGCGCCTTGCGCTGCTGGACGGCTTCTACGCGCCGCTCGTGCGACTGCGCGACGAGACGCCCGGGTTCGGCGTATCGCTCATCAAGGCGGGGCTGCGCCTGGGCGGCCTTCCCGTCGGCGGAGTGCGACCGCCGCTCGTCGATCCGACTCCGGAGCAGGAGCAGCGACTGGCCGGTATCCTCGACGCGGGAAGGGCGCTTGTGTGAGCACGATCGAGGCTTTCGATGCCCGGCTCGTGCGCGTGCCGCTCACGAGACCGTGGGCATCCGATGTGACGACGGTCGGCGTGATCGCGACACACGTCGTGCGCTCGGACGGCGGAGAGGGCTGGGGCTTCTCGTGGACTCCCCAGATCGGCGCCGAAGCGGTGCTCGCTCACCTGAACCACGACATCGCGCCGTTCGCGGCCGGTCGCACCGCTGACCCGGAGGAGCTCTGGGACGACGTGTGGGCGCACGTCCACGAAGCCGGCGGCGGCGGGGTCACCACGATCGGGATCGCAGGACTCGATCTCCCGCTGTGGGATGCCGCAGCCCGCGCGGCCGGCACGGCGATCACCGATCATCTCGGCCGCGAGCGCGACGCCGTGACGGCATACGGCAGCGGCGTCAACCTGCACTATTCGCTCGATGAGCTGCTCGCCCAGGTCTCGCGCTGGATCGCCGCCGGTTTCAGCGCCGTGAAGATCAAGGTCGGGAAGCGGGACCTCGCCGAAGACGTGGAGCGCGTCCGCGCTGTGCGCGACCTCCTCGGACCCGAGCGCGGCCTGATGATCGACGCCAACCAGCGGTGGCACCTCGAGCGCGCTGTGCAGTCGATCGAGGCCCTTGCGCCGTTCGACCTCGCGTGGATCGAAGAGCCCCTGCGGTCGGACGACCTCACCGGGCACACCGAGCTGGCACGCCGCATCCCGGTACCGATCGCCGTCGGCGAGAACCTGCACACCGTGCACCGCTTCCGGGAGTTCCTCGAGGCGGGCGCCGCGCACATGGTCCAGCCGAACATCGTCCGGGTGGGAGGCATCACCCCGTTCCGGCGCATCGCGGCGCTGGCCGCCGAGCGTCGCGTGCCGGTCCATCCGCATCTGCTTCCCGAGCTCTCGGGACAGCTCGCGCTGACGCTCCCCGACGTTCCCGGTGTCACCTCGCCGCTTGCGGAAGACGTCGAGGATGCCGGCTTCGGCGCCCTCGGCGCGCTCGCCGACGAGAGCCCGGTGCGCATCGCCGACGGGCGGCTCACGGTCGTCCCGCACCTGGGGCTCGGCATCCGCTTCCGCTGACTTTCACTGATCTCCCTGGAGGGAATCGACACATGACCACTATCACCGCTCACCTGACGACCGACGCCGAGCTCGAAGCGTTCGCGCACGCGGCAGCCGCCGCGGCGCCTGTCTGGCGCGCCTCGACCGCAGCGGAGCGCGCGAGCTGGCTGCGCGCGGCCGCTGACGCCCTCGAGGCATCGGCGGACGAGCTCGTCGAGATCGCCGACCGCGAGACGCGACTCGGAACGGCGCGACTGCGCGGCGAGGTCGGTCGCACCACCGGACAGCTCCGCCTGTTCGCGGGCGTGGTCGAGGAGGGCTCCTACCTCGAGCTGACCATCGACGACGCCGACCCCTCGGCGACGCCGCCGCGGCCGGAGCTCCGCCGCCTGCTGATTCCCGTGGGACCGGTCGCGGTGTTCTCGGCGTCGAACTTCCCGTTCGCGTTCTCGGTGGCGGGCGGTGACACCGCGTCCGCTCTCGCGGCCGGCTGCCCCGTCATCGTCAAGGCGCACTCCGGGCACCCCGAGCTCTCGCGCCGCACCGCCGAGATCGTCGCCGCTGCTCTCGACGCGGCGGGTGCTCCGGCCGGCTCGCTCGCGCTCATCGAGGGGAGGGATGCCGGCAACGCCCTCGTGCAGCATCCCGTCGTCCAGGCCGCAGGCTTCACCGGATCGCTCGGCGGGGGCCGCGCCCTGTTCGACCTGGCGAGCGGCCGGCCCGACCCCATCCCGTTCTACGGCGAGCTCGGAAGCGTGAACCCCGTCGTCGTGACGCCCGCCGCGGCGGCCGAGCGCGGTGACGAGCTGGCGAAGGGCCTCGTCGGCTCGTTCACGATGGGCGTCGGCCAGTTCTGCACGAAGCCGGGCGTGGTCTTCATTCCCCGGGGCGCCGGTTTCGAGGCCGCGGTCGCCGAGCATTTCGGCGGAGCCGTTGGCGGCCCGCTGCTGACCGATCGGATCACGGCCGCCTTCCCCGAGGGGATCGACCGGCTCGTGGGCGACTCCTCGGTCGAGATCGTCGCCGGTTCGCAGTCCGCGCCGGGCACCGCTGCGGAGCCCGTCGTCCTCGCGACGGATGCCTCGGCCGTCGCCGACCGGCCCGACGTGCTGCTGGAGGAGTGCTTCGGACCCGTGACGCTCCTCGTGCGGTATGACGGGCCCGACGATCTGCAGCGCGCGCTCGAGGCGGTGCCCGGAAGCCTGACGGCGACGCTGCACTCCCAGCCCGGCGACGATGTCGCCGACATCCTGTCGGTGCTGCAGCTCAAAGCGGGACGCGTGCTGTTCGCCGGCTGGCCCACGGGCGTCGCGGTCACGTGGTCGCAGCAGCACGGGGGCCCGTGGCCTGCCACCACGTCGCTGCACACGTCGGTCGGCGCGACGGCGATCCGCCGGTTCCTCCGGCCGCTCGTCTTCCAGGATGCGCCTGAAGCGCTGCTCCCCGAGGTGCTGCGCGACGCATCGCTCGCGCGACTTCCGCACCGCCGGAACGGGGCCCTCCGGACGCCGTAGAGCCGATTGCGGCCGGCCGTCGGCGGTCGGGCGTCGGGCGCGGGGCGCGGGGCGCGGGCGCCGGGGTCGGCGTCGGCCGTCCGCGGCCCGCCTTCCGCCGCCGCCGTCGGGTCAGCTGTACCCGATGGTGGACGCGCGCACGGTGAGCTCAGGGTCGAACCGGATCGCATGACCCGACGCCTGCGCCTCGCCCGAGATGAGCTTCATGAGGCGAAGTCCGGCGGCACGGCCCATCTCGCGAGCCGGCTGGCGCACCGAGGTCAGCGGCACGGCGGCGACGGCGGCGAACTCGATGTCGTCGTACCCGACCACCGCGACGTCCTCAGGCACCCGCATCCCGCCGCGCAGCAGGCCGTGCACCACGCCGCAGGCCAGATGATCATTGGTTGTCACGACCCCGTCCGGACGGTGGGCCGCCGGACGGTCCGCGATCGTGGCGCCCATCGACACGCCGCGATCGAGGGTCGTCCGCTGGCTCCACATCAGCTCGAGGCTGACGCCGGGATGGTCCTCGACGGCCTGGCGGACGCCTTCGAGCCGCTCGCGCACCTGCCGGACCTCTTCGCGCGCCCCCAAGAACGCGAGCCGGGTGCGTCCCAGTGAGATGAGGTGCTCGGCGGCCATGCGACCCCCCGCCACGTCGTCGAATGACACCGAATCGAGCACGCCCTGATCATCCACCCGATCGACGAGGACGACGGGGATGCTGCGTGCCAGCCGCCGCGCGAGCCGCTCGCCGTCTTCGCCGAACGGCGAGACGAGCGCGCCTTCGACCTGGACGCGCTCGAAGAGCCGGAAGTACTCCCGCTCCTTCTCCTCGTCATCGTCGCTGTTGCCGACGAGCACGCGCACGCCGGTGCCGGCTGCATCCTCGGCTCCGCTGACGAGATCCGCGAAGAAGGGGTTGGTGATGTTGATGACCGTCATGCCGAGCAGCCCGCTCCGCCCGATGCGCAGCTGCTGCGCGGCCTGGAGCGGCACATAGCCGAGTTCGTCCACAGCTGCGCGCACGCGTTCGACGATGTCGTCGCCGACCCGCTCCGGCCGATTCAGCGCGTTCGAGACCGAGCTCATCGACACGCCGGCGCGCGCCGCCACATCCTTGATGCCCACTCGTCTCGCCATGTGCCGTCCTCGTCCTTGTGAAACGTTTTACACCCTAGCCGGTCGCCGGTTCACCGCAGGTCAGGCCAGGGATTTCGGACCCGCGGGAACGGCGCCGCCGCGGCCCGGAGGGGGCTCGCCGCCGGCGCGGTCCGTATACATGCCGACGGCGAGGTCGAGGACTTCCGGAGGCCGGAAGCGGCCTGGTGAGCGCATGTGCGAGACACTCCAGGAAAGGAACGGGAAAGCGATTTCCCATGAACGGTAACCCAGGTCCTCGTCACGGCGCAAGGCCTCGCAACAAATTCTGAAACGTTCTATCGATCGCTTGCGTGCACGTATGTCGCGGAGTTCGCGAACGCCGCCGGTGCGACGCAGTCCAAGCCGGTGACGGTGACCGTGCGCTGATCGCGGCTCTGGCCCGCGGGCCGTCCGGGAGTTCTCCCGGGCGGCCCGCTCGCGTGTTGGCGTGCACCGCAGCGGATCTCGCACGCAACACGCCGAGCGGATTCCGGATGCCGCGGCGCGCCGAGGACGATCTCCGCTGCCAGGTTCACCCACTGCGCACCGCGCTCCCGGTCGGCCGCCCCACCTCGACCCGGCACAATGGAGCCATGTCTTGGCTTGTCACCGGCGGTGCCGGCTATATCGGAGCTCACGTCGTCCGCGCCCTCGCGGCGGCGAACCTCTCCCCGGTCGTCATCGACGATCTGTCGAGCGGCCATGAGGGCTTCGTGCCCGAGGGCGTGCCCTTCGTGCGCGGCACGATCCTCGATCGCGACTTATTGGAGCGGGCTCTTCGCGACCACGCCGTCGAAGGCGTCATCCACGTCGCCGGCTACAAGTACGCCGGCGTCTCGGTGCAGCGCCCGCTGCACACCTACGCGCAGAACGTCGAGGGCACGCGCGTCGTGCTCGAGGCGATGCAGGCGGCGGATGTCGCGCACATCGTCTTCTCGTCGTCCGCTGCCGTCTACGGCACACCCGATGTTCCGCTCGTGACGGAGGACCTCCCCAAGCGGCCCGCGTCGCCCTACGGCGAGTCCAAGCTCATCGGCGAGTGGCTGCTGCGCGACCAGGCGACCGCGACGGCCGAGTCGCAGCATCCGCTCCGGCACACGTCGCTGCGGTACTTCAACGTGGTCGGCTCCGGCGACCCGGCCGTCTACGACACGAGCCCGCACAACCTCTTCCCGCTCGTGTTCGAGGCGCTCCTCGAGGGCCGGACGCCACGCATCAACGGCGACGACTACGACACCGAGGACGGCACCAACGTGCGCGACTATGTGCACGTCGCCGACATCGCCGCCGCTCACGTCGTGGCGGCGCAGCGCCTCGCGGCCGGCGAGCCCGTGGAGGCCGCATACAACCTCGGCTCGAAGAACGGGCTGTCTGTCAGGCAGATCATGGACGCGATGGCCCGCGTGACGGGCATCGACTTCACGCCCGAGATCGGTCCCCGCCGCCCCGGTGACCCCGACCGGATCGTCGCCACCGGTGAGCTCGCCGCCCGCGACCTCGACTGGGCGAACCGGTACTCGGTCGACGAGATGGTCCGCACCGGCTGGGAAGCGCGCCGCGCCGCCTCTGTCTGACGTCAGCGTGGGGCAGCCGCCTGGTTAATGTCCCGATTTCGACCGGATGCCGCAGCCCCAGGCGAGCGAAAGTGGGACCTGCCGCGGACGCAGAACTCGGTGACCTTGCGCCGGCGGGCGGGAGTCAAACCATGTCCCGATTTCGACCGGATGCCGCAGCCCCGGGCGAGCGAAAGTGGGACATGCCGCGGACGCAGAACTCGGTGAGCTTGCGACGGCGCGCCGGAGTCAAACCATGTCCCGATTTCGACCGGATGCCGCAGGCCCAGGCGAGCGAAAGTGGGACATGCCGCGAGCGGGGTAGGACTTCAACTCCTCAGGCCAGAGGCACTCAGTGCTGGGCCGGGCCCGTGCTCTCGCGCAGGACCAGCGCGGTGGGCACCGTCTCGAAGCGCTGCTCGCCGGCATCCATCTGCTCGACGAGCTGCGCGACGGCCTGCGCCCCCAGCCGGTCGAAGTCCTGGCGGACCGTGGTGAGCGGAGGGCGGTAGTCGGCGGCATCGGCGACATCGTCGAACCCGACGATGCTCACGCCGTCCGGGGCCGGCCGCCCAGCATCCGCGAACGCCCGCAGCGCACCGAGGGCCATCTGGTCGTTCGCGCAGAAGACCGCTGTGGCACCGGGGTCGGCGGCGAGGGCGACGCCGGCGACGTGACCGGCAGCCGCGCTCCAGTCCCCCTGCAGAATTGCGGGCGCCTCGAGCCGGGCGGCGGCGAGCGCCTCGCGCCATCCCCGCTCGCGCTCGCCGGCGGCGAACGAGCCGATCGGCCCGCGCACGTGGTGGACCGTGGAGTGCCCGAGCGACAGCAGATGCTCCGTCGCGACGCGCGCTCCGCCGGCATGGTCGGTGACGACGACCCCGAACCGCTCGTCGCGGGGGGCGTCCACCACCACGAGCGCGACGTCGACCGGGGTGGCGGCATCCCGCACGAGGTCCGTCGCCTCATTCAGGACGATCGCGCCGTCGACGCCCTGATCACGCAGACGCTCGAAGGCCGCGGCGACATCGGACCCTCCCCCGAGCGTCACGACCACGAGGGCATAGCCCCGCGCGGCGGCGGCGTCGGCCACAGCCTGCAGCATGCGGGAGTTGCCGATCGTCGCGAGGGTGGAGGCGACGAGCCCGATGGTCTGGGTGCGGCCGGTGCGCAGCGCTCGCGCCGCCCGGTGCGGGCGGTAGCCGAGGCGCTCCATGGCGGATTCCACCTTGGCCCGGGTGGCCGGGTCGACGCGCGGGCTGTCGTTCACGACCCGGGAGACCGTCTGCCCTGAGACGCCCGCCAGGGCCGCGACATCGGCCATCGAAATCCGTCGTGCCACCAGCGTCCCCTTCGTCCCGCGAAAACTGCTCAGGTATGTTGACGCTAACATAGCGAGTCGGCTACCATGTTGACGTGAACATGCCTGAGTATGGGACGCAGTCGTCCCCCGCCCTCACTCTCGGCGCCGGCGTCGTCAAGCGGCCTACCCGCCTCGCGGACGGTCGCGAGCTCATCTACTTCGACGACCCGGGAACCTCGCTCGGCGACGAGCGTGCCATCGACGCCCGCACGCTCGATCCGCGACCTGAGACTGCGACGATGCGGCTGGACGTCCTCACGGGAGACTGGATCTCGGTCGCCGCCGCCCGGCAGAATCGCGCGTTCCTGCCCCCCGCCGAGCTCGACCCGCTCGCTCCCCAGACGCCGACCAATCCGAGCGAGATCCCGTCGCTCTACGACGTCGCCGTCTTCGAGAACAAGTCGCCGTCGTTCGGCCCCGCCCTCGCCGAGGCCCACGGGACCGCACCCGCTGCGGTCGACCCGCCGCGCGGTCTCGACGATCTCGACGCCCTCGGGCTCGGTCGCACCCGCACGAGCGTCGGACGCTGCGAGGTCGTCTGCTTCAGCCCTGAGCAGTCCGGCTCGTTCGGCACGCTGTCGGCGACGCGGGCTCGCACCGTGATCGAGGCCTGGGCCGACCGCACCGCCGCGCTCTCGGGCCTCCCCGGCGTCGAGCAGGTGTTCCCATTCGAGAATCGCGGTGAGGCGATCGGCGTGACCCTTCCCCACCCGCACGGCCAGATCTACGCGTATCCGTACATCACCCCCCGCACGACCCGCCTGCTCGACACGATCGATCGCACCGCTCCCGACCTGTTCGAGCGCATCCTCGAGTTCGAGCGCCGCTCAGAGCGCGTGATCCTGCAGGGCGAGCACTGGACCGCCTTCGTCCCGTTCGCCGCGCGCTGGCCGCTCGAGGTGCACCTGCTGCCGCACCGGCACGTGGCGGATTTCACCGAGACGACGGATGCCGAGCGCGACGAGCTCGCACCTCTCTATCTGCGGCTCCTCCGAGGCGTCGACGCGGTCTACGACTCGCCCACTCCGTACATCGCCGCCTGGCATCAGGCCCCCGTGCACGCCGGGCGCGACTCGGTGCGGCTGCACCTCGAGCTGACCAGCCCCCGTCGCGCCGCCGACAAGCTCAAGTTCCTCGCCGGGTCCGAGGCTGCCATGGGCGCCTGGATCGGCGACGTCCCGCCCGAGACCTCGGCCGCACGCCTCCGCGACGCCGTAGAAGGAGTATCGCTGTGAACAGCCCCGAATCGACTCCGGATGCCGCAGCCCGTCGCCTCTTCGCCGAGCTGACCGGCAGCGAGCCCACCGGAATCTGGTCGGCCCCCGGCCGCGTCAACCTCATCGGCGAGCACACCGACTACAACGACGGGTTCGTCTTCCCCTTCGCCATCGAGCACCGCACGTACATCGCACTCGGCGAGCGCGACGACGCGCGGATCCGCGTCGCCTCGACGTTCGACGACGAGGTGGCCGAGGTCGCGCTGAGCGAGCTGGACTTCCCGGCGCTCCGTGACGACGTTCCCGAGTGGGCGACGTATCCGCTCGGCGTCGCCTGGGCGCTGATCAGCGCGACGGGGGCGGATGCGGCATCCCTCACCGGTGTCGACCTCGCGATCGCCTCAGACGTGCCCGTCGGCGCCGGGCTCTCGTCCTCCGCGGCCATCGAGGGGGCGGTCGCTTCGGCGCTCGATGCGACCTGGAGCCTCGGGCTCGACCGCGTCGCCCTCGCGAAGGTGGGGCGCACGGCCGAGAACGAGGCCGTCGGCGCGCCGACCGGGATCATGGACCAGATGTCGTCGATGCTCGGGCGTCCCGACGCGGCGATCTTCCTCGACTGCCGATCCCTCGAGGCCCAGGTCGTCGATCTTGGCTTCGCCGGCGCCGGCCTCGAGCTGCTCGTGATCGATACGAAGGTCACGCACTCGCACTCCACCGGCGGCTACCGCGAGCGCCGCGCGTCGTGCGAGCTGGGCGCCCGGACGATGGGCGTGCCGGCTCTTCGCGATCTCAGCGTGGACGACCTCCCGAAGGCTCAGGAGCTGCTCGACGACGTCACCTTCCGACGGGTGCGTCACATCGTCACCGAGAACCAGCGCGTGCTCGACACCGTCCAGACGCTCCGCGAGCAGGGCCCCGAGGCGATCGGCGATCTCCTCGTCGCGTCCCATGTCTCGATGCGCGACGACTTCGAGATCTCGGTCCCCGAACTCGACACCGCCGTCGAGACGTCGCTGGCCGTGGGCGCCGTGGGCGCCCGCATGACCGGGGGCGGCTTCGGCGGGGCGGCCATCGCTCTGGTCTCGCACGACCGCGTGCAGCAGGTGACGGATGCTGTCACCGCCGCGTTCGCGGCCTCCGGCTTCGGGGCTCCGCACATCTTCACCGTCACTCCGTCGGACGGTGCCCGCCGCGACGCCTGAGCCCGGGCGCGGCCGCGGGTGCGGGTGCGGGCGGGTGCGGGCCCGGCGAAGCCCCCGGCGGTCGCGACGCACGCGGCCCATGCGGTGAGCCTCCACTGGACCGACGAGCACGTGGGGGATCCCCACGTGCTCGTCGGGCAGATGGAGGCTCATGGTATGGACACGCCCGGCAGCGGGCGGCGGGATCGCGCGGTGGCATCCGGGCCCCGGCATCCGGTGTTCATGAACGCGTGAGGCGCAAGCCCTGGCGGGGCCCGCTCGCCGACCCCTATCGTCGAGGGGCAGAGAGCGGGGAAGCAACCCGCTCCGCCAGATGGGAGCAGCAGTGGCGTACATCACCGTCGGAACCGAGAACTCGGTCGACATCAAGCTCTTCTACACCGACCAGGGGTCGGGACAGCCCGTGGTGCTGATCCACGGGTTCCCGCTCAACGGGGAATCCTGGAACAAGCAGGCCGCGGCTCTGCTGGATGCCGGCTACCGGGTCATCGCGTACGACCGGCGCGGTTTCGGCTCGTCCACCAAGGTCGGTTCGGGCTTCGACTATGACACGTTCGCGGCCGACCTCGACTCGCTGCTGACCCAGCTCGACCTCGACGATGTGATCCTCGTCGGGTTCTCAATGGGCACGGGCGAGGTCGCGCGCTACATCTCGAACTACGGCAGCGGCCGCGTGGCGAAGGCGGCCTTCCTCGCGTCGCTCGAGCCGTTCCTGCTCATCACCGACGACAACCCGGAGGGCGCGGGACCGCAGGAGTTCTTCGACGGCGTCGCGGCGCAGGTCGCCGAGGACCGCTGGGCGTATCTGACCGCCTTCTACAAGGACTTCTACAACCTCGACGAGAACCTCGGCTCGCGGATCTCGCAGGAGGCGCTCGACGCCAGCGTGCAGGTCGCCAACCAGGCGGGCAACTACGCGATCGCCGCCGCCCCGCTGACGTGGCCGACGGACTTCCGGGCCGACATCCCCAAGGTGGACGTGCCGGCGCTGATCCTCCACGGCACGGCCGACAACATCCTGCCGATCGATGCGACGGCACGCCGCTTCAAGGACCTCCTTCCCGACGCCACGTACGTCGAGATCCAGGGCGCCCCCCACGGGCTGCTGCTGACCCACGCCGCCGAGGTGACTGAAGCGCTGCTCGCCTTCGTCAAGAGCTGACCCGCGGGCCCTTGCGGAGGAGGTCACGAGCTGATCGGCGCGAGGCCTTGCGGAGGAGGTCACGAACTGATCGCCGCGGGGCCTTGCGGAGGAGAATGCCGGCACCGGAGGACCCGTTGCCCGAAATCCTCCTCCGATCGGGGACGATGCCTCCCGATCGGAGGAGGGCAGTCGAAGGCAGGGACGACGGATGCCCCGGCACGCACTGTGCCGGGGCATCGGTCGCGTATGAGGCGCCGGCGGTCGGTCGTGGTGCCGGCGGCCGACACGGCAGCCCCCCTGACCCCGGCAGCGCCGCCCGTCCTACTGCTGCGAGGCGTTCGCCATCGCGATCAGGCCGTCGATCATCTCGGGGCTGACCGAGCCGCCGGCCATCATGCCGATGCGGCCCACGGGGAACGACTCCATCATCTTGTCCATCGAGACGCCCTCGGGCATGATCGACGCCGCACCCTCCATCATCTCGGCCATGCCGGCCATCGCGGCCTGCACCATGGGCCCCGCGACCGGGTGAGCGAACACCTCGCCGAGCGAGGACTCGCGGGTGAGCGGAAGCGAGAGGGCGTCGCCGTCGACCGCGACCTCGACGGTCGAGCGGATGTCGCTGCTCGAGGCTCCGATCGCAACGACGTAGTCGCCGCCCTCGACGACCCAGCGGTCGGCCCGGACGTGCCAGTAGGCCAGGTCGGAGCGACGCACCGTGAGCGCGACCTCGCGCGACTCCCCCGCCTCGAGCGCGACCAGCGCGAAGGCCTTGAGCTCCTTCGGCGCGCGCTGCACGGCCGAGCCGGGCAGCGACGTGTACGCCTGCACGACCTCGCGGCCGGCCCGCTCCCCCGTGTTCGTGACGGTGACGCGCACCTCCACGTCGCCGTCCGCGGTCACCGAGGCGGCGGCATCCGAGTATGCGAACGTCGTGTACGAGAGGCCGTGGCCGAACGGGAAGGCGACCTGGATGCGGCGCGCCTCGTACCAGCGGTAGCCGACGAACAGCCCCTCGCCGTAGCGGACATGGCCGTCCTCGCCCGGGAAGTTGAGGAACGCCGGGGTGTCTTCGAGCCGCAGCGGCACCGTCTCGGCGAGCTTGCCCGAGGGGTTGACCGAGCCGAAGAGCACGTCCGCGGTCGCGGAGCCGCCGGCCTGCCCGAGCAGCCAGGCCTCGACGATCGCGGGCACGCGGTCCGCGAACGGCAGCGCGACGACGCTCCCGTTGGAGAGCACGACGACGGTGCGCGGGTTCGCCCCGAGTACCGCGTCGACGAGCGCGAGCTGGTCAGCCGGCAGGTCGATGTCGTCGCGGTCGTAGCCCTCTGACTCCAGCCGCGCCGGCAGGCCGATGAACACGACGGCGGTGCGGGCAGCGGATGCCGCGGCCACGGCCTCGTCGCGCAGGCGCGCCGTCTCGGCGGGATCGGCGTCGACGGCGGTCGTGAAGCCCTGCGCGTAGGTGACGTCGGTCGCGACCTGGCGGATCGCGCTGAGGGCGTCGTCGAGGCGCGTCGGGTGGATCATCGACGAGCCCGCGCCCTGGTAGCGCGGCTCGTCGGCGAAGAGGCCGATCACCGCGAGAGAGGCGTCGGCCTCGAGCGGGAGGAGCGGTCCCTGAGCTTCGACGGGGTCACCAGCCGGTCGAGGGGCTTCATTGCGCAGCAGCACGATCGAGCGCCCGGCGGCCTCGCGAGCCAGGGCGTGGTGGGCGTCGACGTCGAGCGGTCCTTCGACGCGCTCCGTCTCGGCCCACCGCAGCGCGAGCGTCGCGACGCGCCCGGCCGAGGCATCCAGGTGCTTCTCGTCGAGCGACCCGTCGCGCACCGCGGCGACGAGCTCGGCATCCGTCGCTCCGCCATTGGAGGGCATCTCGAGGTCGAGGCCGGCGGCGAGGGCGGCGACCCGCTCGTTGACCGCGCCCCAGTCCGAGACCACGAGACCCTCGAAGCCCCACTCATCGCGCAGCACCTGGGTGAGCAGGAACGGGTTCTCGGACGCATACACGCCGTTGACGCGGTTGTACGCGCACATCACGGTGTGCGGCTGCGCGTCCTCGACGACCCGCTGGAAGCTGCGCAGGTAGATCTCGCGCAGCGGGCGTGGGTCGATGTCGCTCGAGGACCGCATGCGGTCGTTCTCCTGGTTGTTCGCCGCGAAGTGCTTGAGCGAGGCACCGACGCCGGTCGACTGGATGCCGTTGACCAGCGCGGCGCCCATCACGCCAGAGACGATGGGGTCTTCGGAGAGGTACTCGAAGTTGCGCCCGCACAGCGGCGACCGCTTGATGTTGGCGCCCGGTCCGAGGATGACCGCGACGTCTTCGATCGACGACTCGACCCCGAGGGCTGCGCCGACGCGCTCGGCCAGGTCGACGTCCCACGAGGAGCCGAGCGCGACCGCCGGCGGGAAGCACGTGGCCGGGACGCTGTCGCCGAGACCGAGGTGGTCGCCGCCCTGCGCCTGCTTGCGCAGGCCGTGCGGGCCGTCGGTGAGCATGACGGCGGGGATGCCCACCCGCTCGACCGGCTTGGTCGTCCAGAAGCTCGCACCGCTCGTGAGCGAGGCCTTCTCTTCGAGGGTGAGGTCGGCGACGAGGTCCGCGACGTCGGTCAGGGTGACGGTGTCAGTCATTTCCGCTGCTTTCGTATCTATATGCGTGGAGGTGGGTCCCGCGGATCAGCGGGATGCCTTGATCGGCAGGACCGCGAAGGCGCCGAGGATGCTCAGGACGATGCCGACGGGGAACAGCCCGACGTAGCCGAACGTGAGGACGATCGCGCCGGCAACGGCGGGAGCCAGCATCTGCGGCAGCGTCGCCGCGATATTCACGACGCCGAGGTCCTTCGCAAAGGACTTGGCCGAGGGCAGCACCTGGCTCATCAGAGCAGTGTCGACCGCCTGGAACATGCCGAAGCCGAAGCCCGAGATGAAGGTCATGAGCATCCAGGCGCCGATGGTGGGCGAGATGATCGGGATGAGCATCGCGAGGCCGACGAACACCGAGGAGCCGAAGATGAACGGCTTGCGGCGTCCGATCCGGTCGGAGAGGGGCCCTGCCACGACCGTGGAGACGAGGATGCCCACGAGGCTCAGGATGCCGAGCAGCGGGATCACGGTGGCGGGGTCTTCGACGCCGAGGTAGTCGGTGAGGATGAAGAACTGGTACCCCGTGACGGTGAAGTAGCCGGTGTAGAGGAGCAGGCGGCCCGTGAAGGCCCAGAAGAAGTCGGGGTGCTTGACCGGGTTGACCCAGAACGTCTTCAAGAAGTCCACGAAGCTGAACGGCTCCCGCGGGAGGTCCTTGCTGGAGTAGTCCGGGTTGAGGAGCACGAACAGCGAGAGCGTGACGAGCGAGAACACGGCGAAGATGACGTAGCCGAGGGCGATGCTGTGCAGGAACAGCGAGCCGATGATGGAGCCACCGAGGGCGCCGACCATGAGGCCGATTCCGGAGAGCGCGGAGAAGGTGCCGCGACGGGCGATCGGGACACGGTCGGGGAGGATGGCGCTGAGCGGTCCCTGGGCGAAGTTGAAGCAGATCTGAATGAGCGTCATCGCGATCAGGATGCCGATGAAGGTGTTCGCGAACGCCAGCCCGACGAGGGCGAGGCCGCCGGCAAGTGAGCCGATCATGATCCATGGCGCACGACGGCCGAAGCGCGAGCGGGTGCGGTCCGAGGCCTGGCCGGCGATCGGCTGTGCGAGCATCGCGGCGAAGGAGCCGACCGTGGCGACGATGGCGAGGTTCATGACCTTGTTCGCCGGGTCGAGGCCGGTGATCTGCGCAGGGAGGAGGATGCCGGGAACGGCGCCCCAGATGAGGAAGATCGCGAAGTTCGACGGGATGATCCACCACAGCAGGCGGCGGACGCCCTTGATCGGCGTGGGCGGGTCGTCGTTGCCCGCGGCCTGCTCGATGAAGGCGATATCGGCCACATCCACGTCTTCGACGGGCGGGATGGATTGTGACGGCAGTGTCATTTCGTGGTCCTCGATGGTTGCGTGACGACTCGGCGGTGGGTCGCATGAGAAACCTTACGGCGCTTGGTTTTGAAAATCAAACGTTATTCGGTTTACATTGGCACCATGGCGAAGATGCAGGAGGGACGACGCGGTTCCTACGCGAAGGGCATTGCGAAGCGCGAGGAGATCCTCGAGCGCGCACTCGAGGTGATCGCGCGCGAGGGCTACCGCGGCGCATCCGTGAAAGAGCTGGCGGATGCCGTGGGCCTCAGCCAAGCCGGGCTCCTGCACTACTTCGACAGCAAGGAGGAGCTCTTCACCGAGATCGTCCGCAAGCGGGATGACGTCGACGTGGCCCACTACGGCGTGACGACAGTGGAGCACCCCACGGTGGCGGCACTGCGGGACGGCTATGTCGCCGTCATCCGCCACAACAGCGACGTCCCCGGACTCGTGCAGCTGTACTCCCAGCTCTCCGTCGACGCCGCCGATCCGCAGCATCCGGCCCACCGGTTCTTCCTCGACAGAGGACAGAACCTGCGCGGCCTGTTCGCGGCCGCGCTCGCCGAGCGTCTCGAAAACGGCGAGATCGCGGGCAGCATCGCCCCCGACACCCTCGCCCGCATCCTTCAGGCCGTCTCGGACGGCCTCCAACTCCAATGGATGCTCGAGCCCGACATCGACATGGCGGGCATCGTCGCCCAGCTCTTCGACGCGCTCACGCGCCCGACCACCGAACGGAACCCCGAATGATCACCGAGACGCAGGCTCCCGTCGTATCGATCGCCCCCGGACGGGTGCGCGGCTTCTGGCGCGGCGAGCCCGGCGCGGCCACGGCATCCGCGGCCTTCCTCGGCATCCCGTTCGCACAGGCGCCGGTGGGCGACCTGCGATTCGCCGCCCCGTTGCCGCCCGAGCCTTGGGACGGCGTGCGCGACGCGCTCGAATACGGTGCGACCGCCCAGCGTGGCGACAAAGGGATCACGCTGATTCCCGAGCCCTCGATCCCCGGCGAGTCGACGCTCAACGTCAACGTCTTCACGCCGCGGCCGGGCGATCGCGCGGCTCTTCTGCCCGTGCTCGTCTACATCCACGGCGGCGGTTACCTCGCCGGCTCGCCTGCGAGCCCCTGGTACGACGGCCGAGCATTCAACCGCGACGGTGTGGTGACCGTCTCGGTCTCGTACCGGCTGGGCTTCGACGGCTTCGGGCACATCCAGGGCGCTCCCTCGAACCGTGGCGTGCGCGACTGGATCGCCGCCCTCGAATGGGTGCGCGACAACATCACCTCCTTCGGAGGCGACCCGGCACGCGTGACGATCGCAGGCCAGTCCGCGGGTGGCGGGGCGGTGCTGACACTCCTGGGCATGCCCGCAGCCCAGCATCTCTTCCATGCCGTGTGGGCGCTCTCGGGTGCGCTCGGTGACGTCGCATCCGAGCGCGCCCGCACGCTCGCCGTACGCCTCGCCGACCTCGCCGGCGTCGAGCCGACACGCGCGGGGTTCGCATCCGTGCCCGAGGACCGCCTGCTCGAACTGCAGGAGAAGGCCGCCTCGGGCGATGGCAGCCCGCTCGCCGGGATCACCGCGCTCATCGAGGAGGGGCTGCCCTGGGGGCCGATGATCGACGGCGACCTCATCCCGCGACGCACCATCGACGCGCTGCGCGGGGGGATCGGCTCGGACAAGCCGCTCGTCCTCGGTGCGACGGACGACGAGTTCACCATGGTCATGGATCAGGCCAAGGGCAAGTTGCGGCTCATCCCGGCGGGGCTCGCCCTCGCCAGGTTCGGACTCAAGGGAGCCGCACGTCGCGCCTACCTCGCCGACAACGCGGCGACCCGCAAGAAGGGCACCGGTGCGATCATCGGGCACTTCATGACCGACAAGATGTTCCGCACCGCCGTTGTCACGATCGCGAGCGCGCGCGGCGCGGCAGGTCCGGATGCGGGCACCTGGGTGTACCGCTTCTCGTGGGCCTCGCCCACGAGGGGCTGGGCGCTGCACTGCCTCGACGTGCCGTTCTGGTTCGACTGCCTCGATGCCGACGGCGTCACCGCCATCACCGGCGACGAGCCGCCTCGCGCCCTAGCGGCCGCGGTGCACGGCGCCGCGACGGCGCTCATCCGCGATGGCGCCCCCGGCTGGACGCGGTGGGCCGCCGACGTCCAGACCACGCGGGTGTTCGGCGGCGACCCGTCGACGCCAGATGTCATCGCCGACGGCTACGCGAGTGTGCGCGCCCTGATGTGACGCCGGGCGGCCGTCCGAGCGCCCTCGGTCCGCCGCTGGATTCAGCACCCCGGCGCCCTCATTTCACGACGGCCGTCTGTGCGGTCGTCCGCGTGACGGATGTGTATCCGATCTTCTCGAAGATGACGGTGACGGTGATGCGGTGCCCCCGGTCGGCGGCGGTGAGTTTGTAAGTCCAGAAGTCCGAAGTACCCGTGGCGCCGGGGATGGCAGCCCCGTCGCGCTTCCAGATGAAGGTCGCCTGGACGGGCGTCGGCCCCCAACCCGTGCCCACGTGGACGCGGAGGGTGCTCCCCACCGTCGTGGTGCCGGTGATCCAGGGGGTGTCGCCGATCGTGAGCGTCCCCGATGCGATCGGCGCCGTGGGGGCACTCGTCCGAGTCGTGGGCTGCATTCCGGCTCCGGTCGCGGTGACGGCTACCGTGATGCGATCACCCGCGCGAGCGCCGTTGAGCGCCAGCGTGGAACCCGTTGCGAGGGGGATCGCGACGCCGTCGGCGTACCACTGGTAGGCGAAGGCACCTGGTGCCGGACTCCACGAGCCCGGGCTCGCCGTGAGCGTGGAGCCGACCTTGAGCGTTCCCGAGATCGTCGGGGTCGGGGCGACCGCCCAGGACTGCAGGGTGACAGGAGAGGTCTCCGCACTTGTCCGGGAGACTGCGGCATAGCCGGGCTTCGTTCCCGTCACCTGCACCGAGATGCGAGCGCCGAGGTCGGCCGTGCGCACGTCGTAGGTCGACTTGTTCGCTCCCGGGATGGGCGTTCCGTTGCGCAGCCACTGGTACGCGAGCGAGACGGGCGCAGGGCCCCAGGTGCCCGGGACGGCCGTGAGCACCCTGCCGACCTCGGGCAGGCCCGAGATGGTCGGCACGGGCGTCGGTGCGAGCACCGGGTTCGACACCGGTGCGGTCGGGGCGCTCGTCCGGCTGACCGACGGGTAGCCGGCTTTGGAGCCGGTGACCGTGACCGTGATGGTCTGGCCGACGTACGCGGCGGTGACGGCCCAGGTCGTTCCGGTCGCTCCCGGGATCGCCACATTGTTCGCCCGCCACTGGTAGCCGAGCGCGACAGGTGCCGGGCCCCACGTTCCGGGTGCTGCTGTCAGCGTCTGCCCCACGATCGGGCTGCCGGAGATCGTCGGAACAGGAGTGGGCGACAGCACCGGATTGACCACGGCAGCGGTCGCCGCACTGGTGCGGCTCGCGGAGGTGTAGCCCGGCTTGCTTCCGGTGACCGTCACGGTGATGGCCTGCCCCAGTTGCCCGGACGTCAGGATGAGGGTCGCATCCGTCGCGCCGGCTATGGGCGTGCCGCCCGAACTCCACTGGTACGCGAGATCGACGGGAGCGGGTCCCCATGTGCCAGGCACGGCGGTGAGGGTCTGGCCGATGAGTGCGAGCCCGGTGATCGTGGGAGTGGGGGTGGGCGACAACGTGCCCGGCGCCACTGTCACACCCGGACTCGTGCGCACCGCGGTCGTGTAACCGGCCTTCGTCCCGGTGGCACGGACGGCGATGGTCGCACCGACGTCACCCGCCGTCAGAGTCAGGCTGGACGCGGTCGAGACGACAGAGCCGTTGCGCAGCCACTCGATCGCCAGGTCGACCGGCTGCGGCCCCCAGGCTCCGAGCGAGGCGGAGAGGGTTGCCCCGACCGCGACGGTGCCGACGATCTGCGGCGTGGGCGTCGGCGTGAGGGTGGCGGGCTGGATGGTGACCGCGAGGCTGCTCCGTGAAACGCTCGGGAAGCCCGGCTTGGACCCGGTGACGCGGACGGAGATGTCGGAGCCGACATCTGCCACCACTGGCGCGTAGCTCGTCCCGGTGGCTCCCGCGATCGGCACGCCGCCCTTCAGCCATTCGATTCCCAGCGTGACGGGAGCGGGACCCCATGTCCCTGTGCTGACGGTCAACGTCTGGCCGAACACGGGCACGCCGGAGATCGTCGGAACCGGAGTGGGCGAGAGGACAGCATCCTGGACAGCCGCCGTCGGTGCGCTCGTGCGCCCCGCTGTCGTGTAGCCGGCCTTCGATCCGGTCACTGTCACCGTGATCGTCGCGCCGACGTAGGCGGTCGTCACACTCCAGGTCGAAGCGGTCGCACCAGGGATCGGCACCCCCTCGGCGGACCATTGGTATCCGAGTGCGACAGGGGCGGGTCCCCAGACGCCAGGCGCAGCGGTGAGTGTCTGACCGACGCGAGGATCGCCCGTGATGGTCGGCGTGGGCGCGGGTGAGAGCTGACCGGCCACGACGGTGAGACCGAAACTGGTGCGCACCTCGGTCGTGTAGCCGGGCTTGGATGCTGTGACGCGCAGCGCGACCGTCGCACCGACGTCCGCCGGAGCGAGCGCCACTTGCGCGGCGGTGGACACCGTCACGCCATTCCGCAGCCACTCGATACCGAGGGTCACAGGCATCGGCCCCCACACCCCGAGGTCCGCCAGCAGCGTCTGGTCCACGACGGCGGAGCCTGAGATCACCGGAGTGGGTGCCGGTGTCAGGGCTCCCGCCGCAATCGTCACCGCCGTGCTCGTGGTCGTGGCGGATGCGTAACCGGCCTTCATTCCCGTGACCGCCGCCCGCAGCGCGGTGCCGACGTCTTCCGTGGTCGGGTGGTAGGTGAGACCCACGGCACCAGGAATCGGCGCCCCGTTGCGGAGCCACTGGAGGCCGAGGTCGACGGGTGCGGGTCCCCACACGCCGGGATCGACCGTCAGTTCTCCGTCCATCACGGCGGTGCCTGTGACGATCGGCACCGCTGTGATCAGGGTGCAGGCGATCACGGGACCGACCGGATCGGTCGTCTCGGTTGAAGTCTGGTACCCGGCCTTGGTGCCGGTGACCGTGGCCTTGACCTCCGCGCCGAGCGCGGTCAGCGGCACGGGGAAGGTCGTGGTCGAGGCACCGGGGACCTCGACGTCATCGATGAACCAGCGAATCGTGAGGGCGACCGGGGGCGGGCCCCATGACCCCGTGTCCAGCGACAGGATGCCGCATGTCGTCGCCGCGCCCGAGAGCACGGGAACACCCGACGCGAGGTTTGCCAGCTGAACGGGACCGGTCGGGTCACTCGTCCGCGACGCCGACGTGTAGCCGTCCTTCGACCCGGACACGACGACAGTGATCAGCGCCCCCGCGTCCGTCGCCGTCGGGGTGTACGACGACCCGTGCGCACCGGGGATCGGCGAACCGTCGCGCTGCCATTGGATCGCGAGATCCACCGGGGCCGGTCCCCAGATTCCTGTGACGACCGAGAGTGATCCCGCGACCACGGCAGTGCCGGTGATCGTCGGCACGGGCGCGGGCGCCAGGTCGAGCAGACCGCCGGCGATCACGAGGGCGCTGCTCGTCAGGGCGAGCTGAGCGTATCCGGGCTTGGAACCCGTGACGCGCACGCTGATCTCCTGGCCTGCGTCCGACGGGGAGACGATGTAGGTCGAGAGTGTCTCTCCCGATATCGGCACTCCATTACGCAGCCACTCATACTCCACATCGACCGGGGCGGGTCCCCATTCCGGTTCGATGACGGCGCTGAGAGACTCGCCCACGTCGGGCACACCCTCGATCGTCGGCGCGGCGCCGACGATCTCGCAGAGCGTCACGGGCGGTGTCGGCGCACTGGCGATCGACACGGGCGGATACCCGACCTTCGACCCGGTGACGACGACAGTCACGACCTTGCCCGCGGCATCAGCCGGAACCGGGAACGTCGTGCCGGTCGCCCCGTCAACGGGCACGCCATCGAGCTTCCACTGGTAGGTCAGGTCGACCGGCGCGGGAGCCCACTCCCCCGGAAGGACGGAGAGGACACTGCACGCCGTCACACCGTCATCCGCCGGCGTCGGGTCACTTCCCGGCACGATGGGGTCCACCTGGATGACCGGGGCGGGCCCCGTGATCGGCTCGGTCGGAGTGGTGCCGCCGCCGCCGCACTCGGCTGTGGGGATGAACCTCACATTGTCGAGCAGCACTGCTGAGTCGTACGCGCTGTCGCCGATGTCCTGCAGCGTCAGGATCACAGGGGTCTCACCCGTGCCGAGCGGCACGCGCGCAGTGAGCGATGGCGTCCAGCCGTCCATCGCGTTGCCGGCTACCGGCGCGAATCCGACGACGACGTTGACGCTGACGATGTTGCCCTCGGTGTCGAACGCATAATTGTTCGGGGCGATGATGGCCGATCCCTGCTTGCGGATGTCCGACGCCGGGGATTCAGCGGTGAAGACATCGTTGAAGGCGCTTCCCACGTACTCGGGGAACTCCTCCGAGCCGAACTTCAGGTCGAAGGCGAGGCACTGGCTCCCTGCGGGAGCGGTCGACGAGATCGTGATGCCGGTCATATCGTGGCCGTCCACGCCACCCCCGTTGAGGCTCGAGCTCAAGAACTTGCTCGTTTCGGCGGGCAGCATGACCTGCGACGCCCAGCCGGTCGAGAGCACGACGTAGTCGCCCCCCGCCCGCGGGAATCCCGTGAACGCGGCGTCCGACAGAGCAAGGCCCCTGCTTCCGCCGAACAACGAGATCGACATCCCCTCGTCCAGATCCAGCGCGGCTGCGATCTCCGCGAGAGAGTAGGGCGCAACGAACACCGGCGGGCTTGTCGACTGAGCATCCTCGTACCCGGTGCGGGATGCCACAACCGTGACGGTGATGTCGGCTCCGCGATCTGCCGGTGTCACGACGTACGTCGGCCCCGTAGCGCCGTCGATCGGAATGCCGTCCGCGCTCCACTGATAGGTGAGCGCTTCCGGTTCGGGACTGAACACACCTTCGGTGTGGGCCGTGAGGGTTTGACCCGGTGACGGCGACCCGGTGATCGTGACGGTGCCTTCACTGTCGAAGTACGAGGGCTGGCCGACCCACCCGTCCACTCCGCCGAAATGCACCGCTTCCGAAGAGAAGAGTGCAGACGCAAGCGCTCGGGAGCTCGACTGGTAGTACCAGCTCGCCGCAGCGCCTTCTGGAAGGAACTCGACGAGGAATGTCCCCTCCGGATCGAAGTCGACGAACTCGTACCGTCCGTCAGCGTCGGTCACGGTCGTCGCCGCGGCAGGAGCGTCTTCGGGAGAGAACGGGTAGAGGCGCACCTCGACGCCCTCAACGGGCAGGCCCGTCCCCCACTCCCTCACGGTCCCACTCATCGTCCGAGTCCCGGTCCACAGGTGGAAGTCGATGCTGAGGAGATGCTGACCGGCGGTGATCGTCAGGGGGCTCGCCGTCGCGAAGTCGGCTGCCCCCGCGTACCAGAGCGGGACGAGTCCTACTCCTGAGGCGCGCACGGCGTAGTCGCCGGCGACGAGGTCGTCCGCCTGATACCTGCCTTCCGCGTCAGTGACCAGTGTCAGGACGGGAGTCGTGCCGTCGCCGGTCGCGTCGTAGAGCTCCACTGTCGCTCCGGCGACAGGCAGACCTGTCGCTCCGTCGTAGACGTTCCCGGTCACGCTGTTCACCGTCGACCACAGGGCGATCTGGAGCCCGGTGCTCTCACTTCCCGGCTGGACGGCGAAGACTGTCGCTTCGTCGAAGCTGCCGCCGCCGTACCAGCCGGCMACGGCGCCGGGGTAGCTCGCCCGGATGACGTAGTCGCCGGGCAGGAGGCCGGGGAAGGCATAGCCCCCTGCGGCGTCGCTGAGCTGCGATGCCAAGGGGGTGACTCCATCGCCGTCTGCGTCGAACAGTTCGACGGTGGCTCCCTCCAGCGGCTGGCCGGTCGGTCCGTCGATGACGCGGCCGGAGAGATAGCCCGTCGGGACATCAGGTGCCTTCTCCAGATACACGTCGACGGACGGCACGTGCGAGCCCGCCCCGATCACCACATCGAACGCGTCCACGAACGCCGACTGACCCGAGAACCACTGCGGCACATACAGCGCCGGATCCSCCACCGCACGCACCCGATACGTGCCATACGGCAGGTTCTGCACCACATACGACCCGTCCGCRCCCGACGTCACCGTCGCCGCCGGCGTCACCCCCGCACCGCTCGCATCGTAGAACTSCACCGTCGCACCCGCGATCGGCTCCGAGTCATTCGCATACCGGATCGTCCCCGAAATCGAATCCTGCGCATCCGCCAGATACACGTCGACGGAYGGCACGTGCGAGCCCGCCCCGATCACCACATCGAACGCGTCCACGAACGCCGACTGMCCCGAGAACCACTGCGGCACATACAGCGCCGGATCCSCCACCGCACGCACCCGATACGTGCCATACGGCAGGTTCTGCACCACATACGACCCGTCCGCGCCCGACGTCACCGTCGCCGCCGGCGTCACCCCCRCAC